>NZ_NWQK01000002.1:0-300000 GCF_002817655.1 Candidatus Chlamydia corallus
GCTGTTGGTTCATAGCTACTGACAATGTCACCGACTGTTGTTGCGGCAAGTCGTAGTACATAGTAAGCGAAGTAAAAGATCTTAAAGAGATCGGTGCAGAATTTTCTATAACAAAGTGTCCCAATGTAGAGACCAATCCCGTAAAATCATCTACATGCGAACTAAGATCTTGCTCTAAACCTAGCGTTGCTACTGCTTTTATTTCTGGTGTTAACGAAGCAAATACATGAGCACCAACAAAACCTGTAGCTGCTGAGTATGCTACAGAATTATAGCTTACAGGAAACAGTACGTTATGCTCAGAATATCCCTCTCTACTAACGTGAAGGACTTGAAGTCCCATAAAGGGTTGCATAACAATAGTCCCTCCCAAAGGGAGATCATAACGTCCTTGAACTTGTCCTCCAAAACCTGAAAAGACACTTTTTCCTAAGCCTTGTTCTGTGTAAGCAAGAGCCGCGCGTCCTACAATAACATCTTGAGAACCGTAGCTGAAAGCTACTTTAAAGCTTGCCTTAGGATCTGAGGCGAGTTTCCAATCCATAAAAGCTCCTGTAAGCAACTGGTTCTGTTGCAGATTACCATAAATCTGAGAACTGTAACTTAAAACAGTCCCTTTCTGGACATCATTTTGCAGCGAAGAAACTTGTTCCCAGCTCCTATTTCTAACACTTGCAAAAGAAGGAACCCCTGAGGAACCACCATAGATTTTTGCACCATATTGCGTGAGCAATCTTTGAAGTGTCACCTGACTATTTTTTAATGAGGAGTACGTAGTGTTAATATCTACCATTCCACGAGAACGTTGGCTGGTTACGATGGTGCTTCCCCCTTGGACAGGACCAGGACTTGGAGCTTGGAAAGGACAGAGGAATGCATGCCAATCTCCAGATGGTATTTGAGCTTTACCGATAATAACCTTACCATCTCCAGAGACACCTTGAGCGTAAGACTCATCACCACCTAAAGTTCCTAAATCCACTATTTTTCCATCAGCATATTGGAAAGCGTGTTTTTTGTGATCAGAGTTAGTAGCTACACCTACAATGACAGAACCATCCGAAGATACTGCATTTGCTAGAGAATAAAAACCTCCAAGAGTCCCTAGATCACTCATAGTGCCGTTTTTATAAGCATAGGCATGTGTATGGAAATCTTTATTTTCAGCACCTCCTACAATCACAGTGCCGTCTGTTGAAATTGCTTTAGCACTAGAGGTAGCTCCTCCTAAATTACCAATGGCGATGACCTGATCGGTCGTCCATTTCACTGCAGTGTTTCGCCATTCAACATCTACCATGGTTCCTACAATGATAGAACCATCTCCAGAGACTCCATGGGCATATGCATTCATAGAACTTGGAAGAGCTTTAAGTTGTGTAGCCACTCCATCTTCCCATTTCACAGCACTAGAAGCTCCAAGATTTATATTGCCATTACCTACAATCACTCTTCCATCTGCAGAAATAGCCTCTGCTGAGGCCTCTATGCCACCAGGGAGTAACGGGAGTTCTGAAATCTTGCCATTTACCCACTTCACAGGAACGCTACCCATCATAAAGTCATAATTCGTACCTACAATAATTGTCCCATCAGGAGTTACAGCATGAGGGAATACAGATGATCTAAGACTCAGTGCCTCTAAGGTTTCTAAGTGCCCATTTACATACTGAAATCCGACAACTCTACTAAAAGGATCATCTGGGGTCTTCATTCCTACGATAATTTTACCATCTCCAGAAACTCCTGTTGCTTCAGCAGACATCCGAGGTTCTCCTGCTATATCTACAAGAGCGTTTGCAAAAGATCCTGGAACTGCTGTTAGCAAGAATGTTGTTACCCAAAGATCTCTTCGATAAATCCATTGATTGAGGACTTTCATAAATTTCATATGCAACCTAACTTTTTTAAAGGTTTCGGATCTGCTTAAGCACTGAATTAGCAACGCAGAATTTCTGACTATACTCATATTCAGAGATGGTCACAAGCAAGAAAAATATGCTCAGAACGTATTCTGAGACAGATTTACATCTATTCATTCCTATCTACTATAAATATAGATATTTGAAACAAAGTCAAATTGTGGTCATTAAAATCCTACCGAATACCTAAGATCACTAGAAAATCCCATAACGCCCCGTAGAGGCTGTTGATTAACGATTAAAATAAGATTTAGAGACTGTAAATAAGAGAGCTCTAAGTTGACATGCATTTCAGCAAATGCTCTTGTCTTAGTAATGTTTAGTTTTTCAAAAGCAAAGTTCCCAACAGAAGGTATCGATCCTGAGAATTTGTCAATATGAGCAGCAAAATTTTGTTCCATGCCCATACGTGTAGATACATGTAAAGAATCAACAAGTGCAACATGTGATCCTAATCCTAAATAAATGACTCCTGTAGAATAATCTACAGGATCATAGTGTACAGGAAAATGGACTCTATCTTCAGTATATTCGTCATATTCGTCCCTTGTAATGCGTGTAAATTGTAATCCTAAGAAAGGCTGTACTCTAACACCTGCTCCGAGCCTTGTACCATAACGTCCTTCTATCTGAGCAGTTGCCCCTTCAAAATGGCTCTCTCCACTACCTAGTTCTGTATTCTCTAACTTCTCTCTAGTAATAGTGACCTTTTGTTTTCCATAGCCAAAAGATGCCTTTACACTAGATCCTAAAGCATTAGAATCACGCCATCCAATAAAGGCTCCCACCCATAGTTTGTTATGGCTTACGTTAAAATTATTAGGGATATGAGCACTAAAATTGTGATCTAAAAATATGCCGAAACGATATTCAGGATGTACCTTGTACGCCATTCCAATATATTGTGTCGCCAAATTGCTAGACACGCTCTGCAAGGCATTTACATAGAATCCCACACCAAGAGCTATGTTATTCTTTCCAAACTCTGTGAACTCATGTTCAGAGGCTCTCCGTAACATCATATTTTGTAGGTTGAATAGGGAGTTAAGCTGACCATGATTCTCTTCCAAAGTTTCATAGGTATTATCGAGATCAAGCATTTTTTTAGATGCGAAATCAGTGTAACACATGAACACATGCCAATCACCGCCAGCGATTTGTGATCTTCCTAGGATAAGTTTACCATCCGCAGAGACTGCTGCTGCTGTAGAACTTAAACCACCTAAAGTCCCTAAATCTTTCATGACTCCATCATAATACTGAAAAGCGTGTGTCTCGTTGTCTAATGTGTGCGCACTACCTACAATGACAGCACCGTCTCCAGAGACTGCTGTTGCTAGAGAATTTGTACCACCTAAAGTCCCTAAATCTATCATTTTGTTATCTTTATACATGTACGCATGTGTTTCTTGAACTCCACCCGTTGTTACAGTAGTCGTATTAGCAGAGCCAACTATCACTTTTCCGTCGCCAGAAACAGAGAGTGCTACGGAACCAATGCCGCCTAAAGTTCCCAGGGAAGTAACAGTATTGTTTTCCCATTTCACAGCGAGGTTTTTTTTCGTGGTACTACTTTGTACAGTGCCGACAATGATAGAGCCGTCATCAGAGACTCCATGAGCATAAGAATTTTCAGAGCCTCCTGTAATATCTGGCAATTGTGTAGCCGTCGTTGCTCCATTCTTCCAGGTAACAGCTCTAAAATTCCCAGATGTATCTTGTGACAAGCCTATTATAACCTTCTTATCTTTAGAAATTTTGTGAGCTTCATTGTGCTTAGCTCCTGTAAGTCCATCTAGTTTTGTCCGAGTCCCGTCAGCAGCCCATTTAGCAGCATTGTACGTTGCTGCAGCCACCCTACAGGCCCCGAGAATGACAGTGCCGTCGTATGATATGCCATAAGCATAGCCACTTTCGCCTGTGACTTCTACATTAAGTGTTGTTAGTGTTCGAGTAGGTAAGTCATATTTAAATGGCTGATACTGTCCTGGATTAGATCCAAGTTTACGAAGTGTGCCAACAGCAAGAGAACCATCTCCAGAAACAGATGTTATCAAAGGTTCTGTATCTATGTTGAGATCTATAAGATCGTTTGCAGAGCATTCATAATTAGGAATAATAAAGAGTAAGGTACAAGCAGACCATTGACAAAGGTGCTTTTGTGAATGACGTTTCGACAATTCTCGATGTATGCGCACTATAGACTCCTTGCTCTTGGTGACGATAGAAAATACCTTTTTAAAACCACAATACATACGTATTACAATGAAAAAACAAAAGCTTTAACAATGCTTATTTTCTAAATTCTCAAATATCCACCTGGTTTAAAAGAAGCTAGGGAATCAAGATAAAAAATAAGATCTCCATTGCAAGTAATTAATTTACTGAGATATAGCTAGCATAAAAGAAATAGTAGATGTCTCCTTAAGCAAATTTTTTTATACTGCATAAGAAACAAAACACTAGAGGAAAGACGTTCCTTCTCAAGGATAATAGCCTTAAGAATAGAGCGCCGTAATACCCATGATCCCTTTTACTAAAACAATAGGGTTCCGTTTGTGGTTGGCTTGCGCCGTTGCTATTATTGCTCCTCTAGGGATCAATATTGTCTGGTTAAACTTAGACCAATACCGCACAACAGTTTCTGCTATCTCTACTACACTAAAAGAAAACGCTGCTTTCAAAGCTAATACTCTAACTCAGATTGTCCCTTTGAATGTTGATGTTCTATCTCTATTTTCTGATGTTTTAGATTTAGATGCTGGGATTCCAGATACTCCTAATATTCTTCTTAGCAATGAGATGCAGAAAGTATTCCAGGGCACTTATAGTGAAATCTCCTTAATTAAGACACTCTCTAATGGAGATAAAATTGTTGTTGCTTCTAGCGTGCCTGAACACTTAGGGGAAAACTATAATCACAAAATAGACATTCCTGAGAATACTCCATTTTTAGCAGCCTTAAAACAATCGCCTAGAAATCAGGAAGTCTTTTCTGTAATGCAAGCCAACATTTTTGATGCCAAAACTCAAGAACTGCAAGGAGTTTTATATACTACTTTCAGCGCAGAAAGCTTACTCAAAGATCTCCTAATAAACAAACAAGCCTACCTGACTGTACAAACTGCCATCCTTTCAAAATATGGAGTCATCTTAAAAGCTTCTGATCCTGCTCTTCATCTACATACCGTCTACCCTGATGTGACGAAAGAAAAATTCTGCCAAGTTTTTCTCAATGACGACATCTGCCCTATAGACTCAAAATTAAGTCCTCTAATTCTATCCCCCCTTAGCATTGGAAATAATTTCTATTCTTTTAAAATCAAAGATACAGAGATTTGGGGTTTCATTGAAAATGTCCCCAGTCTGGATATTGCAGTCCTTTCTTATGCCAGGAAAGAAGAGAGCTTCGCTCCTTTACGGCGCAGAGCTAAGATGTACACTGCCTACTTCTTTTGTATTCTCTTAGGAAGTCTCATTGCCTTTATTGTAGCAAAACGATTGTCCTTACCAATCAGAAAACTTGCTACAGCTATGATAGAATCTAGAAAACATACAAACTATCTTTATACTGATGACTCTTTAGGGTTTGAGATCAACAGGCTTGGCCATATTTTTAATGCCATGGTGAATAACCTCCACCAACAGCAATCCCTTGCCAAGACTAATTTTGAGATGAAAGAAAGCGCGCAGAACGCTTTATATTTAGGAGAGCAAGCACAGCAAAGACTTCTTCCTAATACTCTTCCTACCTATCCTCATACAGAACTAGCAAAGGCCTATATCCCTGCAATTACTGTTGGAGGAGATTTTTTCGATGTCTTTGTGGTAGGAGAAGGTTCGGAGTCACGCTTATTCCTTATTGTTGCTGACGCCTCAGGGAAAGGTGTAAACGCTTGTGGGTATTCGCTATTTCTAAAAAATATGCTCAGAACGTTTCTTTCTCGTTCTTTATCTCTCCAAGCTGCGATCCAAGAAACGTCACGTTTATTTTATAACAATACAAAAACCTCTGGAATGTTTGTGACTCTCTGTGTGTACTGTTACCATCAAGCTTCCAACACTATGGAATATTATTCTTGCGGACATCCTCCTGGCTGTTACTTAGATATTGATGGCGAGACCTCTTTTCTATTCCATCCTGGAATGGCTTTGGGCTTCCTTCCTGAAGTTCCTAACATTACCTCAAAGTCATTTCATCCAAAGCCAGGGTCTCTTTTTATTTTATATTCTGATGGCATTACAGAAGCTTATAATAGCAATAACGATATGTTTGGAGAAGAGCGCTTACAACAGACGGTTCAAGGATTGGTAGGGAAAAGTGCTGGCGATGCTGTCCATAGCTTAATGTTGAGCGTAAAAACTTTCGTAGGAAATTCACATCAACATGATGACATCACTTTATTAATATTAAAGGTATTAGAACCATGAAGCATACCTTTACCAAACGTGTTCTACTCTTTTTCTTTTTAGTCATTCCTATTCCCCTACTGCTGAATCTTATGGTAGTAGGATTTTTCTCATTTTCTGCTGCTAAAGCAAATTTAGTACAGGTCCTCCATACCCACGCTACTAACTTAAGTATAGAATTCGACAAAAAACTGACTATCCATAAGCTCTTCCTCAATAGGCTTGCCAACACTTTAGCCTTGAAGTCATATGGAGCTCCTTCTACAGAGCCCTATACACAAGCATACAATGAAATGATGGCACTATCCGATACCGAGTTCTCCTTATGCCTGATAGATCCCTTTGACGGATCTATAAAGACTAAAAATCCAGGGGACCCTTTCATCCGCTATCTAAAACAACATCCCGAAATGAAGAAAAAGCTATCCATAGCTGCGGGAAAAGCCTTTCTGTTAACAATCCCAGCCGAGCCTCTTCTACATTATCTTATCCTAGTTGAAGATATCGAATCTTGGGATTCTCCAACTACTGCAGGGCTTCTCGTAAGTTTCTACCCCATGTCCTTTTTACAGAAAGATTTATTCCAATCGCTGCACATCACAAAAGGAAATATCTGCCTTGTAAATAAGTATGGTGAAGTCCTTTTCTGCGCTCAGAACTGCGGGACTCCCTCTGCATTTTCTCTAGATCTCCCTAATTTACCTCAACTCCAACCAAGAAGCTCCTCTGCCGTAGAGATTCAGAAAGCTCCTTCCATCCTCGGTGGAGAGAACCTGGTCAGCATGATAATCAACAACAAACGTTATATAGGATTGGTACTAAATAAAATTCCTATTCAAGGGATATTCACCCTATCTTTAATTCCAGTTTCTGATCTCATCTATTCAACCTTGAAACTCCCTCTGAATATTTGCTTATTCTACGTACTTGCCTTCCTGCTCATGTGGTGGATTTTCTCTAAGATCAGCACAAGACTTAACAAACCTCTGCAGGAACTTACCTTTTGTATGGAAGCTGCCTGGCGAGGGAACCATAATGTACGGTTTGAACCTCAGCCTTATGGTTATGAATTCAATGAACTAGGAAATATTTTCAATTGTACTCTCCTACTCTTGTTGAATTCCATAGAGAAAGCAGATATCGACTACCAGTCAGGAGAAAAATTACAAAAGGAATTGGGGATTTTATCTTCCCTGCAAAGCGCTCTACTAAGTCCTGATTTTCCTACGTTCTCTAAAGTTACCTTTAGTTCCCAGCATCTTCGAGGAAAGCAGCTTTCAGGCCATTTTAACGGCTGGACAGTCCGAGATGATGGCCATACCCTTCTAGGCATCATAGGCCTCGCTGGTGCTATTGGTCTTCCTTCATACCTCTATGCTTTATCAGCACGGAGCCTTTTTCTTGCCTACGCTTCCTTGGACTCTTCATTACAAAAAATCAGCACCGATACTGCCGAAAGCTTCTCAAAAACGACAGAAGGAAATGAGGCTACAGTCGCGATGACTTTTATTAAATATTCAGGAGAAGATCGATCCATAGAGCTTCTTTCTTTAAGTGAGGGAGCTCCTACAATATTTTTACAACGAGGAGAATCTTTCCTGCGTCTTCCTTTACAGACGCACGAAACGTTACAACCTGGAGATCGCCTTATTTGCGTCACTGGAGACCAAGACATTGTAAATTACTTTTCTCAGCTTCCTATTGAAGAGCTCTTAAAAGATCCCTTAGATCCTCTAAATACAGATAACCTGATTGATTCGTTAACAATGATCTTAAACAACGAAACGGAACATTCCGCAGACGGAACTTTGACTGTCCTTTCCTTTTCATGAACCTACACGCCTTTTGAATTGCTCTGAGATCTACAAAAATAGTAGAGGAGGATATCAGTGACAGAAACATGTATTCGTGTTACAGCAAACGAATATCTCGATAACTATCTTCTACATCCTATGTCACGCTTGGATATTTTTGTTTTCGATTCTCTGATCTCCAACCAGAATCAAAATCCTCTTGAGGAGATTTTCTGTTCCGAAGATGCTATGTTATTTAAAGCATATCGTACTACAGCCCTACAGTCACCTCTAGCAGCTAAGAACTTAAATCACGCCCGCAAAGTGGCAAACTATATCTTAGCAGACAATGGTGAAATCGACACAGTAAAGCTCGTCGAAGCCATTCACCATCTTTCACAATGTACTTATCCCCTAGGACCTCATCGCCATAATGAAGCAAAAGCTCGTGAACATCTCCTTAAGATGTTGAAAACTCTAAAAGAAAACCCCAAAATAAAAGAAAGCATTAAGACTCTCTTTGTTCCTTCATACTCTACAATCCAAAAACTCATCCGTCATACGTTAGCTTTGAACCCACAGACTGTTCTCTCTAGCATTCATGTGCGTCAAGCTGTACTAACAGCACTTTTTACCTACCTTCGTCAAGATGTGGGTTCCTGTTTTGCTACTGCCCCCGCTATTCTCATCCACCAACAATATCCTGAACGTTTTCTTAAAGATCTCAGTGATTTGCTTAGCAGTGGAAAACTTTCTAGAATCGTAGGTCAACGAGAAATCACGGTTCCTATAAATCTATCGGGATGCATTGGAGAGCTCTTTAAACCATTGAGGATCCTTGATCTTTACCCTGATCCCCTTGCTAAGCTTGCTTCATCCCCAGGGCTCCAAAAAGCCTTTTCAGCTGCAAATCTCATTACAACTCTTGGTAATCCTCAAATACAAATCCAACAACTACTATCTCATGAATACCTGATTCAAAAACTACAAAATATCCATCAAACCGTAACTACCAATGATATTATTAAATCGACACTACTACATTACTATCAGCTACACGAAAGTACTGTAAAAGCTGTTTACCTGAAAGAAGGCTTATACACCAAAGAACAAGTTTTATTCTCAACACAACACCCTAGAGAACTTTCAGAAATCCAAAGGGTATATCACTACTTACATGCCTATGAAGAAGCAAAATCTGCTTTTATCCATGACACTCAAAATCCTTTACTGAAAGCTTGGGAATATACGTTAGCGACTCTCGCTGATGCTAGTCAACCTACAACCTTGCACCACATCCATATTGCCTTAGGCTGGCAAAGCAAAGACCCTCATAGTTTTCTTTCTCTAGTGACAAACTTTGTTGAAGAGGAGGTAGACAACATCAGAGTGTTAGTACAACAGTGTGAGCAAACCTATCATGAAGCACGCAGCCAATTAGAATACATTGAGGGGCGCATGCGCAATCCCCTCAACAATCAGGACAGTCAGATTTTGACGATGGACCACATGCGCTTCCGCCAAGAACTCAATAAAGCTCTTTATGATTGGGATAGTGCTCAAGAAAAAGCAAAAAAATTTCTACACCTTCCTGAATTCCTCCTAGCTTTCTATACAAAGCAAATACCACTATACTTCCGTAGTTCTTACGATGCCTTCATCCAAGAGTTTGCTCATCTCTATGCAGATGCTCCCGCTGGTTTCCGTATTCTTTTCACTCATGGGCGAACACATCCACATACATGGTCTCCCATCTACTCGATTAATGAATTTATAAATTTCCTCTCAGAATTTTTCACCTCCACAGAATCAGAGCTCCTTGAGAAGCATGCTGTTGTAAATCTAGAGAAAGAAACATCTCGGCTCGTCCATAAAATCACTGCCATGCTGCACACAGATGTTTTCCAACAAGCTGTGCTTACAAGAATTTTAGAAGCCTATCAGCTTCCTGTGCCTCCATCCATCTTGAATAACTTAGATCAGCTATCACAAACTCCCTGGGTCTATGTTTCTGGAGGAACCGTGGATACTCTTCTTTCAGATTATTTTGAAAGCTCTGAACCTCTAACACGTACAGAGAAGCACCCTGAAAACCCTCATGAATTAGCAGCTTTTTTTGCAGATGCTCTTAAAGATCTCCCTACAGGAATTAAAAGTTATCTAGAAGAGGGCTCTCATTCTCTGCTTAGCTCATCGCCAACACATGTTTTTTCTATAATTGCAGGATCTCCTCTATTTAGAGAAGCTTGGGATAATGATTGGTATAGCTACACTTGGCTTCGTGATGTGTGGGTAAAACAACACCAAGATTTTCTTTACGACACTCTATTGCCTCAGCCAAGTATCTATGCTTTCATAGAGAACTTTTGTAAAAAATATGCGTTGCAACATGTTGCTCATGAGTTTCACGATTTCTGCTCGGACTATACACTGACTCTTCCTGAACTCTATGACAAAGGATCTCGTTTTCTAAACTCCTTGTTCACCGAAGATAAGACTGCAGCTCCAATATATATACGGCGTCTTCTACATCATATGGTCAACGAAGTGCCTTATGTTTCAGAACAACAACTTCCTGAGGTCTTAGAAAACATCTCTTCATATCTTGGAATTTCATCACGAATTACCTACAATAAATTCCGCACTCTCATAGAGAAAACAGTCCCCAAAATGACGCTGCTCTCATCAGCGAATCTAAGGCATCTCTATAAAGGGCTACTCATGCAAAGCTATCAAACAATCTATACCGAAGAAGACATGTACCTCCGCCTAGCAACAGCAATGAGACATCATCATCTTGCCTATCCCGCTCCTTTGCTTTTTGGAGACAGTAACTGGCCTTATATTTATTTTGGATTCATCCTAAACCCAGGAACCACAGAGATAGATCTTTGGAAATTTAACTATGCAGGGCTACAAGGACAGCCTTTAGATAACATCCAAGAGGTGTTCTCAACGTCAAGACCCTGGACTCTCTATGCAAATCCTATAGATTACGGCATGCCACCGCCTCCAGGCTACCGTAGCCACTTGCCAAAAGACTTTTTTTAGGCTATCTTTTCTTTTTAAAAAGTGCTGAAAATAAACTTTTTAAAGAAAACTTCGCAATTTGACGACCCATAGCAGAAATACTTTCCGTAAGGGGAAGTTTCTTAGGACAAACACGTACACAGTTATGAGCCTGACCACAACCCTCAATTCCTCCTTTGCCCATAAGAGCTTGCCACCTTCTTTTAGACTGCTTATCCCCAGGATAGGTATTAAAATAACGCGCTTGAGAAATTGCTGCAGGACCTATGAAGCTACTTTTATTATCAATTTGGGGACAAGCTTCCGTACAGCAACCGCACGTCATACACTGCGATAATGCATAAAGAAGCTCTTGCTGTTCCTGAGTGACCCTAGGACCAAAGGTCTCCCCTTCAATATCCGCAGCTACCCAACCCTGAATGCTTTGCAGATTATCAAACATAATGGATCGATCTACAATCAAATCTCGGATTAAAGGAAACTTTGTAAGAGGAGCAACGACAATTTCTCGTGATTGCGTTGCATCGATATATTCTTGGATAAGTGCTGTACATGCCTGACGAGGGACTCCATTGACAAGAATAGAGCATGACCCACATACTTCTTCCAAGCAGCCCTGTTCCCAAACCACAGGATTGACCTTTTCCCCTAAGATATTTATCGGACGCTTTTCAATTTCCATAAGAGCGCTAATGATATTTTCTCCAGGATGTAAAGGAAGCTCGAACCTTTCCCAGTATTGCTTACCTGGAATACCTCTGTAAATTTTTAAAATAAAAGTCTCTAGATTCTCCATGATCTCTCTCTTTCTATAAGGGTAGACAGATATTATCTGGAATGTTCGTTAGTTCTATTTTTCCTGCTGAAGATTTTGTATAATCCCGGAGAGTGGGAGCTACATGCCGAGTATCTACAGGAAGATAGGAAATCTTAGGTTCTTCAGAAGCATGGACAGCTACTGTAGTCTTCAACCAATGCTCATCATCTCTCTCGGGAAACTCTGGTTTGTAATGAGAACCTCGAAATTCATTGCGTAGAAAAGCCCCCTTCGTAATCGCTAATGCTAGTTCTAACATGGGGCCCATTTGCTTTACAAAATGGAACGATTTATTCGCAAATGGTGAGGAATCCAAAACGGAGACGTTTTTTAATCGCTCACGAAATTCTTTCAATTTATCCATAGTTTCTTGAAGATCTCGATTATTTCGTTTTACCGTAACATTTCGCACCATAATCTTTGCGATTTCCTCATGCAAAACAAAAATATTCTCTTTTCCTGAGGCAGATAAAAGACGAGCATTCTCCTCTTTTTCCTCTTGTAGAGCACGATCAAAATCACTAGATGTTGCCTGAGATGCGCCAAAAGCCTCTATAAAACGAGCAGCTTCATCTGCAGAAACAAGACCCGCAAACAAACAGGAAAGTAAAGAATTAGCACCTAAGCGATTGGCTCCGTGGTATTGGAAATCAGATTCGCCGCAATTAAAGCATCCAGGAATATTCGTCATCTGACGGAATCGACTGTCACGATCAGGATCATTCGCAGCTGGCCAATCTACCCAAGCACCTCCCATAGAATAGTGCACGGCAGGGAAAATCCTCATAGGAACGGTATTGGGGTCTTCGCCAGTAAATTTCTTATAAATATCCAAAACAACTTCTAGCTTATGGCGAGTTGTGGCTGGCAGATGGGTAACATCTAAGTATACTTCCATGCGTCCGTCAATTCCTAGCCCAGCTTCGCACACACGTAAAATAGCACGAGCTCCTACATCACGGCTTACAAGATTTCCATAAGCAGGATACATATCTTCTAAGAAATACCAAGGAGCTCCTGTCTCTCCACAAGGACGTTCAGAACCATCAGGAAATACAATCGACTTCGAAGAGTTTCCAGGAACCCAAACACGACCACCCTCACCACGCACAGACTCTGAAATTAATCGCAACTTATCCCTCCCAGGAATGGCTGTAGGATGAATTTGTATAAACTCTGGATTTGCATATGCCATGCCTTGTAAAAAAAGTCTTCCGTTCGCAGCACCTGTACAAAACGTAGAGTTTGTGGACATCTTAAAAATAACTCCAGGACCCCCTGTAGCTATAATGACAGCGTCACCTCGCAAAATCTCGAGACGATTATTAAATAAATTCATTAATATAATGCCGCAAGCACGTCCTGCATTATCTCTAACTAAACGCACAAATTCATGATTCTCTCGTTTTATCACCCTACCAGCACTTTCTCGGCGTCGCACCTGCTCATCTAGGGTATACATAAGCTGTTGCCCTGTAGAAGCTCCGCAAAACACCGTGCGGTGGTATAACGTACCTCCAAATCTACGAACATCCAAGTTCCCAGAAGAACCCCGATTAAAAGGACAACCGAAATTATCTAGCATTCTAATGATTCTAGGTGCTGCAAGACACATTTCCAAGACAGGGGGCTGATCAGCAAGAAAATCTCCACCTTTAATTGTATCATAGGCGTGAATGTAGGGAGAATCCTCTTCTTCGGGCTTTAGATTTAAGGCAGCGTTAATTCCTCCTTGAGCACAAACGGAGTGGGAGCGCTTTACCTTAGTCAGAGATACGAGCTCTACAATAATCCCAAATTTGGCTAACTGCATAGCTGCTGATAATCCAGCCAATCCCCCGCCAACAACAATCACTTTTCGATTTTCATCCATATTCTATGCCACGCTATACAAATTCCAAATCACACTCACTCCCATGATAGTTACAACAACCATAGCAAGGTAACATACTATCCGCAATACTGCTTGCAGCCGTAGAGAAATGATAACACCCCAACGAGAGCAAAAGGTCCACAGCCCATTAAACCCATGAAATCCAGCAGCAATGACCAAGATAGTATATAGGAGAGCTACTGGTAGAGACCCCAAGGCATCACGTACTACATAAAGAAATGCGACACCCGCACTTGGAGTCAATAAATACGAACTCCTCTCAGACAATAACTCCGCATCAACACGATCTAAAGCTCCACGAGGCACTTCTAGGATCGAATCTTCTGTGTTAGCAATATTCAAAGTTAAAAAATCTTTTGTTCCACGAACAATAGCACGATAGCGAGAAGGTTGAATGTCTACAGCATAGTAGGTAGTTCCACGGATATCGACATGCACGGGATAACGAACAAAACGCAAATGAGCAACATGGAAAGCGATTCCAAAGAGCAAAATCCACGCTGTCCACCTTTGCCATGTGTAGCTGTAATTTTTCACATAACGTAAACAGGGTTGACTTCCATCACCACAAGAAGAATTACTTTTTCCCTGAAAGAGATACACAGTACCAATAATCGCATGAGAAAGAAAAGGAAGCGCCAAACAAACAATTTCAATAATTTTCAGCCCTGGCACCTTGTGGAAGCTGTTGACCATAGCAACAAAACCTTTCCCTTGGGAAAAGTAAGAAGAAGCTAGCATATTGGTAAATAAGTGTTCACATAAGAAAAAAGTAAACGCTATACCAGCTAAAGAGTGAATACAACGCAAGGCAAACGCAATATAATACTTACCTTTTTTTTGTGACACTTCGGGGCAGATTTCACGTCGCGACATTCTAAAACTTTTTACTAAATTTTAAGTTCAACTCAACATAGAGGTTAGAATAAAATTATGGAAAGTAATTTTTCATAAGAAACAGAAGCTTATAGGACAAAATAGAAAAAAAATAATCGAGTCCTGAGACCACCTTCAAACCTTTTTAACCCTGCAAAAAGCGTAAGACGTTGTTGTACGCAAGAGCGGCGAGTTCTTGTGGGAGCATCCCTTTTAAATTAGCAATGGCATTTATGGTGTGGATCACATGAGCTGGCTCATTTTTCTTTCCCCGATGAGGAACGGGAGCAAGAAAAGGCGCATCGGTCTCTATTAAAAGATGTTCCATAGGACATTGTGCAACTAGATCACGCAAATCTTGAGCATTTTTAAAAGTCACTATCCCACTTATAGAGATAAACCATCCGCGAGAGATCAGTTCCTGCGCTTCTTCTAAGGTGCCTGTAAAGCAATGTAACATACCGGAACGTGCACGCGGGTCGTTATGGTAGTACTGATCTAGCATATGAAAAAAATCGCTAAAAGCACCACGACAATGGACAACAAGAGGTAGTTCACATTCTAAAGATAAAGCCAAATAGCGTTCGAGAACCTCTTTCTGGCGCGCTATCCCTTCTTCTGTAACTGCAAAGCAATAATCTAAGCCCACTTCTCCGATTGCAGCAAGTTTTTTACTATGTGCTGCAGCATGAAAATTTCTGAAGTCTTTTTCGATATCCTGATCCGCATCTTGAGGAGGTGTCCCTCCAACATGGCAAAATCGGATTTTAGGAAAACGTTCAGCATAAGCAAAGGACCGATTCAACTCCTCTTCTGTTGTTGTTACATTAACAACTAGCGACACTCCAGAATCTTGAGCACGTTGTAATACGCTGTCAATATCCTCATAAAAAGCCTCATCAGAAAGATGAAGATGAGCGTCAGCCAAATCCATAAGTTTTCTCCTAGTAAGCAAATTCGTGAAAAATTAAGAAAAAGAATCCCTTATAGAATACACGCTCTTAAAAATATCTTCACTAAAGATACTTATATAAAGGGGAACTCTGGATCCGCCCTCGTATTCGGACAAACTACAGATACAAATATTCAAGAAAGAGATTCCACTCAATATTCTAACGAATCTGCTCTCCAAGACAACAGTACTTTCTACTTGATATTCCTATTACAAATAAAAAGGGGCAGCATTTGCTGCCCCAAACAACCGTTTTCACATGATCCCCAGATCGTTAAACCCATGGATATTTTTGAATCCTAGGACTCGTCCTGTCCTAAAATCGATTCAAAATGTCTTCTAAAAGATTTTGTGTAATCTTTTCTGGAAGCACAACAGGTGAAGAGTTGTCGCCAGGATAGTAGACATAAGAAGGCACACTTGCTCTGCCTAAGCGAGCAAGTTCTTCTGTAATGCCTGGATCCTTACGGGTCCAATCTGCTTCTAGGGTAACAATTCCATGATCTTGAAATAGCTTTTGAAGAGCATCACCATACAAAACAGGTTTATTCATCTGACAAGTCAAGCACCACTTTGCTGTAAAGTTCACAAATACAGAACGACCCTGTGCTCGCAGTTGAGCAAGCTTTTCTAAAGAAAACGGCTGCCATGAACTATCCTCACTAACAACGACTGTCTTCTGAGATTCAACAAAGTAATGAGAAGCCAAACAACTTACAGATACAGCTGCCCCTATAAATGCAAAGAAGAATAAAGAAGCGCAGACCCGTTGTTTCTTAGGAGATACAGGAGTTCCCCAGCGCCCCAAAATCCAAGCTCCTAAGCCAGCAAGCCACAGTCCTCCAAGGAGAACAACAACAGAGGTGGTACTTGTCTCGGAACCAAAAATCCACACTAACCAAGTGACCGTTGCCAGTAACATAAATCCTGTGAGCTGTTTAAACGTGCTCATCCATCCTCCAGGTTTTGGAAGCATGATCAACATCTTTGGAAATACAGAAAAGAGCAGGTAAGGCGAGGCCATACCCAAACCTATCGCAGTAAAAATCAAGAGCTGCTGTGCAAAAGATATAGACATGACTAATCCCAAGACGGAACCTAAAAAAGGTCCTGTACAAGGAGTGGTTACTAGCGTAGCTAAAATTCCATTAAAGAAAGACCCTATAGCTTTATTGCCTGTGCTCTTTATCTCTGAAGATTGTAATTTTCCTCCTAGATTTGCAAACATGGTCCCCATTTCAAAAAGCCCTAAAGAACTTAAAGCAAATAAGAAAAATACAATGATCAATGTCGCAACAAACATGGGTTCTTGGAGTTGAAATCCCCAGCCTATATTATGGCCTAAAATCTTAAGTATAAAAGCAATACCCGCTAATCCCCAGAAACATCCTACAACACCTAAAGTAAACCATAAGCCATTAGCAACTACAGAAGAACGATGCTCTCCAGCAGATTTTATTAAACCGTATACCTTAAGAGTTACTAAAGGAAGAACACAGGGCATAATATTTAAAAGTACCCCGCCGAGAAAAGCCATGATCAAAATCGTTATATATTGTGAAAGTCCTGAAACAGCAGCGCTTGTTTGACCAAGAACCTCACTACGAATCGTGAGTGATTCAACAGGACGACCCGTATGATCTGCTAGCAGGAGTACACCATGAAGCTTCTCATTCTTCTGGAACCCAGAGAGATTTTTTACCTTGAATCTCCATGCCGTTCCTGTTCCCTCACTATAGGAAGTCTCTGCGTAGGCAAAGAGCTTATCGGCTTTTTCAGAAACAAACCACGCTTTCGTAGCTTTTATCTTTTCAGAGATATTTAGAATGATCTCGTTCCCTTTTCCTCTCGCAACCTGAACAGAATGATCATTTTCTAAAACACGAGGCTGCGCACGCAAGGTCCTACTAAATTCGATGTGTGTATCGGGATAAAGCAAAGGCTCCTTCTCTTCATAAGGCAGTGTCAATTTTAAATTGACATCCCCAGGCAAACAGCTATCTCCACAAGCTAGCCATTCGACTCGAGCCTGCAATTCAACCTTCTGACCAGGAGTCAATCCTTTGGCAGGACGAATATCTGCGACAATAAGAGCAGAATCCTCATATCCGAAAAACGTTGCGCCATCTTCCTCAAATACTTTCGGAGTAGGCCAATGTTCCTCTTCAACAACGAAGCCTTCTGGTAATTGCCAAGAAATCTTAAGAGGACTTCCGATCTCTCCAGGATTTTTCCAATAGATATGGCTACCTTTAGAGGCAGTAATCTTGATTCCCACTCGGAATGTCTGTAATCCAGGAATATGGCTACCCTCAGAAAGTAGTTCCGCTCCTGGATGAGCTACTTGTTGTGTGATTTCTTCCGCCTGGATAGATGAAAAACTTCCAGATAACGCTGGGAAAGAAAAGAAAAGTGCTAACAATGTGGTTTGTAAATATGCTTTGAATTTATTCAAAATAACACCGCGATTTTATAAATCAAGTCACTAATTATACATTAATTTTTAATTTAATTTTATAATCCATTTTATAAATCTTCTTTACAAAACCTGCTTGGCTCTATAACGAAAATTTGCTAGGATGATCCTTATTTTGAGATACTCCTTGCGTAAGGATTTTTATGTTCCATGGTACACTTCCCTCATAACCCCATCATTCAGGCCTACACGGAAGCAGATTTTTTCGGTAAAAGTATATTTTTCTGCCTTCTTGTTCTTTCTTTGTGTACTTGGACAGTACTACACCAAAAGCTTGCTGTTCAAAAAAAATTTTTAAAATCAGGAAAATCTCTTAAAGATTTCTTGATTAAAAACCGTCACGCACCCCTGTCTCTCGATATCCATCCCGAACTCAGTCCCTTTGCAGACCTATATTTTACTATAAAACGAGGAACATTGGAGCTCCTAGATAAAAATCGACAATGCGCTCCAGATCGAGGCCCTATCCTTTCTTCTGAAGACATCCAGTCTCTGGAAACGCTGTTGGGAGCCATCATGCCCAAATATAAAGCTCTTTTACATAAAAATAGCTTTATTCCAGCTACAACAATCAGCTTGGCTCCTTTTCTAGGGCTTTTGGGTACAGTATGGGGGATTTTAGTAGCTTTTACTCACATTGGCTCGGGAAGCAGTGGGAACTCAGCAATTATGGAAGGACTAGCTACAGCTCTGGGGACTACAATTATAGGACTCTTCGTAGCAATACCATCACTGATTGCTTTTAACTATCTTAAAGCACATTCTTCTGAATTGATTTCTGAGATAGAACAAACAGCATATCTGCTACTGAATTCTATAGAAGTCAAATATCGTAACACGAACTTATGAAATATCGCTTTGTTGAAGAAATAGAAGAAGAGCCTCTTGTGAACCTCACGCCATTAATTGACATTGTCTTTGTCATTTTAATGGCATTTATCATCGCTGTACCTCTAATAAAGCTCGATTCTATAGCTCTTGCCCCAGGCACACAAGAGCAAGAACTTCTGAGCAACCAAGACGATTCTATAGCCGTAATTAAAGTATTTGCAGACAATTCGTTAACCTTGGACGAACATCCCGTCACACTACAAGAGTTAACAGATCGGCTTACCCTGCTCCACAAAACACATCCAGAAAAAACTCCCTTATTATTACAAGATGGAGAGACCACCTTTCGGAGATACCAAAAAGTAAAAAATGCCGTAGAAGCCGCAGGTTTTCATGAGCTCCATGTAGCTCTACAAAATTAAGTTATGATGAAATATCTTCCCTATATAATGAGTGCGACACTTATTCATGGCATAATTCTTTTTCTTGTGTTTGCTTCTCCCCTTCCTAAAAAACATTTACGACCCAAAGCATTTCAAGAAAAACTTGTTACTATTCCACCTAAAACTCCTCTCCATGCACTCCCAGGAACTATAAATCCATCCAAAACGATCCCACTCTCTGTAGCTACCCAGCCACAACAACAAGCCGCACCTCTCCCTTCTCAAGAGATCGTACAAAAACTACCACAAAGCCCTGCGCTAAAAGTTGTAAAAAAAGAATCTCCTAAGACAGCAAAAACACCTGCTGTAGCAGAGAAACAAATTCCCCCTACAACTACAAAAAAAACACAGATATCACAAACGCAGCTGCAAGCACTATCCGAAGTAGCCCAAGCCCTTTCCCTCCATGTAGATAAAATTGAGAAAAGTGACGCTTCTCTCAAAGACATCTCCTGGGCACCCACATCTCAGTTAACAATACGCTCAGAACTTCAAGCAACTCAAGAAGAAGAACTTTGTGAATTATTTCGCACTCACATGGCTCTGCCTTCTAAAGGATCTGTGCGTATTAAATTAGTCCTTTCTCCAAATGGAGATGTTCAAGAATGCATTTTTCTTTCTGATGTAAGTGCGGCTGACAAGCAACTGCTTTCCAATCGCATTCAAGCAATTCCATTTCAAAAATTTCTCGAAAAATACAAAGTCTCGAAAAATATTTCTTTTCATATTAAACTTCTCAGTAATGAATCCTAACGCTCTGTCCCTAGGGTGAAGAGGTATCGGCATGTTACGGCAACTATGTTTCCAAGCTTTTTTCTTTTGTTTCGCATCATTATTGCATGCTCAAGAGTTAGAAGTTGTTGTCCGCTCCGAACATGTCATGCTTCCTATCCAAGTTTCTTGTCATACCGATGCGAAAGATCCAAAAATACAGAAATATCTTAGCTCGCTAACAGAGATAATCTGCAATGACATTGCCCTAGGGGATTGCCTACAACCCACAGCGACCTCTACAAAATCCCCTTCTACTTTGGGATTATCTTTACGGCTAGACGTACCGCAACTATCTATAGTACTTCTTCAGTCTTCAAAAGCTCCTCAGACCTTATATTCTTTAACTATTTCTCAAAATCTCTCTATAGATCGTCAAAAAATCCACCACGCTGCTGATGCAATTCATTATGCTCTGACAGGAATCCCTGGAATTAGCGCAGGTAAAATTGTTTTTGCTTTAAGTCAGTCGGGGAAGGATCAAAAGCTCAAACAAGGGGAATTGTGGACTACAGACTATGACGGGAAAAACCTCACTCCCTTAACAACAGAATCCTCACTGTCTATAACTCCAAAGTGGGTAGGTGTGGGATCAAATTTTCCCTATTTCTATGTTTCATATAAGTACGGTATCCCTAAAATTTTTCTTGGTTCCTTAGAGAACACAGAGGGGAAGAAAGTACTCCCATTGCAAGGCAACCAATTCATGCCTACTTTTTCTCCAAGAAAAAAACTTCTAGCTTTTGTTGCAGATACCTATGGAAATCCTGATTTATTTATTCAACCTTTCTCATTAACTTCGGGACCTACAGGTCGACCTCGTCGCTTGCTTAACGAAAATTTTGGGACGCAAGGAAATCCCTCTTTCAGTCCAGAAGGATCGAGGATTGTCTTTATATCAAACAAAGATGGCTCTCCTCGTCTTTATGTTATGTCTCTTGATCCCGAACCCCAAGCACCTAGGCTGCTGACAAAAAAATACAGAAATAGCAGTTGCCCTGCATGGTCTCCAGATGGTAAAAAAATAGCATTCTGCTCTGTAATTAAAGGGGTGCGACAAATTTGTATTTACGATCTCTCCTCTGGAGAGGATTACCAATTGACAACATCTCCCATAAATAAAGAAAGTCCTTCTTGGGCTATAGATAGCCGTCATCTTGTCTTTAGTGCAGGAACGCCAGGAGAATCAGAGTTATATTTAATCAGTCTAATTACCAAAAAAACTAACAAAATTGCTATAGGAGTAGGAGAAAAACGGTTCCCCTCCTGGGGTGCTTTCCCTCAGCAACCGACAAAGAGAACACTATGAATATAAATTCCCTACGAAAATTTTGTATTTTATTTGCTTTACTTGCATTGCCAGCATGTAGTTTTTCACCTTATCACGGTTGGGAGGATTCTTGTACTACATGTCATCATGCAAAACGAAAAAAGCCTTCTTCTTTTGGTTTTGTTCCTCTCTATACCGAAGAGGACTTTAACCCTAACTTTACCTTTGCTGAGTATGATTCCAAAGAAGAAAAACAATACAAGTCGAGCCAAGTCGCGG
Organism: Candidatus Chlamydia corallus; assembly: GCF_002817655.1. NCBI lineage: Bacteria > Pseudomonadati > Chlamydiota > Chlamydiia > Chlamydiales > Chlamydiaceae > Chlamydia > Candidatus Chlamydia corallus. Next base: position 21,765 of record NZ_NWQK01000002.1, read on the forward strand.
CGTTTCGTAACATCACCTTTGCTACAGACAGCTATACAATTAAAGGTGAAGAAAACCTTGCAATCCTCGCGAACTTGGTCCACCACATGAAAAAAAATCCAAAAGCTACACTTTATATTGAAGGACATACTGATGAGCGTGGGGCTGCATCGTATAACCTTGCCTTAGGATCCCGGAGAGCAAATGCGATTAAAGAGTATCTCCTAAAGCAGGGAATCTCTGGAGACCGCCTCTCTACCATTTCCTATGGAAAAGAACACCCTATAAATTTGGGGCACAACGAACTAGCATGGCAACAAAATCGCCGTACCGAGTTTAAGATTCATGCGCGCTAATCCAAGACTCTTCATTCTCATAGGTCTACTATTCCTTGGGATAAACTTTGGTCATCTGTATGCTGGAGGAAAATCTCCTTCTCTACAAGGAGTCGTTGCAGAAATCGAAGACATCTCGGCAAAATTAGCGTCGCACGAAGCAGAAATTGTCATGCTTTCAGAACGCTTGGATGAGCAAGACTCTAAATGTCAAAAATTGACAGCAACAAAGCCAGAAACATTAGCTCAAAAAATCCGCGAGCTAGAATCTGATCAAAAGGCGCTTGCAAAAACATTGGCAGTACTAACAGCGTCTGTTAAAGACTTACAGACAAACTTACAAAGCAAACTGCAAGAAATTCAAAAAGACCATAAAGCTTTAGCTCAGGATTTGCGTCTTGTACGGCGTTCTTTACTTGCTTTAGTAGACAGCTCCTCTCCTGGAGCTTATGCGGACTTCTCCGATTCCGTTCCTGAGCATATTTATATAGTATGTCAAGGTGACAGTCTTAGTAAAATTGCTAAAAAATATAAACTTTCAGTAACTGAATTGAAAAAAATTAATAAATTAGATTCTGATGCTATTTATGCTGGGCAAAGACTTTGTTTACAAAGAAATAAGCAATAATAATTATCTTAAATTCACAAATCTTCTTTCAAAACTAAGTTTCTCTCTGTAGATAATAAACAAACACTCCTGTACGATCGAAAATAAACATTAGATCTTATATTTCAAATGAAATTTACAGTTGCTTTATTTGGAGAAGCAGAAAAAGGAAGCTACGACACTGGATATTTCTGTCGTAATCTCATAGATCTACATAATTACCTTGGAGATGTCAGCAGTCCAGGCATCACTTTAGCTATCAAAACATTATTGAGTGATTACAATGTAATGTATTTCAGGGTTCGAGAAGAAGGCTATTGTGTGGATAGTTACTTTTTTGGTTTACACTTCTTAAATACACAAACAACGTTAAAAAACATCATTGCTATTGGACTTCCTGGTGTTGGAAATCAACATATCATTGAAGCTTCTCGGTCGCTATGCCAAAAACACAACAGTCTTCTACTATTCTTCGATCACGATCTCTATGACTTGCTGACTTTTAATCAGCCCTTCTAATCTATAGTGCCGAAATAGCTTTGCAACCCTTCTTCATTTGGAGCCATCGCCAGCGCTCCTTCACGCCAGTTTGCAGGACAGACTAAGCCGTTAGTTTCAAAGAAGATCAAAGCATCCAAAGTTCTAAGTTCCTCTTCTATAGAACGACCGAGGGGAAGATCGTTAACCACGAGATGACGGATGATTCCACCTTTATCAATCAAGAAAACGCCTCGGAAAGACAATTCATCTTCGGGTTTTAAAACATGATAACTCTTTGAAATGGCTTTATCTTCATCAGAGAGAAGAGGATAGGTAATACCTTCAATTCCACCTTGTTTTTTCTTAGTGGCTAACCACTGTTTATGGGTTGCAAGGTCATCCACGGAACAACCAATGACTTCAGCTCCTCGTGAGTGAAATTCTCCTAGGGCATCTTGAAATGCGTGTAACTCTGTAGGACATACATAAGTAAAATCTTTGGGGTAAAAGAAAAGTATCACGTACTTTCCTAAATAATCTTTTAAAGATACAGTACGTGTCTCACCATCAATCACGGCTTGAGCAACAAAACTAGGGGCTTCCTTTCCCACTAGGGATAGTGTCATAAAAACCTCTTCTTTCCCTTTTTTATTTTTCCGCACCAGAGAGGACTCGAACCTCTGACCACCTGGTTCGTAGCCAGGTACTCTATCCAACTGAGCTACTGGTGCCTACTTTCGCTAAAAATAGTGTATCCAAGAACAATCAAATGATCAACAGTTTCTCCGTCTATAGGAAAATGCTATGAAAATTTTTATTTCTTAGAAACTTCTTCATCCTATTCCAACTCAAGAACGTTCCATAAGGGGGCTCTCGATCAATACCGCATGTTTTAGGCAACCTTTTAAAAAAGGGAAGAACCTGATTACGTTTTTGTTCTTGAACTGATAAAAAAGGAGCTCGTTAGCAAGAGACATGATACCGAAACCGCGCATTTTAATGAAGAGGATGTTACAATGAGGGGATCGCTGATCCCTGCAGTTATAAGATCTTCGAATGTATCAGTCATACCATTATAACCGAACCTAGGATTCTCTTGAGAGAGAATGGTATGAAGCACCTCTTCTGAAGACTTATCACAATTTTGAGCTAAAACTTTCAAGGGAGTTTGTACTGCTCGTAAAAGACTTTCAAAACCAAAAGTCATACCAGAAGATAAGTTTTTAGGAATCTCAATAGAATTTGCTGCTCGTAAAAAAGCAACTCCCCCGCCAGGAACAACTCCTCCTTTCATTGCAGCTTTTGTGGCGCGCAAGGCAGCTTCTAGCTGAAACTGACGTTCTCTTTGTTCTGTATCTGTATCTGCAGTAATTTGAATTTGCGGGACACTTCCCACAAATATAGCTAACCGCTCTTCGAATTTCTGAGATTCACACTCTGAAGTACTCTTAGCCATCGCTAAACAAAGCTCTTGTTTTCTAGAGTTTATAGCCTCTACTCGTCCCCCTCCCTGAAAGAACGTAAACATTTCCTTAGTGATCGTGACCTGTTTAACACGACCTAAAACACTTAAGGAAACTGATTTCTCACAATGTTCTGATACTCCCCCTATAAGAGTTGCTCCTGTTAAAATAGCAAGATCTTCCAGAACGGCTTGCCGCACTTCTCTAGATCCTGGGACTTTCACAGCACAAACAGGAAAACCATTTCTAAGTTTATTTAAAATCAAAGTTCTTAAAACATTCTGATCAAAATCTTCTGCTATGATAATTAAAGGATGTGCGTTCTGTTCGGAAATAAGTTCTAAGTATTGAATTAGTTCTTCGTTTAAAGAAACCAAACTGTGTGATAGGATAAGTACAAAAGCTTCTTCCCAGACAACATCCATGGTCTCTGGACGTGTAACAAAATACGGAGAAAGGTACCCACTTTTTACTCTCTTTCCCAAAGCAAATTTTTTAAGTTCTCTTTCTTCACTAGAGAATACTCCCTTAGGATCGGCTTGAAATACCGCAGTTGCAACCATTTTACCTAAACTAACGTCATGATTTGCCGAAATCTTAGCCACATGCAAAACGTCTTCGAGCGACTGTAGCTTAATAGCTTGTTTTTGTAATTTCTGATGGACCATTTCGACAGACAATAGAATGCCTGCTTTGATCTCTTGAGGATCTAAGCCTGCAGCAATACCTTTTAGACCATGGGTAAAAAGAGCGTCGATAAGAACAAGAGTTGTTGTTGAGCCATCTCCAGTCTGTTCTATAACTTTTATCAAGGCTTCCTTTGCAAGTTTCAATCCAAGATATTCGAATGAGTCTTGAAGAATGATTTCCTTAGCGATTCGAATTCCGTTTTTGGTCAAGAAAAGAGGAGCTTTTCCTTTTTTAATTACAGCATTATACCCTCGAGGTCCAAAAGTCGGAGTTATGGCTTTAGTAAGAGCATGCACTCCCCGTTTTAATGCTGAAAGTCCCTCAAATTGACTTTTAAATACCCAAACCACTCTATCCTCAGATGTCTATTATTAGTGTAAGAAAGGCTTTCGCCATGAAAAGGCCATCTTAGAAACAAGAAATATTCCTGTCAAACCGTAGAGAACTAAGTGTCGTTGTTATGATTCTGGATACTCTGGGAGTAAACATGAACTACGCAATTGATGAAAACTCTCTCGAGATTCCTTACACAACCTGCGCAATGGCCATACAACATAGCGTTCTTTATGAGATATATTCAAAAAGTCTTCCCCTCCAAATAGATTACATATAGAAGATCGTCTTGCGGGAATGCGATCTATTGATTTTAAAGTTTGTTCGATCTGTTCAGGATATAAAGCTTTTAACACACCCCAAATTGTACATAGTGTTTCTACTGGATAAAAAATCTTAGGATCTTCAAGGACAAGAAGAACCCCTGAGCACATCTCCATCTTGTATTTTCCAAAAAAAGGTTCATAGAAAAATGGAAGGAAAAGAACTCCTGGAAGCTGCATACGATTCAGCTCTTCTGCCATTTTTTTACCATCCATCCAAGGAGCACCAAGCACTTTAAAAGGTAAGGTATAGCCTACACCAATACTAGCTACAGACAATGCACCTAAAATACCTGTTGCAGCATAAAAAAAGGGCGATTGCGGATCTGGCATTTGAGGACTTGTAGGTATCCAGATCAATCCTGTTTCATCGAACGTCATAGAGCGATTCCAACCTTTCATAGGGATTACGACAACGTTAGCTTTAGGAGCATAGGTCTTTTTAAAAAACAATGCTAATTCCCCAGGTGTCATGCCGTAGCAATACGGAATTGCTGGAGAATCTGAAGATGGAAGATTAGGAATAGGTCCATCAACAATCATTCCTCCCATAGGATTCGGTCGATCTAAAATAATCAGCTGCTTTCCGTGGTTTTCAGAAGCTTTTACCACTTGCATCAGCACTGTAACAAAGCTATAGGAACGCACACCAATATCTTGAACGTCATAAATAAAGACATCACAATCCTGGCCAACCTCTTTTGGAATCTCCTTAAGGCCATGCAAAGATAAAGAACGTAAATTTGGATATATTGAAGGCTGACTTCTAGAGGTTTCCGCAGGTATAGCTCCGTAATAGCCGTGTTCCAAGGTGCAGAGGATTTCAACCACACAATCGTACTTATGAGAGTAAAATACAGAGAGCGCGTCTTGCCCCTTACTGTTGATAGCTGCGCTATGAGAAATTAGGGCTATTTTCTTTCCTCGAATGTAACGTGTATACTGTTCTTCAGAAAAAATGCGGTCTAAGCCCACAAAGACTTGGGCACAACCTATATAGGGGAAAATACAACTTAACAATAAAAAGGAGTAAAAAATTCTTTTCATTCTGAAACTCAAAATTGAAAAAATATTGCTCGATAATCATAAAAGTTCATTGGAGCAAAAATAAACTACAAGTCTACCTTACTAGCGGTTGCGTAGATACAATGTATGTTGTACTTTAACTAGAAGGATTTTCATCAGCTAGTAATTAGGTGTACGCTTGCTGATTTGATCTTGTTAGAACTCTATAACTTCAAAACATTAAGAAAGATTCATGAAAATTGTTATTGCCAGTTCTCATGGTTACAAAATACGCGAAACAAAGACTTTTTTAAAGCTCTTAGGTAATTTCGATATCTTTTCTCTTTGCGATTTTCCTGACTACAAGCTTCCCCAAGAAGAAAAAGATTCTACAACAGCTAACGCCCTTGCTAAAGGGATTCATGCCGCCAATCATTTAGGGTCCTGGGTGATTGCAGATGATACGATGTTACGCGTACCTGCTTTAAATGGTCTTCCAGGTCCTTTATCTGCGACTTTTGCTGGTTCAGGTGCTTATGATAAAGACCATAGAAAAAAACTGCTTGATCACATGGCCTCTTTGGAAAGCATCATAGACCGTTCTGCTTACTTCGAATGTTGTGTTGTCTTAGTTTCTCCTGATCAAGAGATCTTTAAAGCTCATGGGATATGCGAGGGATACATTAGTCATCAAGAAAAAGGTTCTTCAGGGTTTGGCTACGACCCCATATTTGTAAAACATGATTACAAACAAACATTTGCCGAGCTTACTGAAGAGGTAAAAAATCAAGTTTCTCACAGAGCAAAGGCATTGCAAAAATTAGCCCCTCACGTGCAAAACTTATTTGAAAAGCACTTACTCTCCAGGAATTAATGTTCGCAAAGATTGTTCCAAGCAACCACGAATTTCTCGCATTTCTGCTAAGAGCGCCTCTGCTCGTAAAAAATCCGCTTCCAAATTCGCAACCGAGGGCATTCCTTCTGCTGAGGAAAGCTGCTGTGTAGTTAAGGGCATCTCCATACTCACTACGGATTTTGCAGTGAGTCGAGGTGTTTTTTGAAAACAGATAGAGTAGATACCTTCATTCATGGGAGCTTCCAATTAATCATTGGTTTATTCAGCTTATTAAGGAGATAGTTAATTTTTGAAAAGTGTGAACAACCAAAAAAACCACGATGAGCAGCTAACGGAGAGGGATGCGGAGATGATAAAATCGCATGTTGATGTTTTGAATTGAATAATAGCTCACATTTTTTTTTAGCAGCAGCTCCCCATAACACGAAGATAATATGACTTCTCTCTTGAATCAGTTTAGTCGTAATTGCATCTGTAAACAACTCCCAACCTTTACCAGCATGAGAGAAAGGTTTGCGAGCACGCACCGTCAATACTGTGTTCAATAATAAAACACCTTGGTCTGCCCAAGACTGCAAACACCCCTTGTGATTATCGATCCCTAAATCTGTTTTTAACTCTCGGAAAATATTAATCAAAGAGGGAGGTAAAGGCTGACCCTCGGGAACACTGAAGCTCAATCCATGAGCTTGCCCCTCTCCTGGGTAAGGATCTTGGCCCAGGATAACAACAGACACCCTATCAAAAGGAGTGCTTTTCAAAGCAGAAAATATACAACTTTCCTTAGGATAAACAGTTTGCTCTCTATACTCTTGTTTTAAAAAAATAAGGAGTTGCTGCATGTAAGGCTTAGACCACTCTTCCTTAAGCTGCTCGCGCCAACATAAAGGAAGCTGTTCTTGCCAACACACAGGGAGCTGATCTATAGTAGCATTCTGCATAAATCACCTTTCTATAATAGCAATGAAAGTATACTCGCTTTTTATTTTAGCTCGACAGAGATTGTTAGTCTCTAGCTGTAAAGCTAAAAATTAGGACTTATTATGACATGTATCCCAGAACTCAACGAAGCACAACGCAATGCTGTTACAGCTCCTCTCAATCCCATACTCGTTCTAGCAGGAGCAGGAGCAGGTAAAACTCGCGTGGTTACCTACAGAATCTTATACCTAATTAGCAAAGGCATCCTCCCTCAAGAAATTCTTGCTGTAACCTTTACTAATAAAGCAGCGCGAGAACTTAAAGAACGTATTGTCAGGCAGTGTTCTGCAACTCATAGCTTTGATGTTCCAATGGTGTGCACATTCCATAGTTTAGGAGTTTTTATCCTTCGACGTTCTATAAATTTGCTAAATCGTGAAAACAATTTCATTATTTATGATCAAAGTGATGCAGAAAAACTGATAAAACATTGCTTACAACAACACAACCTCAAACCGAATCTTGCAAGTAAAATACAAGCTCATATTTCACAAGCAAAGAACCGTTTACTCTTTCCCGAAGATTTGGATCCCAATGATTACATAGATCCTGTCGTCTCCATCTACCAAGAATACCAAAAAAAACTTGTGGAAGCGAATGCTCTGGATTTCGACGATCTTCTCTTTTTAACCGTAAGACTACTTAAAGAAAGTCCTGAAGCACAAGAAACATATAATCAACTATGGAAGGCATTGTTAATCGATGAGTATCAAGATACCAATCATGCACAATATACTTTAATGCAACTCATCTCAAAACAACATCGCAATGTCTTTGCTGTTGGTGATCCAGATCAATCTATCTACTCCTGGCGAGGAGCAAATATCCATAATATCTTAAATTTTGAAAATGATTATTCTAATTCTCAAGTCTTGTGTCTCGAAGAAAATTATCGCAGCTATGGCAATATTCTAAATGCTGCTAACGCTCTGATCAAAAATAACGCATCAAGGTTAGAAAAAGAATTGCGTAGTGTCAAAGGACCTGGAGAAAAGATTCGTCTTTTTTTAGGAAGCACGGATCGTGAAGAAGCTGATTTTGTAGCTGCAGAAATTCTTCAATTACATAGATTGGGGAAAATAGAGCTACGCGACATCTGTATTTTCTATAGGACGAATTTCCAATCTCGTACATTTGAAGACGCGTTGCTACGCCGGCGTATCCCCTATGAGATTATAGGCGGTCTCTCGTTCTACAAACGTAAGGAAATCCAAGATATCCTTGCCTTTCTTCGTATCTTTATTTCCAAAAGCGACATCGTTGCCTTTGATAGAACTGTAAATCTGCCCAAGCGAGGGCTTGGTTCAGCAACGATATTCGCACTCACACAATATGCTATTGCTGAAAATCTCCCTATCCTGCAAGCATGCCAACACGCCTTAGATACTAAAGCAGTCAAGTTATCTAAAAAACAACAAGAAGGCCTTCAAGATTATCTTGCTCTTTTCCCTCAAATTGAAACTGCTTACCATACTCTTTCTCTTAGAGATTTTATAGAATCTGTAGTTAAGATCTCAGGTTATCTCGAAATCTTAAAAGAAGACCCCGACACCTTCAAAGATCGGAAAAGCAATTTAGAAGAACTCTATCATAAAGCTTTAGAATCTGAGCAACAAAATCCCAAGATTCACTTAGAACTTTTCCTTGATGATCTTGCCTTAAAAGGTTCCGATGATGATCAAAATGTAACTGCCGATCGCGTGAACCTAATGACTCTCCATAATGGAAAAGGCTTGGAGTTCCGGGTATCGTTCCTTGTAGGTCTAGAAGAACAACTTCTTCCACACGCCAACTCGTTAGGCAATTACGAAAATCTTGAAGAAGAACGGCGGTTATGCTACGTAGGAATTACTCGAGCTCAAGACCTCCTCTATCTTACTGCCGCACAAGTTCGCAGCCTCTGGGGAACAGTACGGATGATGAAGCCTAGTAGATTTCTAAAGGAAATTCCAAAAGATTATATGATTCAAGTGCGTTAGACATGTTTCAGCAAAAGCAGAAGTTGTCTCTAAAGTATCTCCCCTCACTAAGGATGCAACAAGGCCTGCGGATGCTGCAATCGCCGCTTACTGAGTTATCGTCCTATATAGCTCAAGAGATCATCCAAAACCCTTTTTTTGATCTCTCTTCACTAGAAGATGAGGAATGGTCTCCTTGTTCTCAACCTATAAACTCTACGTTTTCTTATTTGAATAACACTCCTGCGCCCCAAGAGTCCTTGTATACCCATCTCCTCTCTCAAATCGATGAGTTTTTCTCTACTTCAGAAGAACGACTCATTGCTTACCAAATTGCAGGCAACCTTTCAGATGAAGGATTATTTCTACAAAATCCTGAAGCGCTTGCTGAAGAGCTTGAGCTTCCATTAGAAAAAATTCATAAAGTGTGGAGCTCCATACAAAACCTAAATCCCGAAGGAATTGCCTCCCCATCACTACAGAGCTATTGGATGAAACTCCTCCGAAACTCTCCCCACCAACAAGCCTATAGTATTGTTCGTGATTTCTATCCCTTGATGACTCACTGTGAGTTTGTGCCTATTATGAAAAAGTTCTCCCTCTCTTTACCCGAACTTCGAACTATTTTAAAAAAAGCGTTAGGATCCATCCCTTGGTGTCCTGCAGCAGCTTACAGCACAAAACCAATTTTAGCCGCTCCTCTTCCTGATATTTATCTCTTTTACCACTCAGGATCTTGGGACATTGAAGTGAGCACTCAGGGCCTGCCATCTATAAAACTTAACAGAGAAGTATTTCACTTCTATAAACATCTTCCCAAAGAAGAGCAGAAAAACCTCTCACAACAAGTTTTATCAGCAAAGTGGCTAATCAAAAATCTAAGAAAACGAGAACAAACACTTCTTCGAGTGATGCAAACACTCCTCCCTCAACAAGAAGATTTTTTATTGGGAAAAATTCCCGCTCCCCATCCTTTAGGAATCAAAGATCTTGCTCAAGATCTCGCTCTTCACGAATCGACAATCTTTCGTGCTATAGAAAACAAAGCTGTTGCAGCTCCTATAGGTATTTTCCCTTTAAAACAACTTTTTCCCCGAGGAATTCATCAAGATTCCCCACATTCTAAAGAGATAGTTTTACAATGGATTCGCCAATGGATCTCTACAGAACAAACACCCCTATCCGATAGTGTGATCAGCAACAGAATTAATGCTAGGGGGATTCCTTGTGCAAGGCGTACTGTCGCCAAATATCGTTCCCAGCTGAAGATCCTTCCTGCCAGCAAAAGAAAAATAGAAATGTAAAGCGATTTTACACAAGATGCTATCAAGTAATTTTTAATCAAAGATGATTGCGACGTTAGCTATTGAAGCTAGACAAAATAGGATTGGTAAATTTGCTTCCAACGAACATTTTCTAATTTTTGTTTTCTAGCATAATGTTCTAAAACAGGAATAGGCTCTTTAGCAAACATTTTTATTTCTTTATCTGTAAGCCTTAGCATTACCCATAATGGGGGAACGCCCAACATTTTACGGATCTTCTTCATAGCACGATACAAATAGCTCTGTGCTAAGCACAATCGCATCAAGAAGTAGGTAGGTAAAACTAGCGTAATAAGCGTACCCATCATAGGATACCATAGGGAAATTCCCACACCTGAAATGGTGAAAAATAATAATGAGTAACTCTCTCCTGGAGAACGAAATAAAGGACCAAAAAACCTTCTCCAGCCCCAACGGGAAGTTTGATACGCCAAAATCTCTTCAAAGATAGGCTCATAAAATTTCATTCTAACAGCGTGTACAGCTTCATGAGCCAATACTTCATCTCTAGAATACATTCCTAGCCATCGCGAGGCTTTCTGTAAATGTTTACGAAGTTGGATTGTCACTTCATTACTTAGGATCCAAGTACATCCTGCTTCCCAAACATCTAATCCTTCATTAGAGTAGAGAACTTCAACGTGGGTAGGAAAAACATCGAATAGTTCTTTCAAAGATTCGGGAAATGAGGCAGGATCTTCTGGTCCCGCGTCTATCATAGCATTACTACGAACAAGAAACGCTACCTTTTCTTCTTCTGGTCCTGCAATCAACCCCTGTTTATTGAAAGTAATCAAATCATCATCAGGAGAAGGAAGACTGGTGATAAACTCAAATTTTTCCACGTATAGTTCCTAGTTTTCTATCTGCGTTCGACTCTTTTGTGAACTCTTTTTTCCCATTGTTAAAAGAAATTACAATCCTTAACAAGCAAAATTCAAAAGGTTTTAGCCTTTTCATAATAAGAAATCTCTTCGCTTTTAATTTTGTGTTACTTTAAAACTTTTTATTAATCAGAAAAGCATGAAAATTGAAGGTTCAAGACGAAACCTAAATATTTTCTATCATATTATTCCCTTGAAAAGAATTTGCTTCTTACTCAATAACCATAGGGACATATCAAGAATTCTCTAGGCTAGCCTTCCTATGAGGACTAGCATTCCTGTTGCTTAGCGTTTGATAAAACGCAATAGTGGGGTTGTACGATCTGGTTGATTATTTTTCTCCTACAGAGAAACTATGAGTACAGACTCATGAAAAGCTACTAGAGTGACTTATTGTAACTGTTGAAAAGCTTTGTTACTGAAATACGCGTTATTATTCCAGCGAAACCTTGAAATAAATAATGTATATTTGCATGAGAACAAAGTTTTAGGAACTAGAAAATCAAATTAATAAAAGGGAGTCGCGTTTTCTCTCGATTAAAGTATCCAGGGTCCCCACGCAATTAAATTAATGAAAAAGTCCTTAATTATAGTAGAATCACCTGCAAAAATTAAAACACTACAAAAATTATTAGGAAATGAATTTGTTTTTGCCTCGTCTATAGGACATATTGTAGATCTCCCCGCTAAAGAATTTGGCATTGATGTAGATCACAATTTCGAACCCCAATACCAAGTGCTTCCTGATAAACAAGAGGTCATCAACCACATCCGCAAGCTAGCAGCAAAGTGTGAAAAAGTCTATCTCTCTCCTGACCCCGATAGAGAGGGAGAAGCCATTGCCTGGCATATCGCAAATCAGCTTCCTGAATCTCCCCCCATCCAAAGAGTATCTTTCAATGCGATTACCAAAAATGCTGTTACAGAAGCCTTAAAACATCCAAGAGAAATCGATATGGCTCTAGTCAACGCACAACAAGCGCGTAGACTTCTTGACCGCATCGTTGGATATAAGATTTCCCCTATTTTAAGTCGAAAATTACAACAACGTTCAGGGATATCTGCAGGGCGTGTCCAATCTGTAGCTTTAAAGCTTGTTGTAGATCGAGAAAAGGCTATAGATGCTTTTGTTCCTGTCGAATACTGGAATTTAAGAGTTTTGATGCAAGATCCCAAAACAACAAAAACGTTTTGGGCACACCTATACTCTGTAAAAGGGAAAAAGTGGGAAAAAGAAGTCCCTGAAGGGAAAACCGAAAATGATATTCTTCTTATTAATTCCGCAGATAAAGCTCAGTATTATGCCGAACTATTAGAAAAGTCCTCCTATACAATTACTCGTGTAGAAGCTAAAGAAAAACGTCGTTTTGCTCCCCCTCCTTTTATTACATCGACACTTCAGCAAGAAGCAAGTCGACATTTTCGTTTTTCTGCTTCCAGAACAATGTCCATAGCCCAAACACTATATGAAGGTATCGATTTAGATAGTGAAGACTCTACAGGTTTGATTACCTATATGCGTACGGATTCCGTACGTGTGGATCCTGAAGCTTTAACTATGGTAAGGCAGTATATAAGCCAGACTTTTGGCAAAGAATATCTTCCTGAGAAAGCGAACGTATATACTACTAAAAAGATGACTCAAGATGCTCACGAAGCTATACGTCCCACTGACATTCATCTTTCTCCAGATCACTTAAAAAATAAGCTCTCTGAAGATCAATTTAAGATTTACAACTTAATCTGGAAGCGCTTTGTAGCCTCACAAATTACCCCTGCAATTTATGATACCCTAGCTATTCAAATCACTGCAGATACAGGTATAGATCTCCGAGCTTCAGGATCCTTATTAAAATTTAAAGGATTTCTCGCCGTATATGAGGAGAAGCATGATGACGAAAATGATCAAGAAGAAGACCATCCTCTTCCTCCTTTACATGCCCAAGATGTCTTAATTAAAGAGAAAGTCTCCCAAGAACAAGCGTTTACAAAACCTCTTCCTAGATTTACAGAGGCTTCTTTGGTTAAAGAATTAGAAAAATCTGGAATCGGCCGTCCTTCAACCTATGCGACGATAATGAACAAAATCCAAAGTCGTGAATATACTACCAAAGAAAATCAACGCTTACATCCTACAGAATTAGGAAAGATTATCTCTCAGTTCTTAGAAACAAACTTTCCGAGAATTATGGATATAGGGTTCACAGCCTTAATGGAAGATGAGCTCGAACTAATTGCTGACAATAAAAAACCTTGGAAACTCTTACTTCAAGAATTTTGGACCACATTTCTTCCTGTAGTTACTACAGCAGAAAAAGAAGCCGTTATTCCTAGAATTCTTACAAATATAGAATGTTCTAAATGCCACAAAGGAAAGCTAGTAAAAATCTGGTCTAAAAATAGCTATTTCTATGGTTGCTCAGAATATCCTGAATGCGACTATCGCTCTTCTGAAGAAGAACTCGCTTTCAACAAAGCAGACTATGCCGATGATACCCCGTGGGACAGTCCCTGCCCACTTTGTGGAGCCGTTATGAAAGTACGTCACGGCCGCTATGGAACATTTTTAGGTTGTGAGAATTACCCTGAATGCCGCAGCACAATCTCTATCCACAAAAAAGGAGAAGAAATCGAACAGGAAGAACCTGTTCCCTGCCCCGCTATAGGCTGTAGTGGGAAAATTTTCAAAAAACGTTCTCGTTATAATAAGATTTTCTACTCCTGTTCAGAATACCCCGAATGCAGTGTGATCGGAAATTCTATAGACGCTGTAATGACGAAGTATTCAGGAACAGAAAAAACCCCATACAAGAAAAAAACTTCAATAAAGACAACGAAAACACCTGCAAAAAAGGGAAAAACAAAAAGCTCTAAAAGAACAGCTTCTAAAAAGAAAGGAGGCCCTTTGTTTATCCCTTCTCCAGATCTAGCGAATATGATCGGAGATCAACCTGTATCTCGAGGAGAAGCAACAAAAAAAATCTGGGATTATATCAAGAAACATCAACTACAGTCACCAGAAAATAAGAAACTCTTAGTTCCTGATAACAATTTGGCTACTATTATTGGTTCGAATCCCATCGATATGTTCCAACTATCCAAACATCTAAGTCAGCATTTAACAAGAGCACCAAAAGAAGATTCTTCAGCTTCTTCATAATCATTTACAAGCTGGTAGACTTCTCGGTATGATGTCGCTTTTGCTAGAGACGCTCGAAGGAAGCGAACCTTAGCTGCGGAAATTAGGTAGTGGCCACATAATTTACGCGTTTCTGAAAGGAACTTCGTTTCATTTTGGTAATAATCTTCTACCAAGTGCATGTGCTGAAGAAACGCCTCCTTCCTTTTGATAAAGGAAATGTTTTTGTAGCTTCCTGTAGTTAGATATTCTTGGATTTGTTGCCCAATCCAAGGAGCTCCCATGGTTCCTCGAGCTACAAGAATACCATCACATTCTGTAGTAAGCATTTTTTGAGCAGCTTCTGGAGAAAAGATGTCTCCGTTACCAAAAACTGGAAAATCTTTTCCTGCAGCAGCCTTTGCTTTAGAAATATAATCCAGATGACTAGGACCATGATATCCCTGAGCACGCGTTCTACCATGAACAAAAACAGCACTAGCTCCAGCATCTCGTATAATACGTACGACATCCTCTACGTTGATATGTTCTGAATCCCAGCCCGAGCGAATTTTCACTGTTACAGGAATGGAAACACTACTTATGATTTTCTCTAAAATTTTACCTATAAGCTCTGGGGTTTTCAAAAGACCCGAACCGCTCCCATCTTTAGTAATCTTATCTGTAGGACATCCGCAGTTTAAATCTATAAGATCGAACCCAAGGCCCTCCAAAATTTTAGCAGCCTCCCCACTAGTTTCTGGATTACTACCACATAGCTGCCCTCCTATAGGGCGCATGCTTTCATTATAATCTAGAAGCTTAAGAGTACGCTTGGGAGAGTAGAGCATCCCTTCTACTTTCACCATTTCACAAAACATCAGTCCTGGTTGATATAATGCGGACATGGAACGGTAGGGATAATCTGAAAAACCTGCTAGCGGAGCATAGACCGTGGATGAACGAAGTAAAATATTTTTTATAAATATTGGAGCAGCCATGGAGAATGCAGAATATTAAGAATAATAAAACGTAGGACCTTTAGTATAACAAAAGGAAGTATTCCAAGGCAAAGCAGACCGACAAAGGGACTGAAGTCTATAAATCCGATTCTAGGGATAAATTTACGAAAAAAATTCAAAAAAGGATCCACGCATCTGCAAACCAATTGGTACCAGGGCGCAGAGTGACAACTAGGGATCCAAGAAGCAAAGATGTAGGTTAAAATTAGAAAGCTATAAACATTAATAGCTGTTCTTAAAAAATAAGATAGCATTATATTTTACTCTCTTAATTACAATTAATATGTGTTTTTCTTGAAAAAGAGCCTTTTATCCATTAAAATGGCTGTCTTTATATTTTAAGAATCTTCGCACTATGAATTTCAAACTGCCCGTCTATCATATTGGACTAACCAAAGCTGGAAACAATACTATTAAAATAGCAATTTTACAGAAAACATGTAAAGGATGGATAGTCTGTCATTGCGAACAAATTGCTGAGGGAGAGACTTGGTCTCCTCCAAAAAAATACTTTACAGCATCAACAACTTTTTCTCTGCAAGGTTCTGACATCCTAGTTAAAAGTTTTTCGTCGCTTCTTAAAAATAAAAAAAATATTTTAAAAGTAGCCCTCACCAATTTAGAAGCAAGTCTTGCTCTACCTTGGGCATCCCTAGTCGTACAACCACAACTAGGGAAACAGACAGATAAGGGAGAGACTCCTCTGACCCTATGGATTGCTCAGAAAAACACAATTAAAAAAGAACTCTCCTTGCTGTCACAAGCTCATATTTTCCCCGACAAACTCTCTTGTCGTGCTGCCGATATCTTTTTTTTAGCAGAACAGAGTCCTTTAAAAAGCCTGCCTGCATATTTTCTTGTCTATGGCGGCTCTGAAGAAGTCACTTGTATTTTTGTAAAAAATCATGCCATTGCCGTAGCACGCTCTTTTTCCAACTATTCAACGAAAAAAAGCTGTGACGACATCCACGCTACACTGCAATATATACAAGAAATATTCCCGCACACCATTCTTCCCGCTATCCACATAGCACAGGTATCACCCAATCTAAAAAAATCTTTGGAGCAGAAACTCTCTCTTCCTCTTGTGGTCTGTCAATCTATGACCTATGGAGTGGAAGACGAAGACTGGGAAATTTATGGAGACACTATTGCTGCTGCTCACCACGGAGCCTCAAAAAGGCCTCTGACTTTTCCCTATGACACAACATCAGTTTCTCCAGCAGCCCAAAAACATTGGCTGCTACGCTCCTCTCTGTTAATAGGGAAGTACGCCCTCTTTGCTACCATAGTAGTTAGCCTGGGGTCTGTCTTAAAACTGAAAGCTCTTTCTTCCTCCGCAGAGAGTCATTTTGCTCTTGCCTGTCCTGAAGAAGGCTCTCTACCAAGATCCTTAAAAGCTGCAGAAAAAACAGTCAAGGCAGTCGGAATGAAGAACTCTCTTTCACACTATCCACTCTTACCTACAATTCCTACAAGTGAACAGACATTAAAATTTCTTCTTGCCCTAGGGAAAGGAAGCCCTTCAATAAAATTCTCTTATTTCTCTTATACAATGACAAGCTATCCCTCAAAGGAGAACACTTCGCTTCCCTACAGCGCCCTAGTTGAGGTAAGAGGACAAGGTCAACCTGAAGACATTCCTCAGTTTTTGAAAAAAGTATCAAATCATCCAAAACTACATCATGTTTTAGAGTCTCTAGAAGACCAACGATCTTTTAAATTACAATTTACATTAAGCTCTTAGGATATCTTATGAAAAAATGGATCTCAGTTCTGGTGCTTAGTTTTCTGGCTCTCTTGAGTATACTTCCCATTGTAGCAATTACTACTAATCATGTTAAGATCTCCCAGCGCTGGGCAGATCTTAACTCCCGCATTCTTACATTGAAAGTGACAAGAGATCACGAAGATCTAGTGATCAAACATAATGCTCGCCTTTCTAAGGATCGTAATAACTTCTCGATAGAGAGCTTGAACGCCTCTTGCAAGCAGTTACACCCACTATCCAAAGAACGTCAGCGTTTAGACAAACTAAACTCAAACTCTCTGCTAGCACAAAGTAAAGAAGTTTGGGAAAGAAAACGTGCCCTAGATAAATCTAACCACCAGCTCCTCTGGACCTCGGAACAAATACACGATGACTTTGTTTTTATACGTCTAGCACAGGCCACTGAAATGGATAATGAAGATATCGAATCTCTACTTTCGCTTTTCAATCCAGAGAATCCCGACACCCCTTTAGTTTTCTTCACCCGTTGGAAAATGACTAAACAAATTACGCCTCTGGGAAATGAGGTTTGGTTAACACATGCTGAGGCTGTAAGTCGATGGATATAAAAAAACTATTCTGCTTATTTCTATGTTCTTCTTTAATTGCCGTTTGCCCCCTTGAAGGAAGAACGGGTGATTACGAGAAACTTACCCTCACGGGTATCAATATCATTGATAGAAATGGCTTATCAGAAACCGTTTGTTCTAAAGAAAAGCTAAAGAAATACGCTAAGGTAGATTTTCTTTCTCCCCAGCCTTATCAAAAGGTAATGAGAATGTATAAAAATAAGCGCGGGGATAACGTCGCTTGTTTAACAGCATACCATACCAACGGGCAAATTAAGCAATACCTCGAATGTATGAATAACCGTGCGTATGGAAGATATCGGGAATGGCATGTAAATGGGAATATTAAAATCCAAGCTGAGGTTATCGGCGGCATTGCTGATCTCCATCCCTCAGCAGAGTCTGGCTGGCTATTTGATCAAACAACATTTGCTTATAACGATGATGGTATCTTAGAAGCTGCTATTGTTTATGAGAAGGGTTTACTAGAAGGATCTTCGTTTTACTACCATATCAATGGGAAAATTTGGAAAGAGTGTTCCTATCATAAGGGAGTTCCTCACGGTAAATTCCTGACGTACACATCTTCAGGGAAACTACTCAAAGAACAGAATTACCAGCACGGCAAGCAACACGGGCCTTCTATTCGCTATAACGAAGGATCCGATGAAGAGGTCTTGGCGTGGGAAGAGTATCATGAGGGACGACTCGTGCAGGCAGAATACTTAGATCCCGAAACCCATGAAATCTACGCAAGTATAAATGACGGTAACGGCATTCAAGCAATCTATGGCAAATATGCTATTATAGAAACTATATCCTTTTCCCGAGGAGAACCTAACGGTAAGGTTTCCAAATTCGATTCCTCGGGCAAACACATCATTCAAATGTATAACCTTCTGCAGGGCTCGAAGCACGGAGAAGAATACTTCTTTTATCCCGACACAGGAAAGCCCAAGCTTCTTCTTAACTGGCACGAAGGAATTTTACAAGGGGTAGTGAAAACCTGGTATCCTTGTGGTACATTAGAAAGTTGTAAAGAATTAGTAAATAACAAAAAATCTGGGTTACTTACTGTATACTACCCTGAGGGGCAAATCATGGTAACAGAAGAGTATGACAATGATCTTCTAATCAAAGGAGAGTACTTCCGTCCTGGAGACCGTCATCCTTATTCTAAAATAGATCGTGGTTGTGGTACCGCTGTGTTTTTCTCTTCCGGGGGAACGATTACAAAAAAAATCCCCTATCAGGATGGCAAACCTTTGCTCAACTAGAACTTTTCTATGACTGATCCTAAAATAGAGAAATCTGCACTACGTAAAGTTTTTATCTCTATTCGCAACGGTCTCTCTGAAGAGCGCAAGCAAGAGGCCTCCTCTGCAGTGGCCTCTTTTGTTTATAGCTTTCCTAAGGATAGCGTTGTCCTTTCCTTTGTCTCTTTCAATTGCGAAATAGACATGAGAGAAGCAAATAGCGTGCTTATCCAAGAATTTACACTGGCTCTTCCCAAGATAAATGAAAATAGTCTCTGTCCTGTTCTCATCCCTTCCATAAAAGATCTATATTCTGTTTCTGGTCCTAAAGATATACTCGCCAACCAAAAACCGATCTCGAGTGATAAGATTACCCACGTGCTCGTTCCAGGCCTCGCCTTTGATCCGCAGGGATATCGTCTTGGTTATGGTCAGGGTTTCTACGATCGCTGGTTAGCACAACATCCCCGTATGTTAACCATCGGCATCGGCTACTTCGAACAAAAAATCAATAGACTTCCACAAGAAAGTCATGACGTTCCCCTCTCTCAAATCTATTTATGCTAGGAATTCGCTAAGGCTTTATTAATCTTTTGAAAATAGTTTTCCTTGTTAAAGTAATCTGGTCATCCAATAGATCTAATTTCCCACATTCATAATCTAAATATACTATCTAAAATTAAGGTCCTTGTATTCTAATTCTCTTCTTAAATTTATAGAGAAATAGTAAGAAAACTCAAAGCTACTTTTTGCCTTGACTGCCATGACAAATTCAAGTATGCATGAGAGCAAAACAATGCAGAATGATACACATCATCTAAAACCTTCCGCCCCAAATCTCTCAACTAATTATGGGAAGAGCTTCTATGTTTCTCTTGATTCTCAGAGAAACAGAACGATTTTCTGGGGAATATGGAAACAAGGAGCACCTACATGAATTTACCTGATAGAAAAAAGGCTCTAGAAGCTGCTGTTGCTTATATTGAAAAGCAATTCGGCACTGGATCTATTATGAGTTTAGGAAGACACTCTGCCACACATGAAATCTCCACGATAAAAACAGGCGCTTTGTCTTTAGATTTGGCGTTAGGAATTCACGGTGTTCCCAAAGGCCGGGTTATCGAAATCTTTGGTCCTGAATCGTCAGGGAAAACGACACTAGCAACCCATATTGTAGCCAATGCTCAGAAAATGGGAGGTGTTGCTGCCTATATAGATGCTGAACACGCTTTAGATCCTAGCTATGCTTCTCTTATCGGCGTCAATATCGATGATCTTATGATCTCTCAACCCGATTGTGGTGAAGATGCATTAAGCATAGCAGAATTGCTCGCTCGTTCAGGAGCTGTTGACGTGATTGTCATTGACTCTGTAGCCGCTTTAGTTCCCAAAAGCGAACTTGAAGGAGATATTGGTGATGTACATGTAGGCCTACAAGCCCGTATGATGTCTCAAGCACTACGCAAGCTCACCGCTACACTATCACGTGGCCAAACCTGTGCCATTTTCATTAACCAAATTCGAGAGAAAATTGGAGTGAGCTTCGGAAACCCAGAAACGACTACTGGGGGGCGTGCCTTAAAATTCTATTCTTCGATACGATTAGATATTCGCCGTATAGGGTCGATAAAAAGCAGCGACAATTCTGACATTGGAAACCGAATCAAAGTTAAAGTAGCTAAAAATAAACTCGCTCCTCCATTTAGGATTGCAGAATTTGATATCCTATTCAATGAAGGAATTTCTTCTGCAGGTTGCATCTTAGATCTTGCTGTCGAATATAATATTATTGAGAAAAAAGGTTCCTGGTTCAACTATCAAGAGAAAAAGTTAGGACAGGGAAGAGAATTCGTCCGTGAAGAACTTAAACGCAATAAAAAGCTTTTTGAGGAAATTGAAAAGCGCATCTATGAAGTGATCCTAACACCTAAAACTTCCTCTATTAATACTACTGAAGCAGCCCAAGAAGTTCCTGCTCAAGCAGTAGAAGCTTAGAATTTTGTAATTTTACCTAAAAAGTAAAGTTATTCTGTAGACTATCTTAAGATAAAAAACACCCTCTCTTAATAATTTAAAAGAGGGTTTTCTTTTTATTAATGTCATTAATTTTATTCTAGAATTGCAAAGATAACTAAAAACTACTTACAAGAACAACTCTCTGTTATGTCGATAAAAGAACTCAAAAAGTTCCACAAAGTATCTAAAACCTCTTGAGACCCTTGTAAAACAGCATCAGGATTTTCATTGCCCACTAAAGTTTTTAACATCTCCCGCTCTTCACTTGCATGTTTAATATCTGCATGCTGATGCACAGTAAAGTATGTGTAGCCTCGCGAAGAAATCCCAAAATATTCTTTTAAACCACGAATTTTCTCACCACAGACTTCAGGAATCTGACTCTCATAAGTATAAAGAGCTCCTAAACCAACAGCAATTGATGGCACGTCACATAAGCGACGAAATGTTGCTACCATATCTTTAGCAGCCTGACTGAATTGATGATTGGCAATCTCTTCTTCAGAAACTCCAAGAGAGAGAGCAAATTGCCTCCACAGATCTATATGGTTAGGATTTCCCGCCTCTTCATCCATGAGGTTTTCAAGAATTTGTTTCCGGATCATTAAATCATCACAACGAGAATGAAGCACTGAAAGATAACAAGGGAATGCTTTAATATGTAAATAATAATCTTTAGCATAAGCTTGAAGCTGTTTTTTCTCTAGCTTCCCTTCAGACCAACTCTGATAAAACGGATGCTTTAACATATGTTGATCTTTAATCTGCTTATCAAGTAGTGCTATCCAGGATTTCATAATACCTCAAAAGGTTTGTGTGAATGAGTTTTCCATGCTACAGATTGTAACAAAGGACCATATAAATCTTCATCTTCAGCTATTGCCAAGTCATTCATGTTTTCTAATGTAGTTGGAGATGAATGAAAGGTAACCTTGGGAGCTTCCTCGATAATAGCAACAGGAGTCTGCTCATCTCCTTCTCCCATACAAAGAACTGCTGCTGCTGATAAACCATCTAACAAATTGCTATAGGTCATCCTCAAAGGACGACCAAAACAATCTGGTTGTCCTATATAATTATATAAGGGAAAAAAGCCATTCCAACATAAGCCTAAACCCAGAGTTCCTCGACGCAAGGGTGTGGTATGACTATCTGATATAATGACTCCGCAATGTTCTAGCTGATAAAAATTTCTCAGCCAATCACCGAGAGTATTTACAGAAACCAAAAGATTCTTAGGATACAATACAAAATAACCATCAACATTGGACTCATCGATCCCCGCTGAAGGAATGAGTATTCCCGATTTCTTAGTTAGATAGATCCCGTATTTCTCTACAAATAGATGTGCATCTGCTTCTTGCTTTACTAATTCATCCTTAGACATCTTTTCAGTCTCTACAACAGCACCTTCACACAAAGAAATAATCTTAGATGTGATCACAACAATAGAGCGTTCTTTCAACTTAGGTAATGAAGACTCTAGAATAGAATACAGGCTATCGTGAGGATATATTTTCGGTGTTTTGACTGGGGTGATTTTCATAGTAACATGTTGTTATGTCTTGGGTATTTTTAAGCACAGTCTTTGTCCATGTTTCTAGCAAAGATAAAGGGAAAAACGTATCACCATCATATTTTTTCTTGATATGAGAAACAAAAAAATTTTGCACAATTTGATTCTCTAAAAAAAGAGAGTAAATCTCACCACCACCTATCAAAAATGTGAGAGAGGGAAGATCAAGAAGCATAAATTCTTCTAAAGAACTCACCCAAGAAACTCCTTCCGTTGCTTTTTGCTTCTCATGAGAAAATACTATAACTTGCCTATTAATAAAATACTTCCCAGGAAGCGTTCTCCAGGTCTTTTTTCCCATAACAATAGGAAATTCTTGTATTGTCTCAGAAAAAAACTGAAGATCTTCAGGATAATGCCAAGGCAGTTTTCCCTCTAAACCTATCACACCACGAGGATCGCAAGCGACAATTCCACTGACCTGTATGCTCATAAGTATCCGTACAAATGACTACTTTTTAAAATTAGACGCACACATAGCCCTCACAAGAAGCTGCCACTGATAAAGCTTTTTGATGGGCAGCGACGTTATGCACGCGCAAGTAGTCTACTCCCTGTTTTTGTAAGAGTATAGATAGGCCTACAGTTTCCCAATCACGATCCATAGGATCGTGATTGCCAAATAAAGATAAGAATGATTTTCGAGAATGTCCAATAAGAATAGGGCACCCTAAACGCCTAAATTTTGCAATTTCATGCAGCGTGGTTAAAGATTGGACAGCACTCTTCCCAAAACCTATCCCAGGATCAAAAATAACCTGATTTGCATTAAGCCCAGCATAAGAAAATTTCTCAAGTTGCTCCTCACCCCACCTCAGTAGCTGCTCGCCAGTAGGTATAGAAAACGATAAGGTATTTTTAGGATTTACGGGCAACGAAGACGAGTGATTCATAACCAAACATAACCCATAGTCTTTAGCAACCTCAGCCATAGACTGAGACCCTCCAGTAACATCATTGATCCACTGGATCGGATAGACATCCATAGCTCTAAGAATAATCTCAGGATAAAACGTATCTAAAGAAATTGCTGGGTATTGCTTTTTGTCTGACCAAGTTTCTGCTAGCAATCTTAAAACAGGCTCGAGCCGTTTCCATTCCTCATCTACAGATAAAAACTGCTTTACTTTAGGGTTTGTTGCCTGAGCTCCAAAATCTATAACTGCAGCACCTTCTGTAAATAATTTTTCAGCATGAGCAACTGCCTTACTTGACTCTAAAAACATGCCCCCGTCAGACATAGAATTGTTAGTAATATTCACAACTCCCATCAACAGAGCATCTGGAGATAAACTTCTGCGAATAGTGCCTGGAGGAGAGGGCAGGTTGTGTGCTAATTCTCCAAATGTAAGGTTATGATAGGGAGAGCCTTCAATGCAAAATCGGCGATAAGGACAAAGAGAAGCTATTAAAGCAATCAAAAAAGGACGCGACAATAAACCAGGGAAAGGAATTGTAGTCTGACTGTTATCACAACAAAAAGACTCATCACCATAAAGTAAAATATCTATATCCAAGACTCGAGGAGACCAGGGAGGCATTCCCTCTTCCCTGCCTACTACCCTCTCTATCTGTTTGATGGTAGATAACAACTCTTGCAAAGATAGTTTCGTTTTCCCTACAAGTACGGAGTTAAAATAGGGCAAGTTCCATTCTTGAGGAGATCCTGGTAATAACAAGGCTTCTGTTTCTAGAATTACCGAGCTACGCACATCTGAAATGGCTTGTTCGCTTAATAAAGTACGAGCACTCTGTAGATTTTTAAACCGATTACCTAAATTTGATCCTAAACTTAAGCAGACAAAAGTGAGCTCGGACATAGTTCTTTACTAATCTTAAATTTTATAGGATCTAATAAGTTAGGAACTGGGGGTCGCTCTTTTGCCACTTCTACCTCTATCTTGGAGACCTTCTCTCCAAAAGAGATCACCAAGCTATCAAATAATTCTTTAGCAAGATGTTCTATTAAAGCATAAGGTTTAACATGAACCACCTCTTCAATAAGAGAGGTCAGCTCTAAATAACAACAAGCATCTGAAAGCTTATCAGATATACAAGCAGATGGCACTTCAGTAGAAGAAAGAGTCACGGAAACAAGAACGGGCTGCTTAAAATGACGTTCTTCAACAGAACATCCTAAAAACAACCAGACACGAAAGTTCGATATAATTAATTGATAACGTTCTATAGCAATCACCAAATCAATGTTTTATTTATACAAGGCTATAAAAAATGACGTTTTCCTTAAAGACTATTTAGCTTTTAAGCCCTTAACCTTGCTAGTTCCCGTTTTTTCTTCCTCTAATAAGTCTAGGAATGCTCTCAATTGTTTAGATCGAATAGGATGTCGCATCTTTCTTAAGGCTTTCGCCTCAATTTGACGAATACGTTCACGAGTGACATTAAAGGCAGAACCGACTTCCTCTAAAGTCTTGGGTTTGCCGTCAAGAAGACCAAAACGATGGATTAAAACAAATCGCTCACGATCCGTAAGGGTCTTTAAAACCTCTTTCATCTTGTCTTTGAGCATAGAATAGCCCGTAGCCTCTGCAGGAGACTCTACAGCAGTATCCTCTAAGAAATCTCCAAAAGAACTTTCCCCACCTTCTCCAACCTCTGCTTGTAGAGAGATCGGGTGCTGAGCAATCTTATAAATTTCCCGCACACGATCAGGAGTCAATCCTAATTCTTCTGCCAGTTCTTCAGGAGTTGGTTCTTTGCCTGTTTCCATCATTAATTTCTTCGCTCCGCGAAGCACTTTATTGATGGTTTCAATCATATGTACTGGAATACGAATTGTTCTTGCTTGATCTGCAATCGCACGCGTCACGGCTTGACGAATCCACCACGTGGCATATGTCGAAAATTTATAACCACGGCGATATTCAAACTTTTCCACAGCCTTCATTAGGCCCATGTTCCCCTCTTGAATTAAATCCAAAAAGGAAAGCCCTCGGTTGGTATACTTTTTAGCAATAGAGATCACTAAGCGTAAGTTGGACTCGACCATCTCTTTTTTAGCTTCCTGGCTTTTATCCATCCAGCGCTGTAACATACGGACGTCTTTCTTAAATTCCTCTAAAGTTCTTCCCGCAGCAACTTCTCTTTTATACAGCTTACGCTTAGCAGCTGCCAGTTTTGCAGCAGCAAATTTATTTCTTTCTGCACGAACTTTTAAATCATTAATTTGCTGTTCTAATTGTAAGAAAGAATCGTAAGCTTTGAAAACAACTTCGCCAAAATCTTCGGTTACATTATGACGACAGTGGAAACAACGTAAGTATGCTTGCGTTCGGATACGACACTTCTCTAAATCGTCATTTAATTTAGCGGCGTCTTGTTTCGATAAATCAGGCTGTCTTAAAGCTAATAATAAAGTTTCTAAATAAGAATCTTCTTCCTTAAGCAAAGCAATCAATTTGGGAAGTAACTTAAGAAAATGCGTTTTATCTTCAACTTCTTTTTCAGAAATAATCTTATCAAAGCGTTCTTTGCCACTGATCAAATAGTGGGCTATGGAAATAGCTTCTTTAGCGGAATAACGAAAACGTAAAATAATTCGTTCAATCTGTACTTGAGCTTTTTCTATTCTCTTAGAAATTTCTACCTCTTCTTCTCTAGTAAGAAGAGGTACTGTACCCATTTCTTTCAAATACATGCGAACAGGATCATCAGGAGTTCCTTCGGTCCTCCTAGCTAAACCTTCAAGCTCTTTAGCTTCTTTTTTCTTCTCTTTCTGTCTTTCAACATCGATTTGATTTAAAACTTGAATATCCATTCCAGTTAAGAAAATCAACACTTGGTCAATTTGCTCTGGAGTGTCAAACGACATAGGAAGAATTTCATTGATTTCTTCGTAGGTGATAAAACCCTGTTCCTTAGCAAGAGCAACCAGCTCTTCTAACTTCTTTTGAGACTCTTCTTCTGAGGAAACTTCTGTAGCTTGGCTATTCTGTGTATTCATGAACAATTTTCTTACTTGGAATAAAACAAGGGGATTTCTAGCCTTAGGGGATAGTTTAGTCAAAGGAAGATAGGAAATCTAGGGATTTTTATCTTATATGCAGACGAAAATCAACATCTTATTAACAAGATCATGAAACTTTCCTCCTAGAACAAGAAACAATATCAATCCTGGAACACTTCCTTATGGAGGGGATAAAGAACCCCTAAAACATGGTAGCAAAGAGGACCTTTGTTCAAAGCCATTAAGCAATAACGAAAAGGAAGATGACCGTGTGACCTGGTTTTAATCACCAACCTACCAGAGCATTCTTCTCTAGAGGAATGAAGATCCTCCATCCACTGTTTCCCCCCAGAAATCACAATATCACTACCAAATTTTAAAAAATCCTCTACACAATACCCCGTCCACATTTTAAATAACGCATTAGCAAAAACTGCTCGTTGTGATTGACGAGCATAGACAAAAAGCATGCCAAGATTTTCTTCTCTTAAACTATCAAATAACTGACGGCATTCTAAAGAGTAATTATGCAAACTGGTATCTGTATGAAGATAGCGTGAAGCTGTTAAAGAAGAGGCTGCCTCTATATTTTCCGCCTTAAAAGCAATTTTTTTTAACTCACTAGATAATTGTAAAGAAATGTCTCCTGTAACAGCACTCGATTCTTGAGAAAGGATATTCTCTGCCATGTCTGATTCTAGTTGAAGGAGATTACGAATCTCATACATTAAATCTTGAACCTTATTCTCCAACTTTCCAATGTACACCTGCCGTTTATCTAGCATATTGCGCTGTTCAGCAAAAGTCGCTTGGTACTCATCGTTTAAAGCTTGCTGATATGCCAAAGTCTCTGCCAGCTCTCGGTTTAAAGCTTGTACGTCTTCTGTTTTTTCACTACATTCCTGAATTAAAGAATCTACCTGCATTTTTAAACATCGATTTTCTTCAGTTCTATGAGCTAACAAAGTCTCTAATTTTTGATTTTCACCCTTGGTTTTCATAAATAAACCTTGAAGATGAAATAAGTTATTTTTAAGTTTTTGACTTTGAATTTGCAGTTGAGCACTTTCTTGTTGGCGTTCTTCAAGAGATGCTCGAATCTGTCGCAACCCCTCATTATTTTCTGTTAATTTTCGAATTTTTGTTTGAAGAAGTTGGACAGCAGCGGTTTTTAATTGGTTTTCCCTACGCCTCAAGGCAAGAAACCAACCCAAAGAAGAAATTGTAGTGAAGACGAAATAGCCATAAATTTTTTGATTTATAGAAAGGAAGGGGTAGCATACTAAGGGAAGAAGGAGTGCTACTACTGGAAGAAAGTAAATCCAATATTTGAAATAGGTGTACAACCATTTCTTCACCAATAACATAAAAAATAAATCCTTATATCAAAAAAAATAAGAATAAATTGCTCTTCATAACCGTAAGTTCTATTTGATTAGAAAATTATTTTTTAAGACTATACTCTTATTGTTATGTTGGCATAAAACTTTTTTTATTTCTCATAAATTCTCTTTTTTCTTAATATGTGCATCGAAAATAAGAAAAAGCCTTCCTTCCACCCTCAATTCATCTACAGTTAATACCTGTAGTTCATTTAAATAAAATTGTTGTTTCGTCTGGAGATATTATGGCACCCAAAAAGCCGAACAAAAAAAACGTTATACAAAAAAGACCTTCTGCTGAAAAACGCATTCTAACTGCACAAAAAAGAGAGTTAATCAATCACAGCTTCAAATCCAAAGTAAAAACAACAGTAAAAAAGTTTGAAGCATCTCTAAAACTGGATGACACTCAAGCTACTCTTAGCCACCTGCAATCTGTCTACAGTGTAGTAGATAAAGCTGTAAAGCGAGGCATCTTTAAAGATAATAAAGCTGCCCGTATTAAATCCAGAGCAACTTTAAAAGCTAACGTCAGAGGCTGATAGTAATTTTAAACAATCTAATTAGGTAGGTTATGGCAACATCACATCTTGGTAGACAAACACTTCTACACTTAAAGTCTTGGGTTCCTGGCGTGAGGACTTCTGGAAATCTATTCAGAAAGCAGACAACGTCTCTTTATGATAGCCTTTCACTCACTGGTGATGTTGTAGGAGCAATTAAAAATTCCGTAACAATTTCTAGATGCTTTTTAGGAACTAATCATCATGCACAACCTGCTTTGCAGAAAACTGAAAATTTTCTTTCTGCTACTGATGGAGTAAACACGGCAGTACAAGGAGTTATGTTGTGGGGTCAATTACTTAATGGTTCGATGATCTTTGAAACTACGGATACAGGAGAGTTCATACGTGAAAACGCGAATGATACTAACAATCCTCTCGCTCAAAAATTACGGCGCCGATCCGCTTTAACTATTACAGGAAAAGTTTCTCGTCTAGCAGCAAAGACTCTTGGAACAGCTACGTTCTTACACGATATGAGCGTGGTTTCCTTAGGTTCGCACGCTAACCGAGTCGGATGCCAAGTTAGTTCCTGCCTCAACCTGGCTGCCACAAGTTGCTCTTTAGTTGAGAATTCTATTGCACTTTACCAAGTGCTCAAGAATAAACCCGAAACAATGAGCGATCCTGAAAATCCAAGTCAGCCTTCTAGAGAGTTTTTAGAACGTTCCAAGAATTTAAGAAACTGTTTCATAGCTTGGTTGGGAGATATGGTTGATTTAGTTGGCGATATTCTTAGCACAGTTTGCTCATTTCTTCCTGCTATTCTTGGAATCCATGCTGTTCTAATTATGGCTATTATTGGATTGATTAGCTCTGTCATAAACTTTATTAAAGATTATGCTAAAATAGGATAGCTTTTAACTACATTGATACCAAGAAACCCTCTTAGAATATTCTTTGGGGGTTTTTTCTTGTTAAAACAAGTCTAGTCATTAGATTTTTTAATTATCTTATGTAGAGTATCAGGATCTCCCCAAACAGAAACTCTATGCCTGGCCCGGGTAATTGCAGTATAAAGAATTGACACTCCAAATACTTCACTTCCCTTGGGAATAATTACGATAACCTCATCATATTCACTACCCTGACTCTTGTGCACGGACATAACGTAATTATAAACGTATTGAGGAAGAGCCCTAGCATCTATAGGTTCGTGTTGAGGAAAATGTAATTTCTGAGTTTTTAAACATAGTAATCCTGTGTCCCCATTAAATAGTCCCCAAGTTTCATAGCGGCTTGTCACCATAATAGGAATAAGTAAATCAGGATAGTTTCTCGCTAATCTTTGATGTATGATTTTGTTTAAGTTGAGAACTCCCCAAGGACCATAACGCATAGGAGTCAGTACACACAAACTCCTTTCTGATTGACGTAACGACTCTACAAAACGATCTTTCAATACCTCTATAGCTGAGGATATAGATGAGAGAGGAGAAAAGGGAATCATCTCCCTACGCAACACAGCTTGAGTAAACTGATGAATTTCTCCAGTCTTTGCTCTATGCGACGTCTTCAGAAAAAACGTATTTTTAGGGAACTGTCCTATCAGATCTTGAAGAGGGTTTCCAACCCCAATTCCAATAGGAGGCAATTGATTAGTATCACCTAGAATAATTAAACTTGAGGTGTAGAGTGTTTGGTCTTTTTCATATCCCTCTAAGGTTTGTACCAAACTATATAAGAGGTCAAAAGTTACCATAGAACCTTCATCTACTAAAAGGATATCTATAGAACTATAGCGACGGTAGGCATATTCCTGTAGGAAATGGTGAACAGTCTGGATCACAACCATGTCCTCGAATATATTGTATTTCGTAAGAATCTGACGAATATGAGATGTAGCCTTTCCTGTAGGAGACACTATAGCAATACGTAGCTTAGGTTGCTGTTTTACTAAAGAAAGGATCAGTTGCGCAGCTAAAAAAGTTTTTCCTGTTCCTGGGCCCCCAGAAACTATAGAAAAACATCCTAGGGTTATTTTATTAAAAATAAAGTTCTGCTCTTCTGAAAGGATGTGCGAATCTATCGTGGGAGGAAAATACTTAGGAACTGCTGAAGAAAGCAAAGAAAGTTTTTCTAATAATTTACACCTTATAGTGTATAGAGAACGCAAATACAAACGTCCTGAAACAGTGACAAATAACTTGTCTCGAACTTCCTTAGGAAGGTTATTAAATCCCCGATACAAACTCGTTTCTGAAATCCTGCCCAAAGAAGGTCGAATGCGATTTTCATAAAGCAAAAGAAAAGGATGGCCATAGCGCCATAGCGCTGAAGAGATTGCGAGAAAAATAAAAGATTCTCCAGAGTCTGGTGAGACGTGCTTGCAAGCAAAAGCTATGTCTAAAGGAGATATCACCTGCTGATGCAATAAGTCTTCTAAAACAGGATCAAATTCAGTGCGCAATGCCACTTCTCTACTCTTATTTAGTTGCAGAGTCTAACATAACATGACTGCATCAAGATTCGAAAATCTTTTCCTAAATACTCAGATAAATAGTTCCCAAATAAAAACATAAAAAATTTACTAAGCAAGAAAAGCTCTCTATTCTCAGAATAAAGAGATAAGGAATTTATTAAGAGGAAGTCTTATCCCTAGATTGATGTTTTTGGCAAAATGTTAACGCCTTTTGTGTTTTATAGTCGTAGACACTGTCACTCGGTGAGAGCATAGACAAAAATTCTAAAGCTTCGTTGTAACACTTATTTTCCATCAGGCATAAGCCTGCTAAGCGATAGGCTTGAGGTGAGAGGGCAATCTTAGTCAACCAAAAACTATACAAATAGCATTTATTATATTCTTCATGAGCAAAGAGGTATTCAGCATCAGCCAAAAAGTTTGCTTTCTCAGCCTCACTAATCACTACAGATGGAATATTCGTTTCAGATATAAATTTTTCCAATTTTAAAAGACGTGAAATTGCGTGAGAAGATAATGCTTGCTTATATGCCTGTTTTACAAAGAGAAAAACGATACTTTCACATTCTATATCATAACTTGTAAACCTCAAAACAAGATGAAGCAGGTTTAATGCTTTTTCATCGTTTCCCCCTTGTTTCCAAAGATCTTTTGCACCATAAACCAAATGATGGACGAGCTGTTGGCGATCGATATCGTAAGATTGTATCGCTTCCCAAAGATCTAGGTAGTTCCGTAATTTAGTGTGCTGTTCGTCGTCTCCAGAAACTATATTTTGTAGGGTATCCGAAGAAAGAGCAAGCTTTTCACTAATTGAAATTGAAGGATCTAGAATATGAAGAAGAGCAACACACTGTTTAGCCTCTTCTGTTTCTATCTGGTGTACTTTGTTTGAAAGCAAGGCCTCAAAAGTGGTAATGATTTGCTGATGCAGTTCTTCGAGTCCAGAAAAAGAAACCAGAGCTTCACAAAACCTACTAGCTCCTTCCATACGCGTAGAAAAGTGATCTACTAACATCTGAACTACTAAAGAACTATTTGGGTGAACGTAATGTTTCTGCCAAATCTCTAGAAGCTGAATCAAAGGGTGCAATTTATCTTTAGGAAGGATAAAGACGTGTTCCATGATCAACGAGACTAATTCTTCCTCTGGAAGAAGTTCCGTATAAGGACATTGCTCCAAAATATAAATCTTTTTGAGATAGAAAAGTATCATCTCATAGTAATCAAAATAAATATCTTCTGACTGAGATTCTACTAGCTCTAAAAAATAACTCCGGCTCAGAAGAAGCGCAATACGATCATATGTCTTCGCATTCCATTCGCATTCGTGTTTTAATAACTTATTGATATTACGATTGAGAATCACCCGTCCTTCAGGGAACATTTTCTCTTCTATCAAAGAATGTGCGGAAATATAGTCTAAAAAAAAATCGGATAACAGCTGTTCGATACTTAAATTCAGTAAAGGAGCGGAAGCCCTTGTTTTCTCTTCTTGCCAGGATGCTAGTCGCTCGGTAACTTCACTAAAATCCTTTTGCTTATAGCATACCAAAGCTTTAAATAAATGATAGTAGGGGGAGTTCGGACAACGCTGGTTTAAAAGACAAAGAATTGTTTCCATTACATCTATTTTTTCTAAAAAAAAACTATTAATCAGTCGTCCGCCTAAAATTTCCTCCTTAAAAAGAAAGGGACCATCATCCTGTGCTTCGTCATAAACTTTAGAAAAAATCTTTTCTGCCTGAGAAAATTTTTGTTGCTTCTGTAATAAAAATCCCTGGAAGCAGAGAAGATGCAAATGCTGTTGTTGAGCTGGCAAATGATGTAATACAGAATCTGTGATCTCTTTTTCTCCTTCAATCCATACTGATTCCGATTTTTTATCCTTAGGTCCTGTAGAAAAATCATGGCAACAGAACAAATAGTATAACACGCCACCAGAAGAAAAACATGTGAGTAGAAAAACACCAAACAATATGCAACGAAACATTTACGTCCTGAGCGGCCTTCAAAGAAGTTAAAAAAGTATGTCTCTTCTAAATTATTAAATTTAAATTATATATACAATGTTGTGTTTATGCAAAACTATTTTTCAAAAAAGAAAAAATTAAAAAAATGTAAGCGACCTTTGAAAAATAACTGATTTTATATTACGTATTCGTTCATATAATCCAGTTTGTTTTCATATGCTCGATGA
Organism: Candidatus Chlamydia corallus; assembly: GCF_002817655.1. NCBI lineage: Bacteria > Pseudomonadati > Chlamydiota > Chlamydiia > Chlamydiales > Chlamydiaceae > Chlamydia > Candidatus Chlamydia corallus. The sequence goes on from NZ_NWQK01000002.1 coordinate 54,846, forward strand.
TAAAAGAATATTATTTGTTACTGAAGATCTCAGTTTATCTTCACAATTACAAGACTTGGCCTCACAAAGATCTGATTACCAAATAATCATATCTCCTATGTTTCCGACATCTTTTGAAGCTGTCGCTATATTTTGTGAGTACCTGTTGCTACCTGAGGCAATTTTTTCTCCTGGTATATTTCCACAAGAGGACTTAATTGTTCTATTTGATACCTTTCAAGAAGAGACCATCACGAAAGTATTAGATCAAGGAGCTAGTGGTTATCTCCTTCGCCCGATTACGGCTAAAGTATTAGATGCCGTTATCAGAGCTTTTCTGCGCCAACATGAAGTTCTGGAGCATAGAGTTCCAGATACAATTACTTTTGGAGATTGTACATTTCGTGTCATGAATCTCATGATAGAGTCTCCAGAAGGAAAAGTTTACCTTACCCCTTCTGAATCGGGTATTCTTAAAAAACTCCTTTTAAATCGTGGACACCTATGTTTACGAAAAAATCTTTTAGCAGAGATTAAAGGAAATACTAAAGAAATTATTCCTCGCAATGTGGATGTTCACATTGCGTCTTTAAGAAAAAAATTAGGTCCGTACGGATCTAAAATTATAACTATTCGTGGTGTTGGTTATCTATTTTCAGATGATGATAACGCAACACCTTCAAACGAAGAGTAGGGTAGGTTCTTTATCTCTTGTAAGTAAATCTTCAGAATATGAAAATATTGAAGCAAATAGCTTGGGTACGCTATGACCTATCTTGCCTCATCTATATTTTCTCCTGAGGACTTCCTTTATCCAGAGATAATGTCCAATGCTCACTATACCTGGGATATCCTTTCTTTAATGGAAGCTATGCTAGAAAATCACGTGTTTTCTGGTGTTCATGGTACTATAGAATCTGGTGTGACCTTAAAAAATATAGAAAAAATTGAGATTGCTGAAGGTGCCTACGTAGAGTCTGGGGCTTATATTGTAGGACCATGCATTCTTGGCCCACAAACAGAAGTTCGTCACGGAGCGTATCTAAGAGGAAATGTCATTACAGGAAGTCGGTGTGTTGTGGGCCACTGTACCGAAATCAAGAATAGCTATTTAGGTCATCATACGAAAGCCGCACATTTTGCTTACGTTGGAGATTCTGTTTTAAGCGCAGAAGTCAATCTAGGTGCTGGAGTACGTTGTGCTAATTTCCGTCTAGATGGAAAGAATGTCTACGCTTGCTGTACTTCGGATAAATCAAAAAAAATAGATACAGGACTTCGCAAAGCTGGTGCTTTTTTAGGAAAAAATGTTGTCATAGGATGTAATGTTGTCATCAATCCAGGGCAACATATTCTCCCCTACACTAGAATACGTCCTGGGCAAGTCATTTAAAAAGAGGGCTTCATCATTGTGATACACGTTTTAGATACTTATCGACCTTCTATAGAAAAGGCTATAGAAGGGGCTCTGGAAGAATTTGGTCCTCAAGGACATCCCATTCGCTCTCCTGTAGAATATGCTTTACAAGGTGGTGGAAAGCGTTTGCGACCTTCATTAGTCTGCATGATAGCTCAAGGTTTAGGCTTAAATCATCACGTTATGGATTCTGCTTTAGCTGTAGAATTTGTCCACACATCAACTCTTATTGCCGATGATCTTCCTTGCATGGATAATGATGATGAGCGTAGAGGACGCCCTACAGTACATAAAGCTTTCGACGAAGCGACCGCTCTACTTGCATCTTATGCGCTGATTCCTGCTGCTTATTCTCACCTTCGCTTAAATGCAAAGAAATTAAAAGAGCAGGGTTGTGATCCTAGAGAGGTAGATATTGCTTATGATATTATCGGTGATATTACAGACAAAAACATTGGATTTTCTGGAGTCTTAGGAGGACAGTATGACGACATGTTCTTCTCAAACAAAGGTCAGGAACATGTACAATCTATTATGATCAAGAAAACAGGATCTCTATTTGAGATTGCGTGCGTTTCTGGTTGGTTATTTGGTGGTGGGGATCCAAAATTTACACCTCTAATTACAAGTTTTTCGAGTAATTTTGGTTTGCTTTTTCAAATGAAAGATGACTTTTTAGATCTGCAAAGAGATTCCCAACAAATTGGATTAAATTACGCTCTACTATTTGGAGAAAACGCTGCTTTAGAGTTACTAGAAAGATCTAAAAGTAATTGCTTAGAATTATTAGACCGTCTCAGTGCTGGAGGATTAAAGAACAATTCTGAATTCGAAATGATTATCTCTAGTTTAGGTTCTCTTTAAATCTCTAAGTGTACTTTTAAGATAATGTTTCAGAATCAAAAAGGGGATGAAGATGTTATCTTCACCCCCCGAGAAGGATCTGGATGAGAGGATTTGAACCTCCGCCCCCTTGCACCCCATGCAAGTGCGCTACCAGGCTGCGCTACACCCAGGAAAATTTATTCTTACAAACAAGTAATCCCCTCAAACTGGAATTCGCATTTTTGAAATTCAGCCACTCCAATTTGAGCACATTTTTCTATAATGACCTCCATAGAATCCTCTGAAGATAGATCCGCAGAGTCTATATCCACAGCTATAGAAGCTGTAAATGAGGCTCCTCCTTTGACACCTTTTACTTTGAAGTTCACAAAAATCCCTTCCTTGGTTTTGGAAATATTTTTAAACCTAACCAAGTTATTATATATAAGATCTTTCATTTTATGATCTCTTCATGAAAAAAGAACAAAAATACCAGTAGAGAATGTTCCTGTAAATGCAAAGATGATGTTTTTCTATCTTATATTTTCACAATATGTAGAATTACAGATTGAAAGACTTAGGTTGCTGCTTCTTTTCGCATTTCTTGATTTAACCGTCCCAAACTCTCTATGTCAGAATAATCTACAAATTTAAAAAACAATTCATACATAGGGTTCAACTTGATAACCTCTTTCACTAAACTTGTAGCTATAGCCCGGTAATTTTGATGACCCTGTGGCTGTGAGCGTAGCTCACAAAGCCATTGCAAAGCCCTTGCATTTATATGAAAAAACCAACGTATATTGTAAGCCATAGGAACTACATACTGAGCTTCTTCAGGAAATTCCTTAGCAATCTCATCATAGGTTTCATTGGCCCTCTCCATAGCTTCTCGATAAGATTTTTCCATAGGAGTATCTAGGAGCTCAACAGGGAAATTATATCCATGATGCGTAGAGAGTAACTGGCGTTCTTGAGTAAGCGTGCGATGTCTTTGTAGATCCCGGTAAGCTCCGAAATCAGCAAGTATATCAAAGCCAAATTCTACGCATTCTAAACCACGAGGAGACTTATGTCTGCGATTTTCTCTTGCAGAAACACTGCTTTCTAAAAGCTGTACAAAATCTTCATGAGGCATGCTTTTACAATAGCCTATAAGATCCGCGATAGGACGATCGGAATAAGGAAAAAGAAACCCTGCAGCTATTTTATAAATGCCATTAGGATCTCCGTATACCAACCGAACACCTGGTGAAGAAGATGTCTCTTCACTAAATGCCGCTTGTTCTGCGAGCCCCTTTAATTGCTCTTTTAAAGCTCTTCTATACTGCATTATTGCTTGACGATGGTGATGATGGGGCTCAGCTCGACTTACGAACGAAGGAATTACTTTCATAAGCTCTGTTAAAGATTGCTCTCCTAAACACCGAAGCTCTGAAAGATTGTGTCCCTGTAACTTGTGAATTAAATTTTGCCAGAACCTACCATTACCGAAAAATCCTAAGTTCGTCAAAGTTGCTGAAGGAAGAAGCCCTCGTATACAATCCAAAACCTTAGCCCGTAATGATGTAGCATATGCAGATGCTGGAGTTTTGGAATCTTTAGGATACAGTTTCTCAAAATATGCACGAACCTGAGGAATTAAAGCAGAATAGGTATCGAATAAAAAATCACAAGTACGCAAAAACATGTCTTTAAAGGCCGAGGTCATCAAAATAGGGTCTCGGTAATATAAATACTCCCCCCGCACCTTTTGATCAAAATAGACGTATCTTGTAGACTTTTCTAATGGGGATCCGCCGATTCGAGCATCTTCCAAAACTTTAGCAGCTAAAATAGAAACGTTTTCCATGGCTAGGTGAGCTCCGCCCAACTCTCCCACAGAATCATCTCCGAAATTATCTAGAACCCTCTGGTAAAAGTCTGCTGCCTTCTGTATATTTGTTTCGAAGTCATAGACTTCGTCACAAACTTCCCCTTCCTCTTCACCAAACAAAAATTCTTTTAACAGAAGTGCTCGCAACCCTAAAAGAGAACGAGAATATTTAGAAAATAGAGCTCCCTTAACTACTTCTGGAAGATTTTTTAAAGCAAATACATTGGATTCCAGGTCGGTAACAAAGTGTGATAGACACCGCTTCTGTTTACAAGTAAACTCTTCTTCTTTGCCCAACATGAAAACCTCAAAACTGAACTGTCATCTCCCAAAAAACTTCTAATATATTCGGGTAATATAAACTTGCTTAAGTGGGTTCCTGCTTTGATGATTGGTGTGCTATATCTCTACAGGAGAGTACGACGTACAACGTCGCTTATGACCCTAAGCATACTTTAGCCTATGGTTTTTGTAACCAAGTATCGGAGAAAAAGTTTCGTCACTAATTCCTAAAATTACGAGAGAAATTTTACATTTGTAAAACCTGTTTCATAAAAAAATGAACTAAAAAAAGACCCCCCTTCCCCCCAAATCTCAATCAGAAGAGCAGATTTTCTGTATAACTAACAAAAACCTTCACCTTTTAAAGATAATTTCTTTTGAAAAATCGATGTAGAAAAAGGGTTGATCTTGTGTTTATAAACATGCAAAATCCTCTCTTATCAACAAAATGAACAGTGTTTTGACAAGGTTTTAAACAATAAAACCACATAAAATTCCCTCAAAAAACAAAGTTATAAACAGTTTCCACACCCCCTAAAGAAGAAGAGTATTATATGTATAAATATACCAGTATATATTCAGAAGCTGTGGAAATTGTTGAAAGGATTTGAGAAATGAGCTCGTTAACCCTAAGTAGACGTCCCAGAAGAAATCGAAAAACAGCAGCTATCAGAGATTTATTAGCTGAAACTTACTTAAACCCACAAGATCTTATAGCTCCGTTCTTTGTGAAATGCGGCAAGAACATAAAAGAAGAGATATCAAGTCTTCCTGGAGTATTCCGATGGAGCTTAGATTTGCTGTTAAAAGAAATTGAACGCTTGTGTGACTATGGTTTAAGAGCTGTCATGCTATTTCCTATCATTCCTAGTGATCTTAAAGATGCTTATGGTTCGTATTCCTCAAATCCTAAAAACATCTTATGTCGTAGTATTCATGAAATAAAAAATGCATTTCCTCAATTGTGTTTGATTAGTGATATTGCTTTAGATCCTTATACTACACATGGTCATGATGGAATTTTCCTTAATGGAGAGGTTCTTAATGATGAGAGTGTTAGAATTTTTGGAAATATTGCAACCTTGCATGCTGAAATGGGAGCGGACATAGTAGCTCCTAGTGATATGATGGATGGAAGAATTGCCTATATTCGCTCTAAGTTAGATCAGTCGGGCTACTCAAGGACTTCTATAATGTCTTATAGTGTGAAGTACGCTTCTTCTTTATATTCTCCTTTTCGTGATGCCCTGAGTTCTCATGTAACTTCTGGAGATAAAAAACAATATCAGATGAACCCTAAGAACGTATTAGAAGCATTACTTGAATGTTCTTTGGATGAGCAAGAGGGTGCGGATGTGTTGATGGTTAAACCTGCAGGACTCTATCTTGATGTTATCTACCGAGTTCGCCAAAATACCTGTTTGCCTTTAGCTGGGTATCAGGTAAGTGGTGAATATGCTATGATTTTATCGGCATCTCAACAAGGATGGCTGAACAAAGAGAGTTTATTTTACGAGTCTTTGATAGGAATCAAGAGAGCAGGAGCGGATATGATCATTACCTACTCGGCTCCTTTTATTTTAGAATTACTTCATTCGGGATTTGAATTTTAGGTTCTTTGAAGAACAAAAAATCAATCCTAATGAGGTGTTAGGATTCCAGATTCTTTTGCATATTCTATTAAAGCGTCCTTGACTATGGTAAGCATTTCTGTCTTAGATGGATCTATAAGAGTTGGTAGAGCAAAATCTTCACCACAAACTTCTAAAAATCCTAGTTCATTAGCTAATTCAAAATTTTTGGTAATTACAGCTTTAATCAGAGGAACTACAGGAATTTTCATTGGCATTACTTTATCGTAAATATCCGTATCTATGATGGGACGCATTTCTCCATGAAGGTTGGTATCTGGATTGGTGTAAGTGCGCTTTTTTCTAAAAAATCCTGAGAGGTAGGTTTTTGTGAAGGTCGGTTTGTTAAACCCGATTCTTAAAAAGCTAAACAACTCACGTTTAGTTGGGTTATGTAAGACAGAGATCGAGTGGTCTCTCCATCCTAAAAAGGGTTCTTCTTCTTTTTTACACAGCCTTCCAGTTAAAGGGTCTCCACTGATTAATGTGTCGTTATCCGAGATATCTTCAAGTTTGATTAAACTAGAGAAGCTAGCTCCTTTGGTAGTAATCACGTAACGTCTTAAAGAACTTTTTAATGCGGTACCTGCAAGTGCTGTTACTTGCTGATGCAGTATTCGTCCTTTTAAGAAAAGATGGCCAATCGTAAGGACATCTTGAAATGACAAGGTGAATACCGCTTCTTTCTCATTGGTAATGGGGGCTACACTATGAATATGTATCGACGGCGATCCAGAGGGAAACGGGCCTGAAACGGTATGAAGACGAGCAATTGTGTTTAGCTCTTGAGTAGGGAGAGTTAAACGATCTCTGAAAACTATATGAGGACGGAGTCCAAAAAGTTTGGCTATAGCTCGAACTCCTACCACAAATACATAAAACCCTTCTTCTCTAGAGGAAAAGAGTGCAAGATGTTTTTCTGGGGTTGGAGTAAAGGGACGATTTTCTGCTAAATTGATGAAAATATCTCTAGGGGTTTGTGTGGGGATCGCGGGAATATCAAAGGGACGTTGTTTAATTAATGCGAACAAACCATTTTTTTTAAATACTTCAGAAAGCTCTGAACGTGAAAGAGTTTGGAGATCATAGGTATATTCTGTAGATGTAGGACCTGGGGTTTTCTTGATTATTACATCTAAAAGAGAACGTTTACTTCCACGTCGTATAGCAGTAACTATTCCCGAAACGTGAGAGGTAATGTATGTATTAGGGAAGTGCTTGTACTCTGCTATAGGAGATCCTGAAAGGATCTCATCTCCTTGATCTACTTTAAGTTTAAGAGGTAATGGACGGAATGGCCTTAAGTCTACGGCAACAAACTCTGGATCTATCTTGTTATAGAAACCAGATTCTTTGGGAGATCCTTGCAAGGATAAATCTAAACCCCGAGTGACTGTAATTTTCATAAAAATCTATGAGGGAAGTCCCTTGGATGCTCTCCTTGGGTGTTTCATATCAATCGCGATTATAAGTGATTTTATAGAGGAATCCAGTTTTTTTTCTTATTTTTTTTGGAAGTTGAAGATTTTTGTTTGACCGGTTTTGATTCTTTGCCAGAATGTAAATCGAGGGTAATTTCGTTTATTAAATTCTCTGTTTCTTTTCGATATTCATCGCAAGAAGAACGGACTTTTTCTAGAGCTAACCACTCTTCTGGAGAGAAGTTATCTGGATTATTTGCAAAGACTTCCATTTGTTCTTTAGACATTCCTGTTTGTGCTAAAATTTCTTGAGCTCTCTTGTCTAATTCTTGGATTTTTTCTTGAGTTTTTGCGATTAGGTATTCGTAATCTGCATCAGCATCGGAAGACAATGAAGATCCAAAAGATGAATCAAAGTCTATATTATAAATGGTTAAGATTTGTTTTATAGAATCTATTATTTTTTGTGCAGATTTACTATTCATAACAATCACCATCATTTTAATTTATTATAAAACAAGTTTGATTATTTTGTATTGTGATATTGCTCTTTTTCATACGTAAGAGTATATTTTCAGGTTAAAAACTGGAGACATCGTGGACTATTTAGAAAAGTTGCAAGTCTTAATAGAAGAAGGCCAATCTGCGAACTTTTTAAGCCTTTGGGAAGAATATTGTTTTAACGATGTAGTACGGGGGCCAGAGCTTATTGAAATTCTAGAAAAGGTAAAGTCTTCTTCTTTAGCATCTTTGTTTGGAAAGATTGTCGATACCGTACTTCCTCTTTGGGAGAAAATACCTGAGGGAAAAGACAAAGACCGTGTTCTTCAATTAATTTTAGATTTGCAAACATCTAATAGCCAGGTGTTTTTTGATATAGCTTCTGACTATGTTAATAAGAAATACGGTGGAGAGGAGAACTTTAATGAGGCTTTACGTGTTGTAGGGCTTCGTGATGGGCGTGATTTTCAGTTTAGTCTTAGTCGTTTTGATTTTTTGATGCATATGCACAAGGGGAATTTTGTCTTCCATCAAGGAGGTTGGGGTGTTGGCGAGGTTATGGGAGTCTCGTTTCTTCAACAAAAGGTGTTGATAGAATTTGAGGGGATTATGAGTGCCAAGGATATTTCTTTTGAAACGGCATTTAAAAGTTTAACTCCTTTGAATAGCGAACACTTCCTTTCACGACGGTTTGGAGATCCCGATGGGTTTGAGGCTTTTGCTAAAGAAAACCCTATTGAGGTTGTTGAAATTCTTCTTAGAGATCTTGGACCAAAGACTGCAAAAGAAATCAAAGATGAGTTGGTCGATCTTGTAATTCCTGAAGCAGATTGGAATCGATGGTGGCAATCAGCTAAAACTAAGATTAAAAAGGGTACTCAAATTGTATCACCAGACAACGCTAAAGAACCTTATGTTTTGTCTGATGCAGGGTGTTCTCATATAGGACAGTTGGAACGTAAGCTGGCACTCAGTCTTGATAATTCTGAGAAGATTTCTCTTATCTATCATTTTATTAGAGATTTGCATAGCGAATTGAAAAATATGGAGATTCGCAAGAGTCTGATCAAGGCGTTGCAAGATCTTGATATTGATGGTGAGAATAAGTCTTTAGCTTTACAGAGAGATCTTCTTCTTTCTGAAGATTTAGGGGTTAAGGATGCTATTATAGACAAGGAATACATAACTTCCTTATCAGAAGATGATATCAGTCGGCTTCTAGAAAAAATGCCCATTGTTGCTTTGCAAAAGTCGTTTCTATCTTTGGTGAGAAAGTATTCTTCCCTATGGCAAGAAGTTTTTATGCAGATTCTTCTTTATACCACCTCACCAACTATGAGGGATTTTGTATATAAAATTATTAAAAACGACCCCTCAAGCTTAGAAGTTGCAAAAAAAAGACTTTTGGATTGTGCTTATCAACCAATGATGTTTCCTGAGCTATTTGTCTGGTTTTTCTTGAAGCTTGGCAACCATGAGGATGGTCTTTTTGATCCTGAAGATAAGGAAGTTTTAAGGTTGTTTTTAGAGTCAGCTCTGAATTTTATGTATCAAGTGGCCTCTACACCTCATAAAGAATTAGGGAAAAAGTTACATCATTTCTTGGTAGGGCAAAGGTACCTTCCTGTGCGTGAGATGATAGAAAATGCACCCCTTTCTTTTTTAAAAGAGTTTCTACTGCTTTCTACCAAGTGCCCCCAGTTTTCTTCTGCCGATTTGAATGTTTTACAAAGTCTTGCTGAAGTTGTTCAACCAACACTCAAAAAGAATAAGCCCAGTGTTGAAGAAGAAAACATCTTATGGTCAACTTCTGAAAGTTTTTCAAGAATGAAAGCAAAACTGCAGTCTCTTGTTGGTAAAGAGATGGTTGATAATGCTAAAGAAATTGAAGATGCTCGTTCTTTAGGGGATTTGAGGGAAAATTCTGAGTACAAATTTGCTCTAGAAAAGAGGGCTCGTCTACAAGAAGAAATTCGCGTGCTATCTGAAGAAATTAATCGTGCTAGAATTCTTACGAAAGATCTTGTCTTTACAGATAAGGTTGGTGTTGGCTGTAGTGTTACTTTAAAGGGAGATCATGGAGAGGTTGTAGAATATACGATTTTGGGGCCTTGGGATGCTGATCCAGATAGCTGTATACTTTCTTTAAAATCAAAACTCGCGCAGAACATGCTAGGAAAGAAGTTGGATGAAGTGGTAGTCATTCAAGGAAAGGAGTATAAGATTTCTCGAATACGATCCATTTGGGAAGAACATGGAGCATAGCGGGGTCGAACCGCTGACCTCAACAATGCCATTGTTGCGCTCTACCAACTGAGCTAATACCCCAAAAGATACAAAAAAGTATCATGTTAGAGGGTTTAGAATCAATCTTTGTTATAATTAGGTGTAATCACATATGAGTTTTTTTAAGCACGTACCCACATTTTCTCCTGATGCTATTTTAGGTTTGCAGAACCTTTTCTTTAGGGATAAGCGTTCCGAGAAGGTCAATCTTGTGATTGGTGTTTATGAGCATCCACAAAAACGTTACGGCGGTCTATCTTGCATACGTAAAGCACAAACTGTGATTTTGGAAGGAGAACAAAACAAGAGTTATCTTCCTATTTCAGGATTGCCAATATTTTTAAATGAGATGCGTGAGCTGGTTTTTGGTGAGTTAGATCCAAGTACTGTAACTGGGTTTCAGTCTTTAGGGGGTACAGGAGCATTACACTTGGGTGCTAAGCTTCTTTCTATGGCAAAAGTATCAGGTAAGGTTTATGTTCCCGAGCAGACCTGGAGCAACCATATACGTATTTTCTCTCAAGAAGGCCTTGAGGTTATCCGATATCCTTATTATAGCAGAGAACAAAAGCAATTATTATTTGAACCTTTGATTTCATTTTTAAAGGAAGTAGAAAAGAATTCAATCATCTTATTGCATATTTGTTGTCACAACCCTACAGGTGTAGATTTCACTGAAGATATGTGGAGGGAACTCGCAAGCTTAATGAAAGAACGTGGTTTAATTCCCTTTTTTGATGCTGCGTATCAAGGATTTGCTCACGGCATAGATTTAGATAGAAGGCCTATAGAAATTTTTTTATCCGAGGGGAATACGGTTCTTGTAGCTGCTTCAGCAAGTAAAAACTTTGCTCTTTATGGTGAACGTGTCGGGTATTTTGCTATTTCTAGCACGTTTGTAGATGACTTGGTTAAAATTCGTAGTTGCTTGGAAGAAAAAATTCGAGGGGAATACTCTTCACCACAACGTTGGGGTGCAGAAATTGTATCTACAATTTTGAGTAATCCATATTTGAAGGAAGAATGGCAATCAGAACTCAATTTTATAAGAGAATCTTTGGGTAAAATGAGAACTAAGTTTGTTCAAGCTTTACGTAAGGTTGCAGGTCATACGTTTGACTTTTTGTTATCCCAACATGGATTTTTTGCTTACCTAGGGTTTAATGATAAACAGGTGATCTTTCTAAGAGAGGAAAAAGCTATTTATACAACAGCGGGAGGAAGGATCAATTTAAATGGAATTACAGAAAAGAATATTGATTATGTAGTTCAAAGTTTTATTGAAGCCTATGAGCTATCTTAGCCTACGCAATAAAAAAACAAAAATCTGCGTATATATTGTTATTGCTTTGGGGATTCTTTCTTATCGCAGCGTTCCTCAAGAAATTTATGATAAAATGAGAGGCAATTTTATTGCTTTACATGCCAAATTTTTTCCTAAAATTAAACTTGCTCCCTCTTCTGATCTTGCTAATTTAGAATTAGAGAACCTCCTTCTTAAGGAAAAGGTGGCTTCTTTCGAAGAAAGACTCAAACTTTATGAGGTCTCTAATCACATTCCTCCTTTATTTCCTGAGATCCTAACTCCTTATTTTCATAAGTTGGTGGAGGGAAAGGTTATCTATCGAGATCACACACATTGGTCTAGCTCTTGTTGGGTGAATGTAGGAAAAATTCATGGGATAAAAAAAAACTCTCCAGTGCTCTCTGGAAATGTTCTCGTAGGACTTGTTGACTATGTTGGAGAACATCAATCCCGGATACGATTAATCACAGATGTAGGAATGAAACCTTCTGTAATTGCTATGCGAGGGGAAATTCAGGCGTGGTGGATAAAACATAGCCTTAGAGAATTAGTTAGACAATTAGAAAAGCTTTCACATGCCTATATCCTTGAAAAGGATAAGTACGAGAAAATTGCACAACTACAAGAATTAGATGCTTCAATAGAAGGAGAGGGAGAAAACCAAGCGCTTCTGAGAGGCATACTTTCTGGATTTGGTGGGGCTTTATGGAAAGAAGGAGCTCTCTGTTTAGAAGGAGAAGGATTTTGCTTCAGTGAGGGAAAGACTCTATTACCAGGAGATATCTTAGTAACGACAGGATTAGATGGGGTATTTCCTCCTGGACTGCTTGTAGCTCAGATCACTAAAGTAAAACCTCCTCGTGACGGAGCATGCACCTTCAAGATAGAGGCACAGCCTTTAGAGCGAAATCTAATGAAGCTCACACAGCTCTTTATTTTACCTCCCCTAGAATTCAATCCTAATGACAGGCCTGATATTTTTGGATTACTTTGGGATTAAAGGCTGGTTTTTCGTTTAAAACAAAAAACCCATTTCCATGTCTGTCTATGCCACGGATAAAGATAATTCCAATTTCAACATCATCATTGATGTCAAATTGACTTAAAAATTTTTTTACTGCTTTGATATAAATCCTTCCTTGGTAATCTAATTTCTCTCGCTTTACATAGATAGCTAAACTACTTTCTGAGTAATCAGAACTTGTCTCTCCTAGAAATGATGTTTTCCAATCGATAATATAATATTTTCCTTCATGCTCAAAAAAGAAGTCTATTACCCCTTGCCAAAGCTCGTTATTTTCTAGAAATAAAAAAGAAGTCTCTCGAAATATCTTATTCGGTAGAACTTGAGATAGAGAAAATGTCTGCGATGAAAATGTTAAAGGAGAACAAAATGTCTTAGTGAGTAGTGTAAGAATTGTTTCTTCGAATCCTTCAAGATGCGTATGTTTGGTGAAACGCGCGATCGTAGACATTAAGTAATCTGTATCTTTTAATAGCGAAAGTTGAATAGATTCTAAAATTTTATGTATGAGGATTCCAGTTTTCTCTCCTGTGGGGAGTTGTTGTTTTGAAAGCGTGAGTTTAGGGTGCGGGAAAGATTGCGAGTCCTTGTAACTGTCCAACATGGATTTTGTAGAGGAAAAAGAAAAGATGGTTTTTGAAGGAATCTCTTTTAGAGAGAAGGTCTCCAAAGGTGGTAGATTAAACGTTGTTGTAGCCTGTCTATTTTCCGTAGGTAAAGAGTATGAGAATAAATCCGGATGTTCTTGATATAGGTGGATAGCTAAGTCATAAGCCGATGCGTGCTTGCCTTCTAATTTCACGTAATTTGTTAATGCCGAGATGCTCTGGAGGGAAGACGACTGCATGTTTATAGGTAGGTACAGTTGTTTTTTTGCTCGGGTGCAAGCAACGTACATTTCTCTTAGTAGTTCTGAAGAGCTTTTATTTTTTTTGCTTCTGTCAATTCCTGGGCAAAAAACTATATCATATTCAAGACCTTTAGAAGAATGAATGGTAGTGATTTTTAAAGTTTCCGAGTCCTCAGAATGGAAAGATATAGCGAGCTCCTCTTCCCATCGTCCTGTTTCAGAAAAATTTTTCAAGTGAAGAAGTTGATGGTAGGGATAAGAAGAAATTGTATCTAGATAACCACAAAGCTTCTCCATTTCCTGGAAAATAAGCCCCCCTTGAGAGGATCTTAACAATACTTTTCCTTGCGTAGTCATCAAATGATAAAATGTAGCTAGAAGTCCGTGGTTCGCGATATAGCTATGTAGTGATTGGAAATAGACAGTATAGTCTTCTTTCTTCATAGTGACTTCATCTAAAGAGAGCCCAAAAAACGAGGAGAGCAGTATTTTGCTGATTTTTTCGTAATTTTCTGGATGAAGAATTGCTTCTAATAAAGCCACAGTAAGTATGTAAGTTTCTGTAAGATGGAATATAGATTTATTTTTAGAAAAGGAAACAGGAATCGTTGCATAGGAAATTAACTCAAAAGCTTGCTTAGAATCAGAGACTAGGACCACCATATCTCCTAGGGGAATCTTTTGTTCTTTTTGTAGTCGCAGAGCCTCTGAAAATATCCATAAGGCTTGGTTTTTAATATTTTCATAAAAGAAGAAATGCACAGGAGCATGAGGGGAGTTTTCAAATTTCTCTATACTCTGAGGATTTAGCGAGTGGTATTCTATAGATGGATAGCCAGGGATTTCCAGGAAAGGAGAGATTTTTTTAAATATTTTGTTGATGGCTTCCATGAGTTTTGGTGTAGAACGGTAATTGTTGACGAGTTGCAGTTGGTTAGTTTCTGAAAACGAAGATTTGGCCTTAAGATAGGTAGGAAGATCGGCATTTCTCCACTCATAGATAGATTGCTTAGGGTCTCCAATAAGAAATACCGATCCTGCAAATTCTTCAGAAATAAATAGCTTGGAAAAGATGCTCCATTGTTGCTTATCCGTATCTTGAAATTCGTCAATTAATACGAGCTGATATTGTTCTCTTAGAGCATGAACTACAGGTTGGGCTTCAGATGAGGAGAACAGCTTCTCTAGAGCAAAGATACTTTCGTCAGGAGAAAGCCATGGGGTATAGTTTTGTTTGAGATAACATTGGATATCAAGTAACAAAGTATTAAAAATATTGTTTATGTTACAGAATTCTAGAGTACGCTCTATCCACGACATTTTTTCTAAAAGAGTAAAGGCATTACAGGGTTTATAACGTGCGAGGCGATGTTTGAAACTGAAAGTTTCTGCAACTTTAAAGAATGAAAACAAGGCGCTATGAGTCTCTGAGGTGTAGAGAAGATCTACAAAATGATGGAGATCATCAAGAATCGAAAAGGGCTGCTTTTTAAATCCTGAGGTGTGAGCAATCAGCTGATTTAGGAAGTCTTGTTTTGGAATTTCTAAAAGAGACTGGTATATTTGTTGATGCCAAAGGGAAAGCTGCTTGAGTCTTTCTAAACGTGAGGGAAGAGAGAATGAGACTCGTTGGGTATAGCTGGCAAGTAGCTTATCAATAAGAGAAGATGTATGTTTCGAGGTTACATTGTAGCGAACTGCTAATAGATGAAATTGTTCATGAAAAAGTACATTTTTCCAGAGGTCTTGTTTTAAATAATTATTGATGTGATGAAGAATTAACTGAGAATGGGTCAGAGCAGGGTTTTTATGAATAAGACGAGTCTTAGGAAAATATTGTTCTAGAATAAAGTTACAAAAGCCGTGAATAGTAAACAAAGACATTTGATCTAGAGTAGCAAGGGCATTGCGAACTTGCATGTAAATCTGCTTTACATTGCAGTTAGCATCTAGATATGTGGGTAGAGAAGCTGGATAAGAGTTTAAAGCTGCCTTTAATTCTCTTAGAATTTTAGAGAGAGTATTTTTAATGCGAACCTTAAGCTCGTTAGTAGCAGCATTCGTAAATGTGATGGCCAGGGCATGTTCTATATGGGTTAGAGAACCTTCAATCAAGGCTCGCAAAACAATCTGTTCTATAGTAAAAGTTTTTCCTGTGCCAGCAGAGGCTTCTAGAAAAAATTTTCCCTGAATTGAAGAATTACAATCAAAAATATTAAATGGTTTCACAAGGACCTTTGAAAAGGGATAGGATTTTTAAGCGTTCGGATGTACCCATGTTGCTTAAGATCTCCTGGATATTGCGGTTGTGAAATTGCCAGAAAATAGAAAGATTAGGATTCTTAGTCTCTTCATTTATAGCAGAAAACACTGCTTCATGAAATTTTTCATCATCATCTAAGGTTTTCCAACATAATGGAGAAAGTAATGGGATAGGTTGTGAAGACATCAGGTGATAGACCTCTAAAGCTCTAAGGAGATAGCTTTCGGGATCTGAAAAAGGAGGCGGGCAGTTTTCCTGAGTATTAAAAGACGTCAGTTTTATTAAAACGTCCTTAGAAGAGAGATGCCCAGACATTTGTAACGCTGCAAGTGCTAAATATCTTTCTAAGAGTTGCCTTTGTTCATAAGAGGTATCAGGCAGAATACGTGAAGTTTTCGTTGTTTTCTTTAGAAAAGCCCCTGGATCAATAGTACATAAATAGACCCCCTCATTGCACACCCCGTGAATAGTTCCATGGATCTGTACTAAATTTTCTTTGAAAGATAAAGAAAGAGGAGGGAGGAGGTACTTTTGACGATAAGGTCTCTCCTCAAAAATTGATGAAGAGAACGTGACTGTATAAGGTGCAAGTTTTGGATCTTTGTCTAATCTGTCATGCAACAGGTGCATTTTTTCTCTATAATAAGTAAAGAGCTCTTCGGAATGGGAGAAGATACTCGGGATCAAGTGATGCTCTTCGTCTAAAAAATGCTCCTTCCAAAAGTCTTCAATTTGATGTTTTGTTGGGAAGAGTTTGGGCTGTTTTTTAATGCGTTCGGGAGGAGAAATTCTGAGATTATAATTCGTTTTTAAAAAGAGGTCTAAAGGAGAAAAGATGCCTCTGATGATTTCGTTGAGAGATAGATGTTCAGGAAGATTCAGGGACTTTGCTGTTTGAGTAAACAATGAAGGAAACGGTGCTTTTTTAGAATAGAAAGCTTCAGCAAGAGAATGATTGTATGCTTGTGAAGCATGCAACTGAGTCTTATTTTTGAAGAAAGCGGAGAGGTAGGGCTGTGTTGCTAATGTTTCTGTAGGTAGATCTAAGGTTTCTTTGATGTGATTTAGAAATGAGCTGGGGAGATTGAAATGGGCTGCTGATGATATGTAACTAATATGAAGCTCATGTTTTGTAGAGACTAGAATTTGTAGGAAATGAAAATTTTCCTCGTCTTCTGTAGAAGAAAATGCGAGCTCTTCGTGAGTTGTTGCCTTATTTAAAAGATCAAAAACGTCTGATGATGTTGTCTTATTCGCTCCTAAAATAAATGTATAACCTTTGGGAATTAAGCTTAGGCTACTTAAACTCCCTATATAAGGCCCTGGTTTGTCATACAAGGGACTTGGTTTATGAAAGTGAAGCAAAAAATCCAAACAGAAATCAGTAAAGAAAAGAAGGGAACAGGAATATGTAGCAAATGTCGGGAAAAGAGAATTTCTTAGTGCTGTGATGAAAGACGTTTCTTCTGGAGATAACAAGAAAACTTTTTCTAAAAAAGAAAATAAAAGTTGAAAAAGATCTTCGTAGCTATGTTGGGAATTAGAAAGATAAAGATTTATATAGTCTTGAATGGAATAAATTAAAGGTAATGTCGTTTCCCAAACTTCTACTTGACTGACACGCCCACCCTCTTGATTAAAGGGATATTCTTCTAATATAAGATCACCTAAAGCTTTCGTTTGTTGACCCAAAGTTTGGTCTCTTGAAGAAATTTTTTCCCATTCTGAGGAAAGCTTTTTAATCAGATAGGGCACCTTATTTTGATCTATGGGTTGTTGTAGCTGTGGATGCGTAAGCAGCTGAAGAACGCAATGTAAATCTCCTTGTGTTTGTAAAATCGAGGAGAGTAGAAGAATTTTATTTCTGAGATCTTCAGATCGTGAATCCACTTCATCAGTAAAGTATATAGGCACGTGAGGATAGAAAATAGCATTTAAATGTACCTTGTAGCTCTCTATGTGAGAAGATAGAATAAAAATTTCCTCAGGTAAGACTCCACGATGCAAAAGTTCAGTAACCTTACAAAATACTTCTTGAACTTCTCTAGAAATATTCAGGGCTTTATAAATACAAATTGTTTGTTTTGTTTGAGAGATGTCTTGAGGGGAGATTGGTTTGAGGTCTAAAATAGAATTTTGTACTCGTCCTAAAGAAGAATCATTTTTCGAAGAAAGAAAGATTTCTTGATAGTCTATTTCCCTATCTAAGAAAAAATTTTGTGATGACTGAGATTTATGAGCTAAGTTTGCAAGCAGCACTTGTCTATCTGATAATACATAATGCTCCCAAGCATTTTTTATTGGAGAGTCGGGGAATTGATTCCAAAAGAAATCAATAGCTCTATCGGAAAGTAAGTCACCAAAATATTCTCGACAGGGGGAAAAACAATAGAAATAAACAGGGAAAAATGTACTCAAGTCAATAAAGAATTCCGCAAGATGCTTGGGAAGATGAGCATAACCGAAAATATGAAGGGAACAGTCCTCTTGTTGGGATCGATTATTTAAAATAGTCGAGAACATCTCCTCATATGAAGAAAAATGACTTTCCAAGCGTTGGAATAGCTCTTGGTAATGCCCAGCACTTTTCGTAGGGCGTTGTGAAAAAGTATGGAATTGTTTAAATGCAGTAGCAAGTTTTTTTGATCTTTCATAGGTTGGCTGAGATAAAAATTCACTACCATCTTGCAATCGAAAAGTCTTCTGGATCTCTTCTAAAGTATTATTTATTAATAGAGGAAGTGTAAGGTAGTCTGGAATGCGAGGTTGCGAGCAACCCCTACCCAAGAATAAGTGTTTGACAATGGAATCCGAAGCGGTGAAAATAGTCGATCCCATAAAAATGTGATCTGATAAGGCATACAAAAGTTGTTTTTTTATCCAGTGCCCTGTAGTAGCATTTGCAACAAGAATCCATCGTTTGGTAAAAGGTTTTTGATACGTGGACGTAATATCCTCCGCAAGCTGAGCTAGGAGGTGGGGGGGCGAGTTGCTAAAGCTTGCTCGGCAATGTTTGGTGGCATTCATGACTGTTTCGGTACAAAAAAAATCGTTTAGGGCACTAGTAACTACGCATTTCCTGACGATTATAAATGACAATTTATATAAATTTCTTTTAGCCTTTTTTTTGTTGGAAGGTAAAACTCTAACAGAGAACGCAAAGATTCTATCCTGTGTAAGTTTCTTTTTTGCCCTTCCCTTTCTTTTACTAGCCCCGTTAGCTGGAAGTTTAGCAGATCGCTTTCAGAAACGGAATATTATCTTAGCTACCCGATTCATCGAAATTATATGTACAGTTCTTGGAGCCTACTTTTTCTTTATCCAATCTGTAATTGGAGGGTATCTAGTTTTAATTTTAATGGCATGCCACACCACGATATTTGCACCAGCCAAGCTTGGAATTCTTCCCGAAATGCTTCCTTCAGAACAACTTTCTCAAGCAAATGGTATTATGACAGCAGCCACCTATACAGGAAGCATTTTGGGTTCTTGCCTTGCTCCTCTGGTCGTCGATATAACCCATCGTTTAGATATCAATAGCTACGTTTGGCCAACAGTACTTTGTGTTGTTGTCTCTATTATTAGTACCATCATTTCTTTCTATATCCGACCTAGCAATGTGAAAAATGTTAAACAGAAGATCACCTTTGCTAGTTTCAAAGATTTATGGAAAATTTTAAAAGACACTCGGATAATTCACTATCTGACTGTATCGATTTTTTTGGGATCTTTCTTCTTATTGATAGGTGCGTATACGCAGTTAGAGATTATTCCTTTTGTAGAGTTTACTTTAAAATATCCTAAACATTATGGCGCCTACCTTTTCCCTGTTGTTGCTTTGGGGGTAGGTATAGGGTCCTACATCACAGGAAAAATTTCAGGAAAAGATATTAAAATAGGCTATGTCCCTTTGGCAGCTATCGGCCTAGCTCTAGTATTTATGGGACTTTATGCTTTTGCTTGTTCCGTGATAGTAGTTTTATTTTTTTTACTTGCACTTGGATTTCTCGGGGGCGTGTATCAAGTGCCTCTCCATGCTTACGTGCAATATGCAAGCCCAGAACATAAGAGAGGGCAAATTTTAGCCGCCAATAACTTCTTAGATTTCTTTGGGGTGTTAGTCGCTGCAGGAGTTATTCGAGTTTTGGGAAGTAACTTAGGCTTATCTCCTGAAAAAAGTTTTTTTTATGTGGGCTGGTTTGTCTTAGTTGTTTCTATCTGGACATTATGGATATGGAGAGAGCATGTTTATCGTCTAGTATTAGGTGTGGTATTACGAAAACAACTAGGTCGCTATTTAAAAATTCATCAGTCTTCGATCCCAAAATGTTATTTTGTTTCCGTACAGAATTATAGGGAAATCCGACGTGTTTTAGCTATGCTAACTAAAACCATAAGAAGTAAGGTAATTGTTTTAGATCAAAAATTGGTTCCGGGATGGAGAACTTGGTTATTGTCTTGGTGTGTTCCTACAGTCGTCTCAGATGTAAAAGATAACGATTCTGAAGCCCAGTATGCTTGGTCTGTTCTACAGGCAAATCACCTAAAAACGTCTTTAGAGAAATTTCCTGATATCTGTGTTGTATGTTTGGGACTGCCAAATAATGTGGAGAAAATTACATCAATATTACAAGCACAGGGTATAGAACCGCATCTTATACAATTTTTACAGAAAGAAGAAAAAAAAAGAGTTGTTTATACTCTAGCTTTTCCCGATGCGGATAGCAATTCTTAGACTATTTTAGGAAAAAAAAGATCGGAGCTTAGCTGGGTAACTCTTCTCATAAAGTATTCTGCTCTTGTTTTTCCTTTTTAAATCTGTCTATACGCGAATTAAAATTTTGTATAAGATCGCTTCGTTTGTTTGTGTGACGAGATGTACTATTCCTAGCTAATGAGGTGAGGGGATTGTATCCTTACCCTTATCGGAAAATCTTTATTACAAAAAAAGATTTCTAGGTACTCTGCTTTTTTTTGTCTTTTTTTAAATCACTAAACTTTCAGATTATCCGTATTTTGTTGCGTGCTGATTACGAGAGAAGAGCTATGGAGAAAAATTTTATGTTGCTTACGCTTATGATGATTATTGGAATTGCCGAGGGCTCTGGAGCAGGGAAAACCACCCTAACTCAAAGTATTAAAGAAATTTTTGGTAAAGATATTAGTGTTATCTACCAAGATAATTAACAAAGATGCGTTTGATTTTACTCATAAAGAATGTTCACAATTAAATTATGATCATCCCAATGTTTTTGATAACGATTTGTCGGTGTTAGATATAAAACGTTTAAAAAATAACGAGATTGTCCATGCTCCAATTTATGATTTTACTCTAAATAATAGATTTCAAACAGAAACGATATATCCCGCTAAAGTTATTCTTATAGAAGGTGTTTTAGATTTCGAAAATCAAGAACTTAGAGATCTTACCAACTAGGATCTTTGTAGACACCGATGCTGATGAAAGAATATTACGCCGTCTTGTACAAGATGTTCAAGAACGAGGGGATAATGTAGATGATGTAATAGCTTATTATCTTTCTACAGTAAAACCTATGCACAGTCAATTTGTAGAACCTACTCGCAAATATGCTGATATCATTGGTACGGAAATTATCAACAAGACGTAGTGACTCTTGTCATAGAAAATTAAAAGTTATTTAGAGAATTATCCTGAAAATAGGGCGATTTATGTAGCCAGCTTTCTCTAATTTTTTAGAGATATTTGTGGCTTGTTTTCCCTTATGAGTCATCGCGAGACTTGGAGATATAAAAACAAAGCCTCAAATACACACTACATTAAACAACAACTTGTAGATTCGTTGTTTTCCTTGATTTCACACAAATGGGCACGTCGAAAAGGCTTGTTTCCTCGCGAGCTATCGAATTTGCGAACTCTAGGGCTTCGAGAGCATTCTTTAGAACAACATCCTTGATATTTTTGAATACATTCAACACAACAAAGAAATAGAAAATTACAATCTGTGTTCGCGCAGTTGTAATAGAAATCACAGGGAATGTGACAGTGACAACATTCTGCTATGGGAGTCACATTAGGATCGTTTTCATCAATCGGAATGGCTAGGCGATCATCAAAAACAAATAGTTTTCCCAACCACTTTCCCGTTCCTACTTGTTGTCCATAAGCAATAACACCATCGTCAAGTTGATAGACTTCTTTAAAGCCTTTTTCTAACAAAATTGGAGAGTAAAGCTCACAACGAATTCCTCCAGTACAATACATCATAACAGGGGTTGTTTCGGGATCACATTCCTGAACAAGCTGCTCTGCATACTCTGGAAACTCTCTGAAAGTTTGAATATTAGGGAAGCATGCAACTGAGTCTTATTTTTGAAGAAAGCGGAGAGGTAGGGCTGTGTTGCTAATGTTTCTGTAGGTAGATCTAAGGTTTCTTTGATGTGATTTAGAAATGAGCTGGGGAGATTGAAATGGGCTGCTGATGATATGTAACTAATATGAAGCTCATGTTTTGTAGAGACTAGAATTTGTAGGAAATGAAAATTTTCCTCGTCTTCTGTAGAAGAAAATGCGAGCTCTTCGTGAGTTGTTGCCTTATTTAAAAGATCAAAAACGTCTGATGATGTTGTCTTATTCGCTCCTAAAATAAATGTATAACCTTTGGGAATTAAGCTTAGGCTACTTAAACTCCCTATATAAGGCCCTGGTTTGTCATACAAGGGACTTGGTTTATGAAAGTGAAGCAAAAAATCCAAACAGAAATCAGTAAAGAAAAGAAGGGAACAGGAATATGTAGCAAATGTCGGGAAAAGAGAATTTCTTAGTGCTGTGATGAAAGACGTTTCTTCTGGAGATAACAAGAAAACTTTTTCTAAAAAAGAAAATAAAAGTTGAAAAAGATCTTCGTAGCTATGTTGGGAATTAGAAAGATAAAGATTTATATAGTCTTGAATGGAATAAATTAAAGGTAATGTCGTTTCCCAAACTTCTACTTGACTGACACGCCCACCCTCTTGATTAAAGGGATATTCTTCTAATATAAGATCACCTAAAGCTTTCGTTTGTTGACCCAAAGTTTGGTCTCTTGAAGAAATTTTTTCCCATTCTGAGGAAAGCTTTTTAATCAGATAGGGCACCTTATTTTGATCTATGGGTTGTTGTAGCTGTGGATGCGTAAGCAGCTGAAGAACGCAATGTAAATCTCCTTGTGTTTGTAAAATCGAGGAGAGTAGAAGAATTTTATTTCTGAGATCTTCAGATCGTGAATCCACTTCATCAGTAAAGTATATAGGCACGTGAGGATAGAAAATAGCATTTAAATGTACCTTGTAGCTCTCTATGTGAGAAGATAGAATAAAAATTTCCTCAGGTAAGACTCCACGATGCAAAAGTTCAGTAACCTTACAAAATACTTCTTGAACTTCTCTAGAAATATTCAGGGCTTTATAAATACAAATTGTTTGTTTTGTTTGAGAGATGTCTTGAGGGGAGATTGGTTTGAGGTCTAAAATAGAATTTTGTACTCGTCCTAAAGAAGAATCATTTTTCGAAGAAAGAAAGATTTCTTGATAGTCTATTTCCCTATCTAAGAAAAAATTTTGTGATGACTGAGATTTATGAGCTAAGTTTGCAAGCAGCACTTGTCTATCTGATAATACATAATGCTCCCAAGCATTTTTTATTGGAGAGTCGGGGAATTGATTCCAAAAGAAATCAATAGCTCTATCGGAAAGTAAGTCACCAAAATATTCTCGACAGGGGGAAAAACAATAGAAATAAACAGGGAAAAATGTACTCAAGTCAATAAAGAATTCCGCAAGATGCTTGGGAAGATGAGCATAACCGAAAATATGAAGGGAACAGTCCTCTTGTTGGGATCGATTATTTAAAATAGTCGAGAACATCTCCTCATATGAAGAAAAATGACTTTCCAAGCGTTGGAATAGCTCTTGGTAATGCCCAGCACTTTTCGTAGGGCGTTGTGAAAAAGTATGGAATTGTTTAAATGCAGTAGCAAGTTTTTTTGATCTTTCATAGGTTGGCTGAGATAAAAATTCACTACCATCTTGCAATCGAAAAGTCTTCTGGATCTCTTCTAAAGTATTATTTATTAATAGAGGAAGTGTAAGGTAGTCTGGAATGCGAGGTTGCGAGCAACCCCTACCCAAGAATAAGTGTTTGACAATGGAATCCGAAGCGGTGAAAATAGTCGATCCCATAAAAATGTGATCTGATAAGGCATACAAAAGTTGTTTTTTTATCCAGTGCCCTGTAGTAGCATTTGCAACAAGAATCCATCGTTTGGTAAAAGGTTTTTGATACGTGGACGTAATATCCTCCGCAAGCTGAGCTAGGAGGTGGGGGGGCGAGTTGCTAAAGCTTGCTCGGCAATGTTTGGTGGCATTCATGACTGTTTCGGTACAAAAAAAATCGTTTAGGGCACTAGTAACTACGCATTTCCTGACGATTATAAATGACAATTTATATAAATTTCTTTTAGCCTTTTTTTTGTTGGAAGGTAAAACTCTAACAGAGAACGCAAAGATTCTATCCTGTGTAAGTTTCTTTTTTGCCCTTCCCTTTCTTTTACTAGCCCCGTTAGCTGGAAGTTTAGCAGATCGCTTTCAGAAACGGAATATTATCTTAGCTACCCGATTCATCGAAATTATATGTACAGTTCTTGGAGCCTACTTTTTCTTTATCCAATCTGTAATTGGAGGGTATCTAGTTTTAATTTTAATGGCATGCCACACCACGATATTTGCACCAGCCAAGCTTGGAATTCTTCCCGAAATGCTTCCTTCAGAACAACTTTCTCAAGCAAATGGTATTATGACAGCAGCCACCTATACAGGAAGCATTTTGGGTTCTTGCCTTGCTCCTCTGGTCGTCGATATAACCCATCGTTTAGATATCAATAGCTACGTTTGGCCAACAGTACTTTGTGTTGTTGTCTCTATTATTAGTACCATCATTTCTTTCTATATCCGACCTAGCAATGTGAAAAATGTTAAACAGAAGATCACCTTTGCTAGTTTCAAAGATTTATGGAAAATTTTAAAAGACACTCGGATAATTCACTATCTGACTGTATCGATTTTTTTGGGATCTTTCTTCTTATTGATAGGTGCGTATACGCAGTTAGAGATTATTCCTTTTGTAGAGTTTACTTTAAAATATCCTAAACATTATGGCGCCTACCTTTTCCCTGTTGTTGCTTTGGGGGTAGGTATAGGGTCCTACATCACAGGAAAAATTTCAGGAAAAGATATTAAAATAGGCTATGTCCCTTTGGCAGCTATCGGCCTAGCTCTAGTATTTATGGGACTTTATGCTTTTGCTTGTTCCGTGATAGTAGTTTTATTTTTTTTACTTGCACTTGGATTTCTCGGGGGCGTGTATCAAGTGCCTCTCCATGCTTACGTGCAATATGCAAGCCCAGAACATAAGAGAGGGCAAATTTTAGCCGCCAATAACTTCTTAGATTTCTTTGGGGTGTTAGTCGCTGCAGGAGTTATTCGAGTTTTGGGAAGTAACTTAGGCTTATCTCCTGAAAAAAGTTTTTTTTATGTGGGCTGGTTTGTCTTAGTTGTTTCTATCTGGACATTATGGATATGGAGAGAGCATGTTTATCGTCTAGTATTAGGTGTGGTATTACGAAAACAACTAGGTCGCTATTTAAAAATTCATCAGTCTTCGATCCCAAAATGTTATTTTGTTTCCGTACAGAATTATAGGGAAATCCGACGTGTTTTAGCTATGCTAACTAAAACCATAAGAAGTAAGGTAATTGTTTTAGATCAAAAATTGGTTCCGGGATGGAGAACTTGGTTATTGTCTTGGTGTGTTCCTACAGTCGTCTCAGATGTAAAAGATAACGATTCTGAAGCCCAGTATGCTTGGTCTGTTCTACAGGCAAATCACCTAAAAACGTCTTTAGAGAAATTTCCTGATATCTGTGTTGTATGTTTGGGACTGCCAAATAATGTGGAGAAAATTACATCAATATTACAAGCACAGGGTATAGAACCGCATCTTATACAATTTTTACAGAAAGAAGAAAAAAAAAGAGTTGTTTATACTCTAGCTTTTCCCGATGCGGATAGCAATTCTTAGACTATTTTAGGAAAAAAAAGATCGGAGCTTAGCTGGGTAACTCTTCTCATAAAGTATTCTGCTCTTGTTTTTCCTTTTTAAATCTGTCTATACGCGAATTAAAATTTTGTATAAGATCGCTTCGTTTGTTTGTGTGACGAGATGTACTATTCCTAGCTAATGAGGTGAGGGGATTGTATCCTTACCCTTATCGGAAAATCTTTATTACAAAAAAAGATTTCTAGGTACTCTGCTTTTTTTTGTCTTTTTTTAAATCACTAAACTTTCAGATTATCCGTATTTTGTTGCGTGCTGATTACGAGAGAAGAGCTATGGAGAAAAATTTTATGTTGCTTACGCTTATGATGATTATTGGAATTGCCGAGGGCTCTGGAGCAGGGAAAACCACCCTAACTCAAAGTATTAAAGAAATTTTTGGTAAAGATATTAGTGTTATCTACCAAGATAATTAACAAAGATGCGTTTGATTTTACTCATAAAGAATGTTCACAATTAAATTATGATCATCCCAATGTTTTTGATAACGATTTGTCGGTGTTAGATATAAAACGTTTAAAAAATAACGAGATTGTCCATGCTCCAATTTATGATTTTACTCTAAATAATAGATTTCAAACAGAAACGATATATCCCGCTAAAGTTATTCTTATAGAAGGTGTTTTAGATTTCGAAAATCAAGAACTTAGAGATCTTACCAACTAGGATCTTTGTAGACACCGATGCTGATGAAAGAATATTACGCCGTCTTGTACAAGATGTTCAAGAACGAGGGGATAATGTAGATGATGTAATAGCTTATTATCTTTCTACAGTAAAACCTATGCACAGTCAATTTGTAGAACCTACTCGCAAATATGCTGATATCATTGGTACGGAAATTATCAACAAGACGTAGTGACTCTTGTCATAGAAAATTAAAAGTTATTTAGAGAATTATCCTGAAAATAGGGCGATTTATGTAGCCAGCTTTCTCTAATTTTTTAGAGATATTTGTGGCTTGTTTTCCCTTATGAGTCATCGCGAGACTTGGAGATATAAAAACAAAGCCTCAAATACACACTACATTAAACAACAACTTGTAGATTCGTTGTTTTCCTTGATTTCACACAAATGGGCACGTCGAAAAGGCTTGTTTCCTCGCGAGCTATCGAATTTGCGAACTCTAGGGCTTCGAGAGCATTCTTTAGAACAACATCCTTGATATTTTTGAATACATTCAACACAACAAAGAAATAGAAAATTACAATCTGTGTTCGCGCAGTTGTAATAGAAATCACAGGGAATGTGACAGTGACAACATTCTGCTATGGGAGTCACATTAGGATCGTTTTCATCAATCGGAATGGCTAGGCGATCATCAAAAACAAATAGTTTTCCCAACCACTTTCCCGTTCCTACTTGTTGTCCATAAGCAATAACACCATCGTCAAGTTGATAGACTTCTTTAAAGCCTTTTTCTAACAAAATTGGAGAGTAAAGCTCACAACGAATTCCTCCAGTACAATACATCATAACAGGGGTTGTTTCGGGATCACATTCCTGAACAAGCTGCTCTGCATACTCTGGAAACTCTCTGAAAGTTTGAATATTAGGGAGGGTTGCGTTATCAAAGTGGCCGATTTTCCATTCATAATTATTTCTAACATCTAAAATGAGACAACGATTTTCTTGTAATTTCTCGTGCCATTCTTGAGGCGAAATGTGTTTCGCTTGCTTGGAAAGGTCTACTGGATACCCTAAAGTAGCAAGTTCTTTTCGATACTTTACTGTAATCCTGGGAAAGATATTTTCTTTGATGTGATGGATTTTAAACTTAATATTGACAAATTTAGGCCGTTCTTTAAGCCATTGCATATAGAGCTCAGCATCGGATGCATAACCACTAAATTGTCCGTTGATACCCTGCTCTGAAATGTAAATACGACAAGAAACATCTAAGTTTTTTAAGAACTCTTTGTGTAAAGCGATTTCTTCATGTGGATTATCCAAATGAGTAATATAGTAATAGGCTAGCGCATAATATTTTTTTTCCATGATAAATACTCTAACATAATCTTAGAAATAATTGCATTGTAGAAAATTGCCATTAGAACTAAAATCCCCTTTGGTATTTTGTCAAGTTATGAGTGTGCGTTTTATTTTTATTTTACCCCGCATCTTTAACTTCGTAAAATTGTGCCAAGGTTGCCCCAAAGTAAAAACTAAGGGGCACTGATGATTTCCAAGGATTAAATATAAGGACTGAAATACATGGCTCGATATTGTGGCCCTAAAAATAGAGTGGCAAGACGTTTTGGTGCGAACATCTTTGGCAGAAGTCGAAATCCTTTGTTAAAGAAGCCTCATCCTCCAGGTCAACATGGTATGCAGAGAAAGAAAAAGTCTGACTATGGACTCCAACTGGAAGAAAAACAGAAGCTTAAAGCTTGCTATGGGATGATTATGGAGAAGCAGCTGGTTAAGGCTTTCAAAGAAGTTATACATAAGCAAGGAAATGTTACTCAGATGTTCCTCGAGAGATTTGAGTGCCGTCTTGATAACATGGTCTACCGCATGGGCTTTGCAAAAACAATTTTTGCTGCTCAACAGCTTGTTTCCCACGGCCATGTATTAGTCAACGGACGACGAGTAGATAGACGTTCTTTCTTCCTTCGTCCTGGGATGCAGATTTCTCTAAAAGAAAAGTCAAAGCGACTTCAATTTGTAAAAGATGCCTTGGAAAGCAAGGATGAAAGCTCTCTGCCTTCCTACATCTCTTTAGATAAGGCAGGCTTTAAAGGGGAATTACTTTTATCTCCTGAGCAAGATCAAATAGAAGCTCAGTTGCCTTTGCCTATCAATATTTCTGTTGTCTGTGAGTTCCTATCCCATAGAACATAGTTGTAATTAATTTAGAAATCTTTTCTATAAAGCGCCGACTGTTTGTCAGCACGGCGTTTTTTTGAATTTCTCTCCATATAAAATTAATTTTATAATTAAAAGATATCCCGATTATCCTCGATTTTTTGAAAAATTCAAAAGTTCTCGAATTTCTTTTTCCCAATTTTCAGGTCCGCCAGGAGTTTCTAAATACTTAGGAATTTTTTTAGTTTGTTCGTTTGTCATTAGAAATTTAAAAGATTCCTTACCTATATAACCCTTTCCAATAGGCGCATGGCGATCTTTGTTTTCTCCTAACGGAAACATAGAATCATTAAGGTGAAAGGCACGTAAATATGATAGACCTATGTGGTGGTCAAATTCCTTAAGAACATGTTCCCAGCCCTTTGGAGAGGTAATATCGTAGCCTGCAGCGAAAATATGACATGTATCTACACAGACACCAATGGGGATTCGATTCTTCAAGTTTTGGACGAGATAACCCAACTCTTCAAAGTTGCTTCCAATTAAAGTTCCCTGCCCTGCTGTAGTTTCCAATAAAACAACAAGAGAAGGTGCATTATCAAATAAAGAAGCAGATTGTCCAAAGCTAGCAATAATTTTATTAAGGCATTCTTCTTTAGATTTTTTAAGAGCAGCGCCGGGGTGAAAATTAACAAAAGAAATTCCTAAAGTAATGCAATCCGCGATTTCTTGATAAATTCCTATACGACTTTTCTCTAAGATTATGGGATCGGGAGCGCCTGCATTGATCAGGTATCCCGCATGACTCATAATATAAGAAAGGTCAGTTTCTTTGAGCGCTTCTTTGAAGTCTCTAACGACTTCTGGTTTTAAGGTTCGCCTTTGCCACTGCCTTTGGTTTGCTGTAAAGATTTGAACCGTAGAAGCTCCGATATCGCGGCCTTCATAAATAGCATTTTTGAGCCCGCCAGCAGTCGAGGTGTGAGCACCTAATAAAGAAATGTTTGGAGGAGGAAGTACGTGCATAGAATCTTAAAGGTCTCTTCCTAACTACTTATTTTCGGAAGAAACACAGTTCCTTTATTGTGCTTTTAATTTTTTCAATTTAGATAAAATTCTAGTAATAACTTTCACGGGTATTCTAATACAACATTTGATATTCTTGAGCTTCGAACAAAACTGAATCTGTAGTATTGGCCATGATACAGAAAAAATATATTTTAAAGAATCATTCAAAAATTCTTAAACTTTCATAAAAATCTATTTTTCATAAGAAGAAAGTCTCAGTTTTATATAGAAAAAAGCTGCTGACAGGTATCGTTTACAATGGTATGAAACAAAGGCTTCTTTCTATTTCGATACCATAGAGGTTATGAAAATATACTCGTGCTTTTAAAATGCAATTTTGAGCTTTCTAAAGAGGCTCTGTTAGCTTGAAATAGCTGCTCGCAATTTGGTGTCTGAAAAAGCAGAGGGAGGGTGTCGAAGAGATAGTATTGTTTTAAGAATGGAGGGAAAAACGGTTTAATGAGCAAAAAAGACAGCGAAGTTTCCTTAGCTCGTTCAATTTTTAATATTTTATCTGGAACCTTCTGTAGTCGTGTTACAGGGATATTTCGAGAAATTGCAATGGCAACATATTTTGGAGCTGATCCAATTGTGGCTGCTTTTTGGTTGGGTTTTCGTACTGTTTTCTTCTTAAGAAAAATTTTAGGGGGGCTAATTTTAGAACAAGCCTTCATTCCTCATTTTGAATTTCTCCGTGCTCAAAGTATAGATCGTGCAGCGTTTTTTTTCCGACGTTTCTCTAGATTGATTAAAGGCAGTGCTATCTTATTTACGCTATTTGTTGAAGTGATATTAGCGATGGTTCTTCAATACGTTGAAGGGGGGACCTATGATATTATTCTTCTTACTATGATTCTCTTGCCCTGTGGCATTTTCTTAATGATGTATAACGTAAACGGTGCTTTGCTCCACTGTGAAAATAAATTTTTCGGTGTGGGATTAGCTCCGGTAGTTGTAAATGTCATTTGGATTTTCTTTGTTATAGCTGCTCGTCATTCCGATCCTAGAGAGCGTATTATTGGTTTGTCAGTTGCTCTAGTTATTGGCTTTTTCTTTGAATGGTTAATCACTGTTCCTGGAGTATGGAAATTTCTATTGAGTGCTAAGACCCCTCCTGAAGAACACGATAGTGTTCGAGCTTTATTAGCTCCCTTGTCTTTAGGAATTTTGACTTCGAGCATATTTCAACTCAACCTTCTTTCTGATATTTGCTTAGCACGCTATGTACATGAAATAGGTCCTCTATATCTCATGTATTCCTTAAAGATTTATCAACTTCCCATACATTTGTTTGGATTTGGCGTGTTTACC
The DNA here is from genome assembly GCF_002817655.1 of Candidatus Chlamydia corallus. NCBI lineage: Bacteria > Pseudomonadati > Chlamydiota > Chlamydiia > Chlamydiales > Chlamydiaceae > Chlamydia > Candidatus Chlamydia corallus. Next base: position 85,826 of record NZ_NWQK01000002.1, read on the forward strand.
GTTCTCCTCCCCGCAATTTCTCGTTGTGTACAACGAGAAGATCATGAGAAAGGATTGGAACTTATGAGGTTCGTTCTCAACCTAACAATGTCCGTAATGATTATTATGACAACGGGGCTATTGCTTCTAGCTTTACCTGGAGTGCGCGTTCTTTATGAACATGGACTTTTTCCTCAAAGTGCGGTCTATGCCATTGTTCGGGTATTGCGAGGCTACAGTGCAAGTATTATCCCTATGGCTTTGGCTCCTTTAGTATCCGTTCTTTTTTATGCACAACGGCAGTATGCTGTCCCGCTTTTTATAGGGATTGGTACTGCTTTGGCCAATATTGTTCTAAGTTTGATTTTAGGTCGTTGGGTTTTAAAGGATGTCTCAGGTATTTCCTATGCAACATCAATAACTGCTTGGGTACAGTTATATTTCCTTTGGTACTATTCCTCGAAAAGATTGCCTATGTATTCTAAGCTACTTTGGGAAAGTATGCGGCGTTCTACAAAAGTTATGGGGACAACAATACTTGCTTGTATGGTTACTTTAGGCTTAAATATCCTTACCCAAACTACATATGTAATTTTCTTAGCTCCCCTGACACCTCTTGCCTGGCCCCTATCATCGATAGCTGCTCAAGCTATTGCTTTTTTGTCTGAGAGCGGCATTTTCTTGGCTTTTTTGTTTGGTTTTGCAAAACTGCTTCGAGTGGAAGATCTGATTAATTTGGCTTCTTTTGAATACTGGCGTGGACAACGTGGTCTTTTACAAAGACAACACTTAATGCAAGACAATCAGAATTAATCGTGTTCGCTCCTTGTATCTCAGTCGCTTTCTTTTAGCTTTAGTTTTGATGGCCTGCTTGATCTTCTGTTTCTACACTTAATATTGATGCTAAGGATACTATGAAAAAACAGGTATATCAATGGTTCGCGAGTGTGATTCTTTTAGCCCTGACAATTTCAGGATACGCTGAACTTCCTATCTCGGAACAAAAAGGAACAAGTCAATCTTATACAACTTTAGACGAAGTAAAAGAATACTTAGGTAAACGGGGCTTTGTAGAAACGCGAAAACAAGATGGCGTTTTAAGAATAGCGGGGGATGTTAGAGCTCGGTGGTTGTATTTCAGAGAGGATATAAAAAAACCCTCGGATCAAGATAAGTATAATCCTTTACCAGTAAATCGTTATCGTAGTGAGTTTTATCTCTATATTGATTATCGGGCCGAGAGGAATTGGTTATCTTCAAAGATGAATTGGATGGCAATTGCAGGAGGAGAAAGCACTGCAGCTGGGGTCGATATCGATAGGGCCTTTCTAGGATATCGTTTGTATAAGAATCCTGAAACACGTACAGACTTCTTTGTGGAAATCGGACGCTCTGGTTTAGGAGATCTTTTTGAGTCAGAAGTGCAATTCCAAAGTAATTTTGACGGACTGCATTTATATTGGACACGACGACTTTCTGAGAACTACCCTTATCAGGTCATTGTTCATGGAGGCCCTTTTGTGGTTAATATGACAAAAAAACATTATGCTTGGGTTGTAGAAGGTATTCTCAATCGTTTGCCTAAGCAGTTTTTTGTGAAATGTAGTGTTGTTGATTGGAATACCTTTGTTCCTTCAGAAACCTCCTCAACAGAGAAAGCTGCTACAAATGTTATGAAATATAAGTACTGTGTTTGGCAGTGGCTCGTCGGAAAGCATAGTCGCATTCCTTGGATCAACGGAAATAAAAAGCCTCTCTATCTTTATGGAGCTTTCTTAATGAATCCTTTAGCAAAGGCGACTAAGACCACGCTAAATCAAAAAGAAAATCTGGCTTGGTTTATTGGGGGGACTTTAGGAGGACTGAGAAAAGCTGGCGATTGGTCGGCAACAGTACGTTATGAATATGTTGAAGCTTTGTCGGTTCCAGAAATAGATATTTCAGGTATTGGTCGTGGTAATTTATTGAAGTTTTGGTTTGCCCAAGCTATTGCTGCTAACTACGATCCCAAAGAAGCCAATGGTTTTACGAATTATAAAGGATTTTCTGCTTTGTATATGTATGGCATCACAGATTCCCTATCGTTTAGAGCTTATGGAGCTTACTCGAAACCCGCAAACAGGAGACTTGGGAGTGACTTCACTTTCCGGAAGTTTGATCTTGGTATAATTTCAGCATTTTAATTTTTTTAATAAAATCTTTAAAAATAGGCTCACGTTAATTATTAATGTGAGCTTTTTTTTATTTTTTTATAATAAAGCTAAAGAGTTTTATTATTTTTTGAGTTTTTATGGTTAATCCCATCGGTGGTCCAGGTTCTATAGACGAAACAGAACGCTCAACTTCTGCAGATCTTTCTGCGCGAGGATTGGAATCTAGCGCAGCAAATAAGAGTGCTGAAGCTCAAAAAATAGCAGGTACGGAGGCTAAGCCTGAAGCATCTAGGACAGAGTCTGTAGGGCGATGGAGTCTCTTACGTTCTGCAAGGAATGCTTTAATGAACCTGCTCGATAGGTTAAGTGTTGCTTTCAGTAGCTCTCCTTCTGGCAGAGCTTCAAGCATTGGTTCAACTGCACCCACGGCTCGTGCACCCTCGTTTGATGATTATAAGAGTCAAGCAGAGACAGCATACAATACGATCTTTACCTCAACCTCACTGGATGACGTAAAGGCTGCTTTGGTGAGCTTACAGAATGCTGTCACTAACATGAAGAATACAGCATCTACTGATGATGAAAAAGCAGTTGCTGCAGAGTGGGAAAGCAAGAACGCAAGTGCAATTCAAGTTGGTGCACAGATTACACAATTAGCTAAATATGCTTCAGATAGTAAAGATATTCTTGATTCTTTAGGTAAACTGACTTCCTTTGATCTTTTGCAGGCTGCCCTGCTCCAATCTGTAGCAAACAAGGAGCAAGCCGCTACATTGCTTGAAGAGATGCAGAATAGCCCAATAGTCCCAGGGAAAACCCCTGCAATTGCTCAAACTCTGGTTGACGAGACAGATACTACAACTGTACTTATAGAGCAAGATGGCAATATAATTAAAAATGCGTATTTTGCTGCACAGAATGCTGCTGGCGCTGTAGAAGATGCTAAAGGAAATAACAGTTTAAACAACGTAGAGGCAGCTAAAGCAACGATTGCGGACGCTAAGACACAAATAGCTGAGGCTTTGAAAAAATTCCCTGTCTCTCCTATTCTCCTAGATGCGCAGAGAACAGTAGTTCAGGCTGAAAAGGATATTAAAAATATCAAACCTTCAGATGGTTCTGAAGTTCCAAATCTAGGATCTACAGTTGGAACTGCCCAGCAGCACGGAAATACTATTGGGAACCTTCGTGTTTCTATGCTTCTAAATGACGCTGCAAATGAGAGCGTTTCGATTCTGATGTCAGGGTTCCGTCAGATGATTCATATGTTCAATACGGAAAATCCTGACTCCCAGGCTGCACAGAAGGAACTGGCGGCACAAGCACAAACAGCGCAAGCAGCGGGGGACACCAGCACGGCAGCAGCCTTAGTAGATGCGGAAAAAGCTTTGCAAGGAGCCATGGATGAAGCGATGCAACAACAGGGCATACTCAATGCTTTAGGACAGATTGCTTCTGCTGCTGTTGTGAGTGCAGGAGTCGCTCCTGCTGAAGCAAGTACTATAGGATCAGCTGTAAAGCAGCTTTACAAGACATCAAAGTCTTCAGTTTCTGGTTATAAGTCGCAGATATCTGCAGGTTATGATGCCTACAAAGCAATCAACAGGGCCTATGCTCGCGGACAAAATGAGATGGTTCGTGATACAATAAATAATGTAAGCACCCCAGCCCTAACACGATCTGTCCCCAGAACACAGACAGAAACTCGGGGATCATCAGAAAAGGCTGATCAAGCCCTTGCTAGAGTGATCACCAGAAATAGCTCCACTCTTGGTGATGTCTATAGCCAAGTGTCGGCATTAGAGTCTGTCATGGAGATGATAAAAACGAATTTCCAAGCTAATAATGAGGAAATCAAACAAAAACTTACATCTGCAATTACAAAGCCCCCACAGTTTGGTTATCCTTATGTACAAATTTCTAACGACTCTACGCAAAAGTTCATAGCTAAATTAGAAAGTTTGTTTGCTGAAGGATCTAGGACAGCAGCTGAAATCAAAACACTTTCCTTTGAAACTAACTCATCGTTTATTCAGCAGGTACTGGTCAATATTGGTTCGCTATATTCTGCCTATCTTCAGTAATACTTAATTAATAGTTTAGATAGATTTTTATATGCTTTGACGAGGTCTTTTTGAATAGGGCGTTACAAGTATTAAAATGATCTTCGGTTAGAAAAATCAATAGCTTCTTTGAACGTCAAGAACCGTTTTCCAAGTTCTATTCTTTTTTTGGATTTCCTCCTGCATGATTCTTGTTAAGGGTCTTTAGTTGACTCTTAACAGAAGATAAGGGGAATACTTGTTCGTAATTTGCTTAAGATACAGACATATAATATATAAGTAGTAAGGAGAAAAAACCTTAGAAGTAAAAAAACTCCTAGGCGTGAAATTAATTGGGATAGATAGCAGTAGCAAGCTGCGATAGAATACCATTTAATACTTGCATGGATGTAGACACTAGCGTCCATTCCTGTTGGATGGTTGTCATTTGGTTTTGTAGGTTGAGCTGCTGTGTCTGGCCTTGAGAAGTATAAGTTTGCTGATCCGATTGTACTTGGGTAAATAAAGGACCCAATCCACCTGTTGCACTAATATTGGGGAAACCAGTAGTTAGAAAACTTTCTAAAGCAGCTAGAGTAGGAATCCAGTCATCAAAGCCAGTAATTCTAAATATACTTTTGTCGTAGTTGCCGCTATTTGTTACAAGAGTCATGTTGAGATTAACGAATAAAGATTCTAGAACAGTAAGCTGGTTTAAAGTAATTGATAAGCTGTATTGATAGTAAGTTGTTGCATTGAGCATTTCTTGTTTTTGTGCTGAGGTAGCTCCAGGCAGAGCCTGAATTTTCTTGAGAAGTTCATTGACTAAGGCAATGGCTTGTTTACATCTAGCAGTGTCACGATAAATATACTCTCGTTCTCTAGATGCAGCTAGAAGCGTTTCATAGTAATCTCCAGCAAAAAGATCATTTCCAGTTTTACTCTGAACTAAATAGGAAGAGAAGCTATAGTAGACAGAAGTAGTAGCAAATTCATTTGTAATCTGCAGTAAGCTATTTAGGGCATTAGCTGCGATGTTATTGAAGTTAATTTCTTCGATCAAAGGTTCTAAAAAAGCCTCTTGCTTCGGTAGCTGTGACTTTAAAATCATAGCAATTAACGCGTTACCTAAGCTTTCCGATGTTAGCCAAGCAGCTACAGCAAATTTGCGATTCTCTGTGAAAGAGGCTTTTCCTGGGTCTAACTCCTCAGATTTCTGTTTTAAAGCAGCTATTTGTGATTGTAGTTGTAAAATATGGGCGACTGCAGTGGTGTTAAATTGATTTAGGATTCTCTCCGCATTGCTTACATAGTCGCCTTTAACGGTTCCAACATTGATCATGGCTTGTTTAATAAAACCGCCTAGATTGGGTTGCATAACACCATTTACTGATGAAAGACAATTCCCGAATACAGGGTCATCAGCAAAGCTATACATTTGATTACCAATATCATGGAAAAAATGACGCGTGTTTTTCAACTCATTTCCACGTGTTTGTAGATAAGCTTTGATTTGACCTTGAGTCGTTACGGCTGTTCCTAAAGAGTATTCTGCTAGTTCTTGATACGCGGCCATTTTTGCAATCCAGCCGTTTACCCATGAACCATTATTAATGACTTGAGTGGATAAATAGTCATTTACGCTCTTATCAAAAATTGCTTTTTCACTAGTAGATAACCTCTCGTACATATAAGAAAGGCAAAGGAGTCCTCCGTACATTTCCATAGAAGTTGTCAGTACAGAGGAAGTATAGCTATTTGTGATGCCTGTCCTGAGCGCGTTTGCTTGACTAATCCAAGTAACAAAACAATTTTGTGCTTGTTGGAACATACTGAGTTGTTCTTCTAACATTTTCCGATTGTTTTCGATTACACGTTGTGTACTAGAGAGATTTTGCACTGCAGTTTGATACACTGTCGTAATTTTTCCTCGATACTCAGCAATTTGTTTGTTCGTAAGGTAATATTTTAAAGCTTTTGTATTAGGAAGTTGGGTTGCTGTGTAAATAATTTTTAATTCGGCTGTTGTGAAAGTAGTCTTATTGGATAGAGGAACCAAAGTTTGTAGCATAGTAATGATTTCTTCGTCCCCAGCAAGCGCAGGAGCTTGTTTAACAGCATCATCTATAGCTTTTAGAATGGAGCTTAGAGTAATCATACCGTTGACGTCATTGACATTGTCAGGGGTGATAGTAGGAGGTGTAGGAAGGATTTGGATAGCACTTTCATTCATGCTTGTGATTGGCACACCGACTTGTGTGCGATATATACGTAAAGGCTCTGCAATAAACTCTTTGATGAATTCTTTAGCATAGCTATCAGGATATGCTTTTAGTATTGCTTCGATTTCTTCAGTAGAAACCCCTTGAGCTTCTAATGCTGCTCTCATTTCGTCTTGTTTAGCTTGAATTTCAGTAGCTTTTTCCTGTTTTACATGATCAATTAGATTTGTTTCTGAAGGAATGAAGGAGCTAGCAAATACAACCTTTTCTTGTTCAGGTGTTAGAGATGTTAAACCAAGGTAGCTTTTCATTAACTGACGAACTGTGGATATAGTGGATAAAGAATTGAGATCAATTTCAGTGACGGAGTCCACGAATTGGGTTAGACCTGCATCAATAATACGAACTAAAGCAAGAGCTGCTTCTGATATGAGATCCATAGGATTTAATGATGATGGCGCTCTTGGAGAGCTAGCTTGTCGAAGCAAGTTTTTTGAATGTGTCCAAGATTCTGTGGTTGGGAAGATCGTATTGTTCGGGTTTAATAAAGAAGCAACATTTGTATTTTCTGATTGTAGAGCATTCATTAAATGTCTTAGAGCATAAATCCCTGAATTCAACTCTTCTAAGTTTATGGCAGGCACGGACCTCGGATCAAAACCAGAGTACTTGTGGTCAAGTTTGATGATTTGAGTACTTTCACCTGAAATGGTTCTTGGTCGATTTTGAATAGAAAAGGTAGACATAGAAAATAAATAATAATTTTTATTTTATTTTCATATTTTGCTTTTATTTTTTCTATAAAGCTTTTTAATGAAAAAAAATTTGTTTTCTATAATATTGATAGTTTTCTTTTTAAAGAACAAATCAATTTTTTGAATTAAAAAAATAATTTGTTCATGTTAATGTTAATTAAAAATAATACTGTTCTTATCTAAGTAGACATTAATATGATTTATAGCACTTCTATTTCAACATGTTATAAAAAACTTCCTATAATATTTTCGACGCATTCTTTTGCACAAAAACATAGGAAATCATTAGAACACATCATTAATTATGAAAAGACTACAGCCGAACGTTACATACTAGAAAGATTGCTTGAAGTTTTAGATCAAAAGGCAAGTGAGCGCTACCGCTCTGCTGTAGAGAAACTACACAAATATGAAGTTGAGCGTGGGACAGTAGTTAAGTCTATCCCTATCGCAGCCGTTCGTGAGAAACCTCTTTCTTCCGCACACGCATCTATTGTGGTTACAGCAAGTTCTTCACTAGTAGGCTCTGGAGTAGGAACATATTACAATGCAGTGAAACAGAAATGGGCGCGGGATCTTATTGCTAGTATTAATACTGTTATGACCAAAATCATGGCTGAAGTAGGGTCTAAGAATCCTACAAATAAAGCTGTATTTGATAAATTAAATACTGAACTTCAGGGTTTAATCGCAGCAGGTACTAATTTAACAGAAGAGAATTTTCAGTCTCTGTATAACTTTCCTGATGCGATCTTCACTGCAATACAACGAGCAGACACGTTCACTGGAGGGATAAAAACAGACTTTACTAACCAATTAGCAATACAATATGGCAATCAAGCTACTTTAACTCAAACATTTGCAGACAGTAGAGTCGAAGGGTTGAACGATATTCTTACAGCAGTAGAAGGAGTACTTACATCAGAACAGTTGGTCAGCTTTGCCGAGATTAAGAAAGAATTGCAAACTTTAGCAGATCATGTAGGTAATTTTGATGAAGCTGGACTGCAACAGATTGGGGATGCTGGAGAAAAACTTGCTGCAATAATTAATGCTTCTGAGCTCACCAGAAATGATAAAATTATGTTTTGTCAACATATAACAGACTTATACTCAGATCAAGTGACTGCTTTAGGATCTTTTGATACTGTACTTGATGCAAGCATCTACGTCAATCAGCATCAGAAAGGTATGTTTACCGATTTGACTAGCTTTCTTGGTTCTTTAATTGGGGTTTTTGCTCCAATTGACCTCAGTTCATCTCAAGGGGATATTAGTAGTGCGGCTTTAGCTGGAGCTCTACAAACAGCCCGGGGATTAAATTCCCGCTTCAATGAATTAACTTCGGCACAACAACAACTTATTAATCAATGTGCCCAATCTTTGAGTTCGTTTAAGTGTGGCGAGCACCTTGGTGCTATTTGGGCCTATTTTACAACATCTACTGTAGTTGCTTTAAACCCTACTGCAACAATGAATGATGTTAAAGCTGTTATTCTTGAAGAAGCTAAAGAGCTAGACAACTCTAGTTTTGAGTTAGCAGCACCTATGAAAGCGGCAATGACTCAAATTGTAAATTCAAATGGTAGTTTTTCTATAACAGTAAACTCACAGAATTTTCAATATACTATATATTCGAACAACAGCGGCAAAGTTGAGATTAATCAAATCCTGTTAAATTACGGATCCACGGGATTTTTACCAGAAATTACTAAACTAGCAAAAGCAGTTTCCGAAAATACAGCACGATCCTATTTTCGGTTTAAGGCTCTTGCTAATGTAGAATCAGAAAGTCTAGAGGCTAAAATAGAAGATCTTCAGGATCAACTTAAACAGTTCACAAATATGAAGACAGAATTGTTTAATGGGCAATTATTAGCACAAGCTAGCGAATTACGTGCTTTACCCCTACCTTCGGCAGTGGCCTCTGTTTTAATCGATCGCTATATGCCTAAAGAAGTCGATTATCTAAATGAAATCTATAAGAAGTTATATTATAGTAACTTAGGATCTTCGGTTGGAAATGCTATTATTAAGTCCATTTCTCAATATGTCAACGGAGCTACGTATTTCAATTTTGCTAGTTACGTTGGACAGCAACCAGCAGTAGGTGCTGGAGGGTCGAATGCCTTCCCTGGATCTAAGGAAAGTGCTCAGGCAAAACTGGACCTGGAGCGAAAGCAAGCCGCTTTGTACCTTCAAGAAACACGTGGAGCTCTTACAGTCGTTGCAGAACAAAGAGATAAAGTGATTCAAGATGATAAGCTGACTAATGAGCAGCGCTCGATGATTCTAGATGCTTTAAGGACTTATGAGGACAATATCAACGCTGTGTCAGGTTCTTTGGTGTTGTTACAAAACTATCTGCTACCCTTATCTATAGCTGCAGGTTCTGTAGCGGGAACTTTTATAGTTAATGGCGGACAGGATCAATGGCAGTCTCGATTGCAAATTCTTGAAGAGGCTTTAGTTTCAGGGTTAGTAGGAAATGTTATTAATGGAGGTATGTTCCCCTTACAATCTACAATACAGTCAGATCAGCAATCTTTTGCCGATATGGGACAGAATTTCCAGTTAGATTTGCAGATGCACCTGACTTCTATGCAGCAAGAGTGGACGGTGGTAGCTACTTCTTTACAACTTTTAAATCAGATGTACTTAAGTTTAGCACGCAGTCTGACAGGATAGTTCTATAGTTTCTAGAACTGGATTTCTAAAGCTTAAAGGATTTTTTTAATATTCCAAAGATGCTGGCACATTTTTCGCTCCTCTTTTTTATGAATCGTTACGGAGGGGTCCTATGCATCCAACATCTCATATGCAACAGCAACTAGCTCGCCTAGAGTTTATCAATGACCAGTTGACTACAGAGTTAGAACAAGTAAATGAATTATTATGTAGTTTAGGTTTCCCTGAAGGCCTTACTACAATTAAGGCAATTGCGGAGGAAGTGCTCTCTGATGACGAACCTCTATTAGATTAGATTATTGTTGAGGCTGTATACTATCAAATGGTGCCATCTTATCTTAAAAACTATGGAAAGTGTTTCTGTAGGATTTTTGGGTGACTGCTAAGCATCGTAATGGTAGTCTGCAGCTGTTGTTAACTGTTCTTATTCCGTGTTTATGTCTAAACTAGAGCACAAGCCTAGGATTCCTTATATTACTAAAGCTACGAAAAGAGGTCTCCGTATGAAGACTCTTGCGTATCTCGCTTCTTTACAAGATGCTAGGCAGCTTGCCTATTCTTTTTTGAAAGATCCCTCTTCTTTTGCTCGGTTAGCTAAAGCATTGATAGCTCCTAAGCCAGCTTTACAGAAAGGCAACCTATTTTTTTATGGTTGTACTAGCGTAGATGATATTATAGAAGAGCTCGGTCGTCCCAATAGGATATTTTTGATCGGATTTTCTTATTGTCAAAAACCTAGGGCGTGCCCTAAAGGACGTTTCAATGACGCTTGCCAGTATGATCCTGCGAATCCTACATGTACTTCATGCTCTATAGGGACAATGATGCGGCTGAATGCTCGTAGATATCATATTGTTATCATCCCTACATTTATAGACATTGCACAACGTCTATACATTTTAAAAAAACGTTATCCTGGGTTCCAAATTCTCTTTGCAGTTACTGCTTGTGAACTTTCCTTAAAGATGTTTGGAGATTATGCCTCTGTAATGAACTTAAAGGGTATGGGCATTAGACTCACAGGACGTATTTGCAATACATTTAAGGCATTTAAATTAGCGGAGCGGGGAATTAAACCAGGAGTCACTATCCTAGAAGATGATGGCTTTGAAGCGTTAACAAGGATCCTTACCGATTATAGCTGTTCTCCTTCCAATAGCGAATTCTGCGCGGTTGATCAGTAGGAGAACGAGTCCCCCAGATAATGTTGTTTTACCATAGGGTTACTAATCATTTGGTTTGAAGACCCTTCAAAGAAAATCTTTCCATCAATAATCAAATAACACCTATCTGCAATAGAAAGAAGCTCTTTAGCATTGTGATCTGTAATTAAGATGCCAATTCCACGTCCTGCAAGAATCTTAATTAGGTACTTCACGTTTTGAATGACCAGAGGGTCTACATTGGCAAAAGGTTCGTCTAACAATAATACGCTAGGATTTAAAGCTAATACACAGGCAATTTCCAGTCTTCGTCGTTCCCCTCCAGAGAGAGTTCCTGCCTTTTTATGTAGGCAGGAACCTAATTGCAAATCGTCCACCAAAGTGTTTAAAAGATGCGACTGCTGTTTCCGTGCTTTGTAAATGATTTCTAAAATGCAAACCAAATTGTCTTGAACCGTTAGTTCTTTAAAAATGGTTGATTCTTGAGCAAGATAGCCAATTCCTAACCGGGCACGATAGTCCATGGTTTTCTTGGTGACATCTACATTTTTAAAGACAATCTTCCCAGAATCAGGGCGAATTAAACCTACAGTAAGATAAAATGCTGTTGTTTTTCCTGCACCATTAGGGCCGAGTAGACCAACAATCTCCCCAGGATTTATTTGGAAAGAAACATCATTGGTAACAGGCTTTTTGTTATACTTCTTTACGAGGTTACAGACAGAAAGTATAGGCATAGAGGCTTATTTCCTTAGCAAAGATAAATAGAGAGTTTTCATCCCTCCTGAAGAACTGTCATCCTTATCTGGAGACTCATGTCCAGGTAAAGGATCTACTTGAAAACGACAGTCATAAACATGTAAAGAACCATCTTGGTAATTGAGTAGTCCCGAGTTTCCTTGGAACTGCATTTGCTTTTCAAAATTTTGTGTTAGGATACGCCCCGATATCCTCGAGAGATACTCTTTGCAGGAATAACTAGATTGCGGGAAATGCAGTTCCATACACGATTTATCAACCTTACAATTGAAGAATCGCTCTTCGGGAGAGCAAATTTGTTTAGAGACTCCCACCTTTTTTATTTTTAAAAAAGGCGGAGATTCTTGAAAGTGTTTATTCATGCAGGAAACATCACAAATTTGATCCACTTGAATAATAGCTACCATAGTCCCAAAAGCTAAAATAAGCAGTCCCACAGAATAAAAGAGACCACAGTATAAAAATTTTGTCATGCTGAGACCATGCTAAACGAACTGACGCAGGTAAATAATTGATCCCAGATAGGAAGGAGAGAGGCCAATTCTTCTAAATTCAACATAGAAGTTGCATCACTTTTCGCTGTTTTGGGATCGGGATGAGCCTCTACAAAAAGGCCATGAGCTCCTGCAGCTAGAGCAGCTCGCGAAAGAGTAGGAATGAATTCTGTTTGACCTCCACTTTCTGTAGAGAGAGCTCCTGGTAGCTGTACAGAATGTGTGGCATCAAAAATTACAGGGAATCCTGTGCGACCTAAGACAGCAATGGAACGCATATCAGAAACAAGGTTGTTATATCCGAAGGTACTCCCCCTTTCTGTGAGTAAGATTTTGTCATTTCCTGTAGAGAGAACTTTATTAATTGGCCCGTGCATATCCCAAGGAGAGAGAAACTGTCCCTTTTTTAAATTTACTATAGCACCAGTCTCTGCAGTTGCAATGAGGAGATCGGTTTGTCTACAGAGGAAAGCAGGAACTTGAAGAATGTCGCAGACCTCAGCGGCTGCATAAGCTTCCTCGGGTGTATGGACATCTGTAAGAATGTTCACTCCAAAAGTTTCTTTAATCTTAGCTAGGATGCGTAACCCCTCTGTTAAACCAGGTCCCCGGAACGAGTTTAAAGAAGAGCGATTTGCTTTGTCGTAACTACTTTTAAAAACCCATTGGATACGATTTGCATAGGGAGCTAGGAGAGACTGTAACTTTGCAGCGATTTCTAAGGTAATATCTTCTCCCTCAATAACACAAGGGCCAGCAATCAGGATCATTTTGTTATTGAACATGACCATCCTTCTTTAGAGTAAAGCAACTATTGATTCTAATTTTCCAGGTTATAAGATCGGAGAATACAATCCAAGTTGCTCCGTAATTTTAAGTAAAATTATAAGAGTGTGGCTATAGAGTTTTTCATTAGAGATTTGTGAAAGAAGCTCTTCGGGGAACAAGAAAATCTTGTGTCAGAATTGACTTTTTTTTTGTTAGATTTATACTGATTGAGGGATTCGCACTTTCGTGCTCAGCACCCCCAATTAAGGTTGAAGTAATACAAAAATATGGACCGATAGCTCAGTGGATAGAGCATTCGCCTTCTAAGCGAATGGTCGCAGGTTCGAGTCCTGCTCGGTCCGAGTTTTTATGGTTAGCCGTGGACTGTTTTTATAAAGCGGCAGCCCTCGGTTTCCCCTTAGGCTAGCAATTTCAATGATAAATACTTAAGCAATGCCTAACACTACTTCTCTTCCATGATTTCTAAACTGACTCTAACATTATTTCTGCTTGCTACAGAAACTAGAAGAGTACGAATAGCTTTAATCGTACGGCCTTCTTTGCCAATAATCTTCCCAATATCAGGTTTAGCTACACTTAGTTCATAGATAATTGTGTGAGTCCCCTGAACTTCTTTAATGTGTACTTCTTCGGGGCGGTCAACTAGATTTTTAATGATATAGGCTAAAAATTCTTTCATAGTAATCCTTAACTGATTCGCGTTGTCTTTAAAAAGAGATGTTAAAAAATGAAATTCAATTTTAATTAATTTTAATGCGTTTTCTAAAATAAATGAACTTTTTAATAGATTATTGTTTGTTTTAAAATCGATTCCAAGAAATTTTTATTCATTATAGTTTTTTCATTACGAAATTCTTTTAGTAAGAGGGAGTGCATATCTTGAGGTAGGCTAGCTTTTAACGAACAAAATTGTAGAGTTTCTGGATGGGTAAATTCCAGGCTATAGGCGTGCAATTGTTGTTTGTCAAGGCCGTAACTACAGTTCATAGAAGAGATCCCATACACAGGATCCCCGAGAATAGGAGTCCCTAAATGTTTCATATGAACTCTAAGTTGGTGGGTCCTTCCCGTCTCTGGAGATAAGGCAACCAAACTCAATTTTCCATTAAAGGCAAGGACTTGGCAATGGGTAATTGCTTCTTTGCCTTGAGAGCTTACAGTCATTTCTTTACGTTTGTTGTGGTGTCGGCTTATGCTTGTATGGATCGTCGTGTGACTAGGTTTGCCTATACAAATTGCTAAATAGCTTTTCTTTAACTGCTTAGTAACAAAAAGGTCGCTGTAGACTTGCTTTGCTTTCCGAGTTTTTGCGGTGATAATCAATCCAGAAGTATCTTTATCGAGTCTATGTACGATTCCTGGCCTCCAGGGTTCCTCAGGAAATTCTCCCTTAAGCCTCTCTCCTATTTCATTGAGAAGAGCGTGAACCAAGGTGCCATGAAAATGACCAGGTGCGGGATGAACCACCATATTCCGAGGCTTATTTATCACTAAGATCATCGCATCCTCGTAAACTTTATTTAGAGGGATCGCTTCTGCTACTAGTTCAAGAAGTTCTTCTTTTTCTTGAATATCTATAGTGACTATATCACCAGAATTTAGGCGTGTGGATACCTTTGTATTTATTTGCCCGTTGATTTGGACAAGCCGATTTAAAATATGTTGTTGGTAGAAAGTTCGGGAATGTGCTGGATGTACCTCGGTAAGATACTTATCCAAACGCCCCGAACTTTCTTTACTTACAGTAAAGGAAACAACAGTTTTCATTGGTATCTTGATAATCTTGTTTACTAGTTTAATATCGAATCAGTTAAGGATCTAGCGATTTTATTGGAAGAAACGATCTTTTTCTGAACCTTAGATACTTAGAAATATTCAAAAATAATCTTATGAGTCTATAAAGATAGAAATATCAAATACGTTGCGATCAAGTGATGGAATCGACACCTCGGCGATCCTATTTATCTCAAACGTAAGGATATCAAAATCGGGAGTGGTCTTGGTAAATGAGATTTTGAAATTTGAGTCAAAGAAAAGACCACGAAATCTTGATTCAGCCATTCTTTAGATATTCTGGGTGGGAAGATAGAGGTCGTTTAAAGTCAACATTTCGAATTTTGAACAGGCAAGCAGCCTTAAAGAGGAAAGGTCCGAACATAAAAATATAGACTTCAATAGACTAGAGACATGCAGGACCATTTTTTGCCATTTCTCTAAAGTCCAAGGAAAATCGGAGAGCTTCTTAGCTAAATAAGGAGTGTTGTGATAAGCAATGAGCGTAAGGTATAAAGGTGAGTCAAGTAAAGATGCCCACCGCTTAGGAGAACCTAGGAACTGTTCTTGCATCAGTCTATCTATTGGAAGAGCTAGGAAATAGGTAAAAGACATTATTACTCTTTATACACAGATCGCATGCGCTTAGAAGCTTTTTGTGCTCGATCCATATCTTTATGTACAAGTCCAAATGTTGAAATTAAAATAGACTGAATGAAATTGTCGTACATCTTTTGCCCTTCCTCAGCCCCTCGTTGTTCGATAAGGGCTAAACGTAGCTGGTCAAGAGTTTTTACAGGACCTTCGAAATGAGGAATGTTTGCCATAGTCATATACTCAGGCACACCGGGTTTTTCTGCTTCGGGAGTTTTTGGAGTTTCTGGTTTTCTTATATAAATGTGACGTGGTTCCATAATCTCGCACTGGAATGGTTATAGTGTCTATAAAGTTAATTCTAATTTAAAAAGAAAATATTTTACCATCTATTATTAAAGAGAAATTTTTTACATAAAACTTAATTTTTAAATTAAGCTTTGTTGTTTCAAGATAGGTCTCTTTGCGATCGTAACATTTGTGATTTGTGTTTTTCTATCTCCTAAGTGACTGTACCGTTTTAAAAGTCCTTTGAGGTACTTGATCGTGACTTCTTTTATTCTTTCAAGATCCTTTTGTATCGCGATTTGTTTTTTTTCTATGACTAGAAGCTCCTTAGTACAAGCTTCTTCGTTAAAACAGAGGATTTTCTTAATAGTTAATGAAGCAAGTTGCGAGGTGTCTTGTTTTGTAGGGGGAGTTGTGAGATCGAGAAGCCAAGGCTCAAGTGCACGTAACACAGCTTGATGTAGGTCCTCAGCGGAAATTTTCTTGTTCATTGCTAGAGATTCTCGGACAGAGTCGTAGAGCTTATGTTTAATAAAGATGTATTCTAAGGTTTTGTGATGATAGTCCCGAGCTAATTGTTCCTGGAGTAATAAAAGTTCTTTTTCAAGGTATCCCTGTAGAGCTTGAGTTTGAAGTTTGAGAATCTCAGATATGGAACACTCTACAGGCTTGTTATTGTAGATCACTGTCGGTTTAGAATAGAGTACCACTTGGCATTCGGTATGCTCGAATAGAGTGGGAAGAACATCTTTTGCTCGAGAGCCTTTAGGAAGTTTAATTTCAATATGGGGGACATCAGTAGAGAAGTCTTGGATGGTATCGATTTTAATAACACCGCGTTTTGCTGCGTTTTCTATAGAACGAATCAATGTCTCAGTTGTAGATTGAGGGCAAATTTGTTTCACTACAAGCGTTTTATCATTAACAATCTCTATAGATGCCCGAAGTGTAATCGATCCCAAACCATCTTGATAATCCGAGGGATCCATCAGTCCTCCCGAAGGAAAGTCAGGAAGTACAGTGAAATTTTTGTTATTTAAAATAGAAATTTGAGCGTTTAGAAGTTCTACAAAATTGTGAGGGAAAATTTTAGTCGTCATCCCTACAGCAATCCCGTCGACACCATGGAGTAAAAGAACAGGAAGCTTTGCTGGCAAAATGTCGGGTTCTTTTTCTCTTCCATCGTAAGAGTCATGGAAAGCAATTAAGTCAGTATTAAAAAGGGTTTCTCGAGCCAAAGGGCTGAGTCGAGCTTCTATGTAACGGGCAGCAGCGTGAGGATCACCTGTAAGAGGATTTCCGAAGTTTCCTTGGGTGTTGATTAAGTAGCCTTTATTTGCTAAGACAACAAGAGCTTCAACAATAGGAGCATCTCCATGGGGATGGAGAGCCATAGTTCTTCCCGCGATATTAGCAACTTTATGCATTTTTCCATCATCTATACGGAATAACGTCCATAGAAGTCGGCGTTGGACTGGTTTTAACCCATCAAGAATATGAGGAATCGCCCTTTCTAAAATCACGTAAGAGGCATAGTGCATAAAATGTGTTCTAAAGAGCTCTGAAACGTCACGCATAAATTAAAAATCAGTAATAAGGTTATCCATAATAAATTGTTTCCTCTCTTTTGTATTTTTCCCCATATAAAATTGTAAAATCGAAGAAATATCCTCTAAAGAAGTGATTGTAACTGGGGTGAGCCGTATGTCAGGACCTATAAAAGCGGCAAATTCTTTAGGAGAAATCTCTCCCAAGCCTTTAAATCTTGTGATTTCTAAAGAGGAGTCCTTGTTTCCGATCTGCTGTAAAGCGAGCATCTTTTCTTGCTCGGAATAGCAGTACAGTGTGGTTGTTTTGTTTCTAACCTTAAATAAAGGAGTTTCTAAAATAAAAAGGTGATTGTTTTCTACAAGGGGCAGCAGTGTTTTGAGGAAGAAAGTAATCAAGAGATTACGGATATGCATGCCATCTACATCCGCATCAGTGGCAAGGATGACTTTGTTATAACGCAGATGTTGGATATCATTTTGAGTAATGCCAAGAGCGGTTGCTAAATAAAATAATTCATCATTTTTATACATTTTGGTTTCTTCTAAAGAAAAGACATTCATCGGTTTTCCTCGAAGAGAAAAAACAGCTTGAGTTAGGGGATTTCTTGAAGCAAGAATAGAGGCAGAGGCAGATTCTCCTTCGGTAAGAAAAATAGAGGAAGCCTCACCATAAAGGGATCGATCGTTATAGTGAAATTTACAGTCCCGAAGTTTGGGAATTTTATAATGTACTTTTTTCTGCTTGCTTTTGAGATCTTGTTTTATAAATTGGATATTCTTTCGAGTTTTTTCATTGAATTTTATTTTTTCTAAAAGAAGGTCAGCAGTAGCCTTATCTTTACGTAACGCCTGAATAATGGCTTCTTTCACATCTTTGATTAAAGGGGTGCGAATTTGTGTGTTTCCAAGCTTATTTTTAGTTTGGGATTCAAAAATGGGGGAGGCTATTTTTATTGCTATACAACCGACGATGCCTTCTCGAATGTCATTCGAAACAAACGTCTTTCCAAAAAATTCATTTACTCCTTTGACTATGGCTTCTTTAAAGGCTGTCAGGTGTGTCCCTCCGTCAAGAGTCTCCTGTCCATTGACAAAAGAAAAGTAGCGCTCCGTATGTCCCTCAAGGTGAGAAAAGATAAAAGATAGATCATCATTTTGAAAAAACAGGGGAGAGTATAAAGGCAGTTCAGGGACCTCTGCATTAAAAAGATCTTTTAGACCATTCCGAGACAAAAATACTTCATCATTAAAGAGGATCTCTAATCCAGGATGTAAGTAAGTGTATTGGCGGGTTTTCTCTTTTAGAAAGTCGTGATTAAAGATATAATCAGGGAAGATAGAAGGATCAGGAGCGAAGGAAACAAAAGTTCCGTCAGGATCTTTGGTAGAACCTTGTTGAGAATCTTGCAGAATTCCTCGACAGAAGGTAGCAAGGTGATACTTTTTCTTTCTTACAGAACGCACAGAAAATATTTCTGATAGCGCGTTAACAGCTTTGAGCCCCACTCCATTCAATCCCACCGAAAAGCGACAAACATCCTGGGTATACTTAGCTCCCGTATTGATTTTAGAGACACAATCTATAAGTTTGCCTAAAGGAATACCGCGACCCTGATCTTGGATTGAAATCTGCTTGTCGTTAGCAGAAATTTGTAAAGATTTGCCATGGCCCATGATGAATTCATCAATCCCATTATCAACAACTTCTTTAAAAAGAGTGTAAATGCCATCCTCTCTTTGAGAACCATTGCCTAGCCTTCCAATGTACATTCCAGCCCGGAGACGAATGTGATCAAGAGAGGCTAAAGAAAGAATACTTGCTTCTGTATATGCCGCCATGTGTTTGGTATTTTGTTGAATTTTTAAGAAGAGCGGATAGGTCAATCTTTTGATTGTTTATCTATTTTGCAACAAGAAAAGGGATAAGCTCAACGCATAAAGTCTGCCTTAGGGCTAAATGGATCTTGAGGTAATTGACTGCTATTCCGTTGATTCAGCTTTAAACTGCATATCCGTGAAAGTCTTATCATGTAACAACAGAATCCTTTCAACTCTCTTAGAAGCCTAAAGTGCATCTTAACCGAACATCTTTTTCCTAATCAAGAAAGAACAAAGCATCGAAATTATGAAAATAGGCGATACTTCTTCTTTGATTTCCACTAAAGATGGGAGTTAAAATTATGTTTTGATTTTTTTAAGACAACTTAAAGAGCCTGTGCTATATGCGAAAGAAAGAAGCCTTCAAAGCCTAATGAGCAACCATAAATAGATTATTTGATGGCTTCTAATTTTCTCTTCGTCTATACAGCTAAGTTACTTTTCATTGGTGAATTTGGTATAAGTTTCCTTCATACTGTTCTGAAATTATCGAATCGTGCTTATGGTGTTAGGAGTTGTTGGAATCAGTTATCGTGAAGCCGCTTTAAAAGAAAGAGAGCGGGCTATTCAATACCTACAATCTTTTGAAAAAAATCTTTTTCTAGCACAGTGTTTTTTAGGCGAAAGAGGCGCATTTATCTCTTTGCTTACTTGTCATCGAGCGGAACTTTATTATTATTCAGAAAGTCCTGAAATTGCTGAAGCAGCGCTGCTTTCAGAATTTACTTCTCAAGGAATGTGTCCATATCGCCATCGAGGTTTGTCCTGCTTTACTCACCTATTTCAGGTTACGAGTGGTGTAGATAGTTTGATTTTTGGAGAAACTGAAATTCAAGGACAGGTAAAACGGGCGTATTTGAAGGGAGGAAAACAAAGAGATTTGCCCTTTGAGCTTCATTTTTTATTTCAAAAAGCTTTAAAGGAGGGTAAGGATTATCGCTCACGAAGAGCGTTTCCCCAACATGAAGTGAATATAGAAACTATCGTTGAAGAGACTCTCCTTAGCTATGGTAAGTCCATAAATACGAACTTCTTATTCGTGGGGTACTCAGATATTAATAGGAAAGTAGCAGCCAGGTTGTATCAAAGTGGCTACTATAAGATTACCTTTTGTTCTAGACAAGAGGTAACTGGCCCATACAGAACCTTATCTCGAGAAGATCTCTCATTTAGAGAGCCGTATGATGTCATTTTCTTTGGTTCGTCAGAGCCTGCCTCTCAATTTTTTGACCTTTCCTATGAAAGTCTTGCTAGCATTCCAGATCGTATTGTGTTTGATTTTAACGTGCCGCGAACATTTTTATGGAAAAAACCCCCAAAACATTTTATTTATTTAGATATAGATTTTATTAGTGAATGCGTGCAAAAAAGATTGCAATGCAGCAAAGAAGGAGTAAATAGAGCGAAACTTTCTTTAACTTGTGCCGCAAAAAAACAATGGGAAATTTACGAAAAAAAGAGCTCACATATATCCCAGAGGCAAATTTCAGCTTCTTGCGTGCATTCTGTTCTAAGCTATTGATGCTTTAATGCCTAATTCATCTCTTGACATATACAGCTTTCGAAAATACTCTAAACTTTCATTAGAAGTACGAATACCCTCCGATGTCTACGAGGGAATGAGCGTATTCTGGTTAACTGATAGATTATAATTATTAAATCTTGTCATGGATTTAGCTCGATTTTTCTTGTGGTCTCTTGTTCTTTATAATGAAAAAGATGAACAAAAAAAATCACTTAATGCTATTTCTACAAATGAGAAATCGTTTTTATTTTTAAAGTTCGTATTGGCATAACTCGATTTAAAGGAAGAAAAAGCAGGTTTTAGAAATGAGATTGTCTCGATTCCTCACGGAGCAAAGACAACCATTGCTGCGTTGGAAAACACGAGTATGTTGGAAAAATTAATAAAAAATTTTGCCACGTATATGGGTATAACGTCAACTCTTGAGTTGGATGCTGACGGGGCCTATGTCTTACCTATAAGTGAGGTAGTTAAAGTGCGTGCTCAGCAAAATGCTGATAACGATATTGTTTTAAGTGCTTCGTTAGGAGCTTTGCCTCCGTCTGCTGATACAGCAAAAATATACTTGCAAATGATGATTGGCAATCTATTCGGTAGAGAAACAGGAGGCAGTGCTTTAGGTTTGGATTCCGAGGGCGGTGTTGTCATGGTTCGCAGATTTTCTGGGGATACTACATATGATGATTTTGTGCGACATGTTGAGAGCTTTATGAATTTTTCAGAGACATGGCTGTCAGATCTTGGCCTAGGTAAATAGTAACAGGGTGGAATAAATGGCAGTACGATTAATTGTTGATGAAGGCCCCTTGTCTGGTGTAATTTTTGTTTTGGAAGATGGGGTAAGTTGGTCTATAGGACGCGACTCTAGTGCTAATGACATTCCTGTTGAAGATTCCAGACTCGCCTTATCTCAAGCTCTTATCAATAAAACAGACGAAAGTTACTATATCACAAATTTAGATGATACGATTCCTATTTTTGTAAATGATGTTGAGATCCAAGAAACTACACAGTTGGAAAACGAAGATACGATCCGCTTAGGAAGCAATCAGTATTCTTTCTTATTAGATGAATTTGATCCTCAAGACCTTGTTTATGATTTTGATCTCTCTGAAGAAAATTTTTCTAATGCTTCTGAGGATTTGTCCGATAGTAATAAACAGGTAAAAGTTACTGAGTCTCGGCAAGCTTCGCAAACAGATAGCTCAGCGAAGGCTAAGGAAAAGCCAGCGGATCAGAGAAGTGGTGATCCAATTACAAGTAAGGATCAGGAGCTTGCTGACGCTTTTCTTGCATCAGCAAAAGGAAAAAAAAGTCAGCAAAAAGGTAGAATTGCCAAAGGGGATTTCCAAGAATCTTCACAAGAATCTTCGAGTCCAAAGGCGCAAAATGCAAACGATTCTCCGAAAGGAGAAGAAGGAACCAACGAACCCCAGAATGCCATTATGGAAGATAACGGAGCTTCGCCTAGTCAAGATCCGCAACCAAAGTCAGCAGAACCTTCTCTTAAAAAAGCTTCTACGGATACGACTCCTCTGAAAGAAAAAGAACCTGTAAAAGAAGAAAAGATCGAAAGAAAAGAAAAGCCTGCTTCTCGAGAAAAAAAAGATGAACTTGAGATCGAGGAGAGACAGAAAAACTCTGACGAAGTAACAGCTGGTGATTCACAAAAAGACGAGGAAGATAAAGAAGCAGAAGAAGCCTTTTTACAAGAAGAAGAAGTTGCTGAAGGTGCGGAAGATTCTGACACTGCCAATGATAAAAATGAACCCGCTGCACAGGATGGCCAAGAAGGCGCTAAGAAAGTCGAGAACGAAAAGAGCTCTGTTTTATCCCCGTTTCATGTTCAAGATCTATTCCGATTTGATCAGACAATTTTCCCAGCAGAAATCGATGATATTGCCAAAAAAAATATATCTGTAGATTTGACGCAGCCTCCTCGTTTTTTACTTAAAGTTTTAGCTGGAGCTAATATTGGTGCTGAGTTCCATTTAGATTCAGGAAAAAGCTATATTTTAGGTACAGATCCTACAACTTGCGACATAGTATTTAATGACTTAAGTGTTTCGCATCAACATGCTAAAATTGTTGTGGGTAATGATGGTGGTATCATTATCGAAGATCTCGATAGTAAAAATGGCGTGATTGTTGAAGGACGAAAAATTGATAAGACTTCCACGTTGAGTTCAAATCAAGCGGTAGCTTTAGGAACTACGTTATTTTTACTTATAGATCATCATGCTCCAGCGGACACTATAGTCGCCTCTTTATCTCCCGAAGATTACAGTTTATTTGGAAGACAGCAAGATGCCGAAGCATTAGAAAGACAAGAGGCTCAAGAAGAAGAAGAAAAGCAAAAACGAGCTACACTACCTACGGGATCTTTCATTCTTACTTTATTTATTGGTGGATTGGCTATTCTATTTGGTATAGGGACAGCCTCTCTTTTCCATACAAAAGAAGTGGTTCCTTTAGAAAATGTCGATTATCAAGAAGACCTTGCCCAAGTTATAAATCAGTTTTCCACTGTGCGTTATACATTTAATAAAACGAACAGCCAACTTTTTTTAATCGGACATGTCAAAAATAGTGCGGACAAAAGTGAGCTACTCTATAAAGTAGATGCTCTTTCCTTTGTGAAATCTATAGATGATAACGTCATTGATGATGAAGCTGTTTGGCAAGAGATGAACATTCTTCTCTCAAAGCGTCCCGAGTTTAAGGGAATCAGTATGCATTCCCCAGAACCAGGGAAATTTGTTATCACAGGCTATGTTAAGACTGAGGAGCAAGCTGCTTGTCTCGTTGATTATTTAAATATACATTTTAATTATCTCTCGCTACTAGAGAATAAAGTTGTTGTTGAAACACAAATGCTGAAGGCAATTGCGGGCCATCTTCTTCAAGGAGGTTTTGCAAATATCCATGTTGCCTTTGTGAACGGTGAGGTTATTCTTACTGGTTATGTGAATAACGATGATGCAGAGAAATTCCGTGCTGTTGTTCAAGAACTTTCAAGTATCCCTGGGGTGAGGCTAGTCAAAAATTTTGCTGTCTTACTTCCTGCTGAAGAGGGAATCATAGATTTAAACTTACGTTACCCGAATCGTTATCGTGTTACAGGCTATTCTAGATATGGGGAGATAAGTATCAATGTAGTTGTCAATGGCAGAATCTTAACAAGAGGGGACGTGATTGACGGTATGACAGTAACAAGTATACAACCCAATGCGATCTTTTTAGAAAAGGAAGGGTTGAAATATAAAATAGACTACAATAAATAACCAATTACTGGGGTTTATTAATTATTTATATTTAGGTAGATATTCTATGTTTAATATGGAAAATACAGCGAAAGAAGAAAAAAATTCTCAGCCGCTGTTAGATTTAGAACAAGATATGCAAGATCATAACAGAGCTCAAGAACTTAAAGCTAGTGTGCAAGATAAGGTTCATAAGTTAAATGCACTTCTTCGAGAAGGATCCGATAAAGAATCTTTTGGACAACAACAAGTGTTGTTAGCGGGCTATGTAGCTTTACAGAAAGTTCTGGGTCGGATCAACCGCAAGATGATATAAAGGTCCAGAGGAGAAAAATCTATGGCTACAAATAAAAGTTGTACAGCATTCGATTTTAATAAGATGCTAGACGGCGTATGTACTTACGTGAAGGGTGTTCAACAGTATTTAACTGAATTAGAAACATCAACACAAGGTACTGTTGACTTGGGAACTATGTTCAATTTGCAATTCCGTATGCAGATCTTATCACAGTATATGGAATCTGTATCGAACATCCTAACCGCTGTGAACACAGAAATGATCACAATGGCTAGAGCAGTTAAAGGAAGTTAATAATATAAGAGAGAGATCATGGCAGATTTGGAAATATTTGAAGCAGACTTTGCTTTGTTATTTGAAGCAGGCCTTTTGGCCATTAAACAGGGAGATGAAGATAGCGCAAGAAAGTTATTTCAATCTCTGCATATTCTAAACCCTAATCATTATGGTCATGATCTAGGACTCGCATTGATTTCTTTGCATAAAATGGACCTTTTTGATGCTGAAGAACGTCTAAGTAAACTTGTAAAAGACAATGAAGACAGTTGGAGTATAAAAGCATTTTTATCTCTTACACATATGCTCATCGTATTGCATCAAGAGAGTTCTTTTGAAGTGCGTAGAGAGAGTCTAGAAAGTTGCCTAAAATTTGCTGATCAAGTGATAGCAAATTGTGAAATAGAATCCACAAGAGCTCTTGCTCAGTCTGTCTTAGACTGGCATGATACTTTAGTGGCAAAAAGTGCAGGTCCTTTAGGCTAAGCTTTTAGGACAAAAATAGTAAGATGGTTTCATTGCTTTATGATAGACCCTATAGAATGTTTCCCCAATCTTGATGGCGATTCAGAAACAAAATCTCTAACTCAAAATTCTGGCACTCCCCTAGTAAGTGAGTTAAAAAAAGATATTTCTCCCTTTGCTTTGGGATCTTATGTTGCGCCTAAAAATGACGCTCTTATCGAAGGATTTAAGCCGAATCCTATGGCGATGATGCAAGACCAAAATTCTAATTTAATCGATCCTGAGCTGCAAGAGGCCTTGGAATCAGAAGAACTCCAAGAGCAAATCAACAACCTTAAAGGGCGTCTCTGGGATTTCCGCTCGACTTTCGAAGATAGTCAGACAACAGCACAGTTTGCAGATGAGCATTTTCAAGCTGTAGGAGTGATTATAGATTTAATTAACGAGGACTTAAATACGATTGCTGAACATACGCAACAAGATACTAAGAAACAAGATCAAGAAGAAGACTCTTCGGTAACAAGAAAAGTCATTGATTGGGTTTCTTCTGGAGAGGAAGTTCTAAATCGTGCGTTGCTCTACTTCTCTGATAGAGATGGTAATCGTGAGAGTTTAGCAAACTTCCTTAAAGTACAATATGCTGTACAGCGAGCTACGCAAAGAGCAGAACTTTTCGCTAGTATTGTAGGTACCTCAGTAAGTAGCGTGAAAACGATTATGACAACGCAATTAGGCTAACATGGATCAGTTAACAACCGATTTTGACACTCTCATGTCCCAACTTGGGGATGTGAATCTTACGACTGTAGTAGGCCGTATTACAGAAGTGGTCGGCATGTTAATCAAAGCCGTAGTTCCTAATGTACGCGTTGGAGAAGTGTGCTTAGTGAAGCGTAGTGGTATGGAGCCACTCGTTACAGAAGTCGTTGGTTTTACCCAGAGTTTTGCTTTTCTCTCTCCTTTAGGAGAGCTGTCAGGAGTGAGTCCTTCTTCGGAAGTGATTCCTACAGGACTTCCTCTACATATTCGAGCAGGAAACGGCCTTTTAGGTCGAGTTCTAAATGGGTTAGGAGAACCTATAGATATAGAGACTAAAGGTCCACTACAGAATGTGGATCAAACATTTCCTATTTTTCGTGCACCTCCAGATCCCTTACATAGGGCGAAATTACGACAGATTTTATCTACGGGTGTACGTTGTATAGACGGTATGCTCACGGTCGCTAGGGGGCAGCGTATAGGAATTTTTGCTGGTGCTGGAGTGGGAAAATCTTCGCTCTTAGGTATGATCGCAAGAAACGCTGAAGAAGCCGACGTTAATGTAATCGCGCTTATTGGAGAAAGGGGGCGCGAAGTACGTGAGTTTATTGAGGGGGATTTGGGAGAAGAAGGCATGAAACGTTCGGTAATCGTCGTTTCTACTTCTGACCAATCGTCGCAATTGCGACTTAATGCCGCCTATGTAGGAACTGCAATTGCAGAGTATTTCCGTGATCAAGGTAAAACCGTAGTACTAATGATGGATTCTGTCACTAGGTTTGCTCGTGCATTGCGCGAAGTGGGGTTAGCCGCTGGAGAGCCCCCTGCTAGAGCAGGATACACTCCATCGGTTTTTTCCACACTACCGCGTCTCTTGGAAAGATCGGGAGCGTCCGATAAGGGAACAATTACAGCATTTTATACGGTCTTAGTCGCAGGAGATGATATGAACGAACCTGTTGCCGACGAAGTGAAATCGATTTTGGATGGGCATATTGTTCTCTCCAATGCATTAGCTCAAGCATACCATTATCCTGCAATTGACGTACTTGCTTCCATTAGCCGACTACTTACGGCTATTGTTCCTGAGGAACAACGACGGATTATAGGTAAAGCAAGGGAAGTTTTAGCTAAATACAAAGCCAATGAGATGCTTATCCGTATTGGAGAATACCGACGGGGCTCTGATCGTGAGGTAGATTTTGCTATCGATCACATTGACAAATTGAATCGATTTTTAAAGCAAGATATCCACGAAAAGACAAATTATGAGGAAGCAGCACAGCAACTGCGCGCCATTTTCCGCTAAATAAAGAGTAGTACACTGTGGCCAAATATCCACTAGAGCCTGTTTTAGCGATTAAAAAGGATCGTGTAGATAGAGCAGAAAAAGTTGTTAAAGAAAAACGACGTCTTTTAGAAATAGAACAAGAGAAATTACGAGAGAAAGAAGCCGAACGCGATAAAGTTAAAAATCATTATATGCAAAAAATCCAACAACTCCGTGATTTGTTGGATGAGGGCACAACCAGCGACGCTGTTTTACAAATAAAGTCTTATATCAAAGTCGTCGCAGTGGAGCTCTCTGAAGAAGAAGAAAAGGTCAACAAACAGAAAGATGTTGTGCTCGCTGCTTCTAAAGAACTTGAAAAAGCAGAAGTAAATTTAGCTAAGCGTAGAAAAGAAGAAGAGAAAACGCGACTCCATAAAGAAGAGTGGATGAAAGAAGCTCTCAAAGAAGAAGCTCGCGCTGAAGAAAAAGAACAAGATGAAATGGGGCAGCTACTTTTTCAACTGCGCCAGAAAAAAAAACGTGAATCAGGGGGAAGCTAGTTCATGGAATTAAACAAAACAACAGAATCATTATATACCTCTAAAGCAGATACTCATACTGTGAACCAAAACTCTGCTCCTGAACCTAGAGATAATCGCGATGTAAAAGTATTTTCTTTGGAAGGGAAGCAAACACGGCAAGAAAAAGTTACTTCAAGTAAAGGAAATTCTCGCACAGAATCTAGAAAACTTGCTGATGAAGAGAAGCGTGTTAACGATGAGATTGCTGAAGTGGGATCTAAAGAAGAAGACCAAGAATCTCAAGAATTTTGCTCTGCTGAGAATGCTTTTGCTGGAATATCCCTTGTAGATATCGCAGCAGCTGGATCCTCAGAAGCTGTTGTAGAAGTTGCTCCTGTAGCTGTTGCTGGTATCGATATGCAGTGGATAGAAAATGTCATACTTTCTACTGTAGAATCTATGGTGATTTCCGAGATCAACGGTGAGCAACTTGTGGAATTAGTCTTGGACACTAATACCAATGTTCCTGAAGCCTTTGCTGGAGTAAATCTTACACTAGTACAATCTGGACAAGAGCTTTCTGTGCAGTTTTCAAGTTTTGTAGATGCTGTACAGATGGCAGAAGCTGCGGATCTCATTACGAGTAATCCTAGCCAACTGACTTCTTTAGTGAGTGCTTTGAAAAATCATCAACTCACATTAAAAGAATTTGCAGTTGGAAATCTTTTAGTACAACTTCCTAAACTCGAAGAAATACAAACTCCTTTACATATGATTGCATCTACAATTCGTCATAGAGAAGAAGATAAAGATCAAAGAGATCAGAATCAAAAACAACAACAAGACGATAAAGAGCAAAATCCTTATAAAATTGAAGAAGCACGTTTATAAAGGTAATTTATGGCAGTAGCAGCCGATCCTAGTGTCAGTTGGTTAAAATCTCGGAATAGTTTCTTAAATTCCCTAGGGAAGTCTGAGGAGCAGGTTGCTGCTCCTGAGTTTCCTAAGGAGCTCTGCCAACATAAAATTAAAGAGAAATTCCGGCTCGAAGATGCTCAGGTTTCTATAAAATTCCGGGGATCTATAAGTGCTGTAGAAGCCACTAAAGAATTTGGTGTGCACCTCTTAATACAACCTATGGTAGTCCAACCTTGGGAAAAAGATACTCTTTTGTTCCTGACATCCGAAGAAGACCTCCAGGAGCTCATGGTAGCAGTATTTGATGACGCCAGCCTTTCTTCATATTTCTATGAGAAGGATAAACTTCTCGGTTTTCATTATTATTTTGTAGCAGAAGCCTGTAAATTATTTGAAGAACTGCAGTGGGTTCCCTCTTTGTCTGCCAAAGTCGGGGGTGATGCCATGTTTACAGCTACAAGTTTGCAAGGCTCTTACCAAGTTGTAGATGTTTCTCTTCGCCTAGATGGGAAAAATGTTCGCTTTCGTCTCTTGTTGCCAGAGGAGACGTTCGAAAGTTGCCACAAGTTTTTCTCAGGTCTTCATGAGGAGTCCGATCTTCGTAATATAGATCAAACGCAACTGATCTCTCTTTCTGTAGAAGTGGGTTATTCTCAGCTCACTCAAGAAGAATGGCATCAAGTAGTCCCAGGATCATTTATCATGTTAGATAGTTGTCTTTACGATCCTGAAACAGAAGAAAGTGGCGCTTTACTCACAGTGCAAAAACATCAGTTTTTTGGCGGACGTTTTTTAAGCCTTTCCTCTGGAGAATTTAAGATCACGAGTTATCCTAACCTGACTCATGAAGACCCTCCTCTTCCTGAAAATCAACAAGCTCCTGCAGCCCCTCTTCCTGGATACAGTAAGCTCATAGTCGAAGTAGCAAGGTATTCCTTAGCTGTCGATGAGTTTATAAAATTAAATTTAGGTAGTGTGTTGAGCTTGGGAAATCATCCAGCATACGGTATCGATATTATTTTAGATGGCGCTAAGGTCGGCAGAGGCGAAATTATTGCTTTGGGAGATGTTCTAGGTATTCGCGTTCTAGAGGTATAAAGAAAGATTTGATTTATGGATTGTCCCAGTGATGTCTCTCTTCCTGAACCTCAGGTGATTGGTGGATATCATGTTAAAAAAATATTGAGTAAAAAATTAAGAAGCAGAGTTGTTCAAGGCCTACATCCTGAAACACGACATCCTACAGTCATAAAAGTTTTTTCTCCCCCTCCTTCCTTCAATAGTCGCTCTGTTCACAACTTTCTTAAGGAGGCACAGAGTCTCCATCAAATTACTCATCCTAACATTGTTAAGTTTTACCGCTATGGCAAATGGCAAGATTGCTTGTACATTGCTATGGAATATATAGAGGGGATCTCTTTAAGAGATTACATCCTTGCGCAATTTATCTCTTTACCCCAGGCCATAGATATCATCTTTGATATTGCCCAAGCTTTGGAACACCTCCATAGTCGCAATATCCTCCACAAAGATATCAAACCTGAAAATATTCTGATTACTCCCCAGGGTAAAATCAAATTAATAGATTTTGGACTTGCTGATTGGGATATAGCAATCCACGCTGCGCATCCTGCCATCACGGGAACGCCGTATTATATGAGCCCAGAACAACGCCAAGGAGAGTCCCATTCTCCTGCTTCAGATATTTATGCTTTAGGTTTATTAGCTTACGAGTTGATCTTGGGGCACCTTTCTTTAGGAAGAGTCTTTCTTTCGTTAGTTCCTGAAAGAATAAGCAAAATTTTATCCAAAGCATTGCAACCTTCTCCTAACAATCGCTATCGGTCTATTCGAGAGTTTATCCAGGATATACATCACTACCGTATGTCTGGAGAAATGCAAAAGGATATACGCATCAAAGATCACACCGCTACTCTCTATGAACAGCTCCAAGCACAACGATTCTGGTTAGCACCAGAATCGTTAAAGTTCCCAGATTTTATATCAGGTGTTCTCTATCATCAAGGATATCCCTTGTATCCTCATGCATATTGTGATACGTTGCTTGAAGGCGATGTTGTTAATCTATGGTTAGGTTATAGTCCTACAAGTAATGCAACTATAGCTTTGTCTGTTATAAAAAGTTTAGTTTGCCAACAAGATCTACAGCGGCCTCTTTTAGATAGAATATGCGAAATCAATGAATTCTTGATTCGCATGGAAATACCCATGGATGAGATGGGAATCTCTATATTCTGCCTTGAGATTTCGAAAGAAAATAAGGAACTCTCTTGGATAGCTTGTGGGAAAACCGTTTTCTGGATAAAAAGACAGGGAAGGGTTTTCCAAGACTTTGAGAGCTTTTCTCCAGGATTGGGGAAAATTACTTCTTTACAAATTCGAGAAACCAAGGTTGCATGGGAAATAGGTGATGAAGCTGTAGTGCGTACGCTGGAATTAGACGAGTCTTTTGCATCCTTAAAACAAACCCTATCACTCGCAGAGTTGCAAGATAGAAGGCAAAAAGCTATATTCTGTCCCATAGAGAGCATACGCGGTGGAATACAGGGTCGTGTGAATGAAAGTACCTCTCCCTCAATGCTTATTAGCTTAAAAAGAATCCGGTGAAAACTGTGACATTGAACATTGGAAGAAAAATCTTGCAAGTCATCAAAAAAAAGAAAAAAAAGATCGGGATTTTAAGTGGTCTCTTTTTTTTAGATTTAGTTTTACTTGGTGTAAGTTCGCAAAGGTCTATAGAGACCTCCGAAAATGTGAAACACAATCTTAGAGATGAAAGAAATTATGAAAAAAAACAGATAGCCGCTTGTCCTAAAAACTCAGCAGGTTCGCTTTCAGCAAAGAAAAGTCATAGCAAGAAAACGACTCCAGGTTCTATCCCAAGTAAAGTCTTCTCTAAATTCGACTCAGCTAAAGATAAAAATTTTCAAAAAACTTCAGGATCTACATTTCTAGCAAAACCTACTACTTTGCGAGAAATTGAAGAGAGAAAAAAAACGCAAACAAGTCGTAAATCTACCGCAGAGTCAAAAAAGTCTCCACGTTTTTTACCAAAACAAGAAGTCGAAGAATCTATTCCCGCGATTTCTAAAGAGAAACTTGACAGCATACAAGTTTGGGAAGAGAAACAAAATTATGCTCGCCGAGCAGTAAATGCTATTAATCTGAGTATAAAAAAACAACTTGAAGAGCAAGCTTCCTCGATTATAGAGAAAGAGGTTAAAGGTAAAACAAAAGCAACAATCGATTCTTCTTCTAAGCAAAATGTCTCAAATTCTTCACCATCTACGCCAGGAATAGAGAAAGCAGCAGCGACAATGCCTGCATCTCAAGAACAGTCTGAAGAGGATAAAGTTAAAGAACGTTTGTCAAAACGGGAAATTACCTGCGAAGATCTTAAAGATAATGGCTATACTGTAAATTTTGAAGATATCTCTATTTTAGAGTTGTTACAGTTTGTAAGTAAAATTTCTGGAACGAACTTTGTCTTTGATAGCAACGATTTGCAGTTCAATGTGACTATTGTTTCTCACGATCCTACTTCTGTTGATGACTTATCTACAATCTTGTTACAAGTCCTAAAAATGCATGACTTGAAGGTTGTTGAACAAGGAAATAATGTCCTTATTTATCGTAATCCACATCTTTCCAAGCTCTCGACAGTAGTAACAGATACCTCCTTAAAGGAAACTTGTGAAGCTGTTGTTGTTACCCGGGTGTTCCGTCTCTATAGTGTCAGTCCTTCTGCAGCAGTAAATATTATTCAACCTCTACTTTCCCATGATGCTATCGTTAGTGCTTCCGAAGCCACACGTCATGTTATCATCTCGGATATTGCTGGCAATGTCGATAAAGTTAGTGATTTGCTCGCTGCTTTAGATTGTCCAGGCACAACTATAGATATGACTGAATACGAAGTTAAGTATGCGAATCCTGCGGCTCTTGTTAGCTACTGCCAAGATGTTCTTGGTACCATGGCCGAGGATGATGCTTTCCAAATGTTTATTCAGCCTGGAACTAATAAAATTTTCGTCGTCTCTTCACCACGTCTTGCTAATAAGGCTGAGCAACTCTTAAAATCTTTAGATGTCCCAGAAATGGCACATACTCTAGATGATTCTGCAAGTACTGCCTTGGCTTTGGGAGGAACAGGAACCACTAATCCTAAGAGTTTGCGATTCTTCATGTACAAGCTGAAGTATCAAAATGGAGAGGTGATTGCTAATGCTCTCCAAGATATTGGTTACAACCTATATGTAACCACAGCTATGGATGAAGACTTCATTAACACTCTCAATAGTATCCAGTGGTTAGAAGTTAATAACTCCATAGTCATTATCGGAAATCAAGGGAATGTAGACAGAGTTGTTAGCCTGTTAAATGGTTTGGATTTACCCCCTAAACAAGTCTACATTGAAGTTTTAATTCTAGATACCAGTTTAGAAAAGTCTTGGGACTTCGGAGTTCAATGGGTAGCATTAGGTAATGAACAAAGTAAAGTAGCTTATGCTTCTGGACTATTGAGCAACACAGGAATAGCAACACCTACAAAAGGAACAATTCCTCCCGCTACGCCAAATCCTGGTTCTATCCCTCTTCCTACACCAGGTCAGTTGACAGGATTTTCTGATATGCTGAACGCCTCATCGGCATTTGGTTTGGGAATTATCGGAAATGTCCTGAGTCATAAAGGTAAGTCTTTTCTCACTTTAGGAGGCTTATTAAGTGCTTTGGATCAAGATGGCGATACTATCATTGTTTTGAATCCTAGAATTATGGCCCAGGATACACAACAAGCGTCGTTTTTTGTAGGACAAACTGTTCCTTACCAAACAACAAACACCATCATTCAAGAAACAGGCACTGTAACTCAAAATATTGATTATGAAGATATTGGAGTTAACCTTGTCGTTACCTCTACAGTTGCCCCCAACAATGTGGTTACTCTACAAATCGAACAAACCATATCAGAATTACATTCTGCTTCTGGATCGCTAACTCCAGTGACAGATAAAACTTACGCAGCGACACGTTTACAAATCCCCGATGGCTGTTTCTTAGTTATGAGTGGGCATATTAGAGATAAAACTACAAAAGTAGTTTCGGGAGTGCCTTTGCTAAACTCGATACCATTAATCCGTGGTTTGTTTAGCCGTACCATCGATCAAAGGCAAAAACGCAATATAATGATGTTTATTAAGCCTAAGGTGATTAGTAGTTTTGAAGAGGGCACTCTTGTTACTAATAAGGAAGGATATAGATACAATTGGGAAGCTGATGTAGGATCAATGCAAGTGGCTCCTCGCCATGCTCCTGAATGCCAAGGACCTCCTTCTTTGCAGGCTGAAAGTGACTTTAAAATGATAGAAATAGAAGCGCAGTAGTGGTATATAAAAGAGAAAGATGATATTCTACGCCATGGGATAGCTTCTAACTCTGTTGCATTCAGGGGGAAAGCCAAGAAGGTATATTGTCTGCCGTATGACTTTATGTTTTCTTGGCTTTTTTGTACCCTGCTTCCTACTACATGCCTAAATAGCTCAGTTGGTAGAGCAACACATTCGTAACGTGTAGGTCGCTGGTTCGATCCCAGTTTTAGGCATAAATCCTTTAAAAAATATTCCTCTTCAGAATCGTACTAGAAGTTATCAGGAGATAAGTCTTTAGTTAACTCCTTCAGTACGGTAGCTCGTAAATGTGTAATCGCATCTTTTTGTAGATCCCTGGTGTCTTGAGCTTGTTGTTGCAAGGCAAGATGCGCTCGACGTATTTGCCAAAATAACGGATTCCATACGGTATGATTTTGTGTCGCCTTAATCCAGCCTAAATCTATACCCAGTTGTATCCAGCTTAAGGCGTCTAGGGTTTCTTTGAGCTCCAATTGGCATGAATGGGTAAGCAGACCTAAAGAACGAAGGATATGATTCTTTAAATCGCGAGAATTTTCTTCAGAAAGCCGTTTTTTTGCTGCGACCTCAGCAACGCTGAGCTTGGAGGCTGTAATCCTTAAGGAAGAAAGAAGCTGCTCTTCAGTTAAGCCTAAAGAACAGCGGTTGGACAGCACAACAATATTACCTGGAAATCCTGCAACACCTGGCAATAGACTAGAAGTGATTATCTCAGCTTCTTCATCGACAAGATTTGTAAATTCTTGAGAATATAGAAGAGCAGGAATATGCAGAAAACATTGGCTTTTTAAGCCT
Organism: Candidatus Chlamydia corallus; assembly: GCF_002817655.1. Classification (NCBI taxonomy): domain Bacteria; kingdom Pseudomonadati; phylum Chlamydiota; class Chlamydiia; order Chlamydiales; family Chlamydiaceae; genus Chlamydia; species Candidatus Chlamydia corallus. Next base: position 120,475 of record NZ_NWQK01000002.1, read on the forward strand.
GTCCCACAATTCTTCGGATTGGTCGTTAAAAATCCAAATTCTGAAGAAAAAGCAAAAGAAAGCTTGCTATGAAGATAACTCTCTAACTGTACTAATTGATCAAGAGTCTTCTCAGGATTTCCTTGAAAATCAATTCCATGTAAGACGAGATGATCTTGAAAATTTATAGCTGCTAAAAAGTCTCCAGATTTGCTAACTACGAGTGCCTCACCTTCAGGGTTCCCAACCAAATCATAGGGCAGTAAAAAATGTTCAACTAGAAATTCTTTTTCCCATAGAGGAACTTCTTTTAAAGGAAGAACTATAAATTCCCCAAAGCCTTCAATATTGTTAAAATGAGACGCTATCAATTGGAGAATCTCTAATTTTTGTTCTCTAGATAAACAGGGAAGAAACTTAGACACAGAAAGATTTCTAGATAGAGAAAATGTAGTTACAGGCCACACTTTGTTTGCCTGTGAGCTTTCTTTTCTTTTTACCAAGCTCTCTAGTAAATCATTGGGAAGAGTCATGTGGATTTTTGGTTTTTAAATGATTAATTTGATCACGGATTACTGCTGCTTGCTCATAGTCCTCTCGTTCTAAGGTATCTTTTAAAGCTTCATTTAATGCTATAAGTTTTAAAAGAGGGTTTGAAGTAGAAGTTTCTCCAGGTGCCCGGCCTATATGCAGAGAGCCTTGGCCTTTTTCCATAATAAATGATGAAGATACTGCTCTGTCATTCTTAAGTTTAGTAGTAATCTGATTTTTGAAGTTTGTATAACACTGATGGCAGCCTAGCAGTTGCTCATCATCTTGCTGCGAATGCCATACGGTTTTACAGTTGCCGCACTCTAAAGTAAGGACCCCACCCCCTTTAGAGAGACCGAAGTGTTCATTATTATAGTAATAGCTAGGACAAGAACATGTTGCGCATACATAAGAACGGATGACCCTGTCCTTATCTATTTTTGTATAGCATATGGTAGCAGGCTTCTGACAATGATAACATTGGTGAGTAGGTGAGTTAGTCATGAATTAAGCTCCATTATGCTCGGTACTCAGTACATAGCAAAAATAGAACTAAGGAGAAAAAGATTTTTTAGAAAAAATAAAGCTAACAAGAATAACTAAATGGGTCTTGAAGGATTTGAACCTGCGACCCCCTCATTAAAAGTGAGGTGCTCTAACCGCTGAGCTAAAGACCCAAAACATCTTGTTAATTTTATACTTTGACCCCAAGGGGATTCGAACCCCTGTTACCGGAATGAAAATCCGATGTCCTGGGCCAGGCTAGACGATGGGGCCAAGACGAATAAATTTTACTAATTTCCTCTCTTTAGAGCAATCTTTTCCCTCTCTATGACTGAAAAAGTCACAAGGACAAGAAAAACCCTAGCGCATACTTATATCGAAGATATTTCTACTTCTTTTTGCTTTGTTAACTCGTCAAGCTGTTTGCAAAACTTATCGGTTAACTCCTGAATCTTTTTTTCAGTACCTTTCACAACATCTTCTGTAAGGGTAGAGTCTTTTTTCAGCTTATCATTAGCTTCTCTTCGGATATTTCTAATATTGATCTTAGTTTCCTCACACTTACGGCGGAGTTGCTTAACCATCTCTTGTCGGTAATCAGCGGTAGGCTCAGGGACCTTAATGCGAATAATAGAACCCTCGACTTCAGGCTGTAAATTTAAATTTGCTGCAATAATTCCTTTTGCAATCGCAGAAGCATTATTCCCGTCATAGGGAGAAATAACCAACTGCCGAAGATCTGCAACAGAAATCGAAGCAATGTCTGACAAACGCATTGTAGTACCATAAACATCAACTACAACGGTTTCTACTAATGCTGGATGAGCCTTTCCTGTTCTAAAGGACTTTACCTCTTTATGAAAAAAATCTAAGGCCGCAGCCATTTTTTTTTCAGTGTCTTGGAGAACAGACATGATTTACATCCTCGCTAATTAGTGTTCCAATCATAGGGTCAAACAAAGCTTTTTCTAAAGAATGTTGTAAAAAGCTAAAGACGCGAATTGGAATATGAGAATCCATACATAGGGAAATTGCCGATGCGTCCATCACTCCTAATTGATTGCTCAAAAAATCTTTATAGGAAACGAAATCATACTTTACAGCATCTGGAAATAGCCTCGGATCTTTATCATAGACACCATCTACATGCATAGTCGCTTTGATTAAGACGTCAACATTAAGTTCACAAGCTCGCAAAGCAGCTCCAGTGTCTGTAGTTAGATAGGGGGAACCAGCTCCAGTTGTACAGATGAGGATCTTTCCTTGATCCAAAGCTTCTATAGATTTTTGTGGAGTATAAAGATCAGCTAACTGTGGGCAAGATAACGTAGATGTCAGAAGACAAGGGATGTCCTCAGCTTTTAAAGCATCGGCTACTGCCATGCCATTGATGAGAGTAGCCAACATTCCCATCTGATCTGCTGATACACGATTAATTTGAAGTTCTTTTTGTTCAGCAAGCCCTCTTAAAATATTGCCGCCGCCGATAACAAGAGCAATTTCTATATCATTATTACGAACTGCTCTTAGCTCTGATACAAGTCGCGATAAACGCATTTCGTCAATTCGGTTGCTAGAATCTTTAGATAATGCTTCTCCAGAAATTTTAAACAACACCCGGGTAGTTTGCTTAGCCATCTTTTTATTAGGCTCCTATTTTCCATAAAATAAACTGTTCTATTGTAACAGGGCTTCCAGAGCTTTTTGAGAAATCATCTATTAAGTTTTGAATAGACAGATTAGGATTCTTAATAAATGATTGTTCTAGTAAACAGGCTTCTTGGAAAAATGTGTTTAGTTTCCCTGAAACGATTTTCTCAATCACTTGTTGAGGCTTATCTTGGATTTGAGAAGAAATAACTTCTTTTTCTTTAGCAATGACCTCATTAGGAACACTTTCTTTGCTTAGGAATTGAGGTTGAGCAGCAACAACATGCATAGCAATATCTTTTGCTAGGTTGTCAGCAGTAGACGAACCAGAAAGAATTGTCAGAGCCACTGTCTTGCCGTTGCCATGAGAATAAATGCCAACAGTAGAATTTGAAGCTTTAGGAAAATAAGCCACTTTACTGATGCGGATGTTTTCTCCTACAGTCTGCATAGTGACTGCTCTTAACTCATCTATAGAAAGAGAGGGATCTTGAGACGAGACTACTTGAGACAAGGCTTCAATGGTACCTACTTTATACTTGAGAATATCATTGAGTAAACTAGAGACAAACTCTCTAAAGACTGCGTTGTTAGCAACAAAATCTGTTTCTACGTTTACTTCGATTAACGCGGTGCCGTTACCATCAGTTTTAGCTGCAATTATGCCTTCTCTAGTTTCTCTATGCTCTTTTTTCCCAGCTGACGCCAATCCAAGCTTACGCAAATAGACAACGGCTTCTTCTAGATTTCCTTTGCACGCTTCTAAGGCTTCCTTACACTTTGTTAACCCCACACCAGTTTGTTGTCTTAATGTTTTTAGGGTCTCCATAGAAAAGTCGCTCATTAGTTTGCCTCGCTATCAAATTTTTTTGCTAATAGATCTTCTTGTCGATTTTCTTCTTCGGATTCGTCCTCTTGGCCCGCTTCAAAACCTGAAAGATCGGGGACGTCTAAAACTTTCACTGGAGAAACAATTTCTATACCAAGCTTATGTTTTGCTTCGATAATATTTTCTTTAATAACGTTGATGATTAATCGAATACTTTTTAGAGAGTCATCGTTACAGGGGATGACGTAGTCAATGGGAGCAGGATCGCAGTTGGTATCGACGAGAGCAAGGACAGGAATGCCAAGTTTTTTTGCTTCAGCAACAGCAATTTTTTCATAACTGGGGTCAACAACAATTAGAAGACCTGGAGCCTTCTTCATGTAACGAATTCCCTCAAGGTTTCGTAATAATTTCTGATGGCGTTTGGCTAAAAGGGCAGCTTCTTTCTTAGTAAGATAGGCCTGATTTCTGGATAAATCCTTTTCAATTTTGTCCAGAGTTTTGATTGAATTGCGGATTGTAGTCATGTTGGTTAACATTCCGCCCAGCCAACGCTCAGCAACAAAAAATTCACCAGCTTCTATTGCAGCTTCTCGAATTACGCACTTTGCTTGTTTTTTGGTTCCTACAAATAGGACGGTTTTATTGTCTTGAATCACTTTACGAATGTGGGGAAGAGCATTACGCAATTGCTGTAAAGTTTTTGCTAAATTGATGATGTAAAGACCGTTTTTTTCCTCAAAGATGTAAAGCTTCATCTTTGGGTTCCATCTTCGGGTTTGATGTCCAAAATGAGCGCCCGCGCTCATAAGGTCTTTGACAGTAAGTTTGCAGGATTGGGATTCCAAGCTTTGTACCTCTATTTCAAAATTAGAATATGTTAACAACGGCATTCTGACATAAAAGTCAGAATTTCAGTCTTGGTTGTCTTTAAAGAAAGCGCCCGATCAGAATCGAACTGACACCGGTAGCTTGGAAGGCTACAGCTCTACCATTGAGCTACGGGCGCAAACTGATTAAGGGGTATAGTAGTGTACTAATGCTTTTAACGCAAGAGTGTAATCTAGAGGAAACTGCTAGATAAGAGCATAAGTAAATAATTTATTTGGCTTAATAGAATGTGACGTAGGAGAGAAATAAAAATTGCTCAGAAATTCGGAAACTCTGAGCATAAATCAGAGCCTAGGATGTAGGCTCTGATAACAAGGTGAGGAGAAATTCTAAGCAAATCTTTAGAATCTGAACTGACCAGATACGTGTGCAGCTCTCTCGTTAATTAAACGAGCTTCTGCAGTAATGGACCATTTATCAGCATCAACTAAAGTGGCTCCTACACAGACTCCACAAGCTTTTCTAGATTTAAACTTGTTTATCTGCATGGAAACAATCTGCATGAAATCAGAAAATTGATTAGTTGTATCAAGAGATGTGCGGCTTCCTAATAACGAAGGATTCCAAGCAGTTAAGTTTAAAGTAGGTGTTGCTAGTTTTGGCTGAGCAATACGGATGTTATCAGCATCAAAAGTAGCTCGAGACCACTGAACTCCAATGTAAGGCACCAAAGAGTTTAATCTGTAAGATAGAGATGCTCCTACTTGCCATTCATGATAGTTGATGGTTGCAGCCTTTGTCCCAGTAGCATTGAATGTTCCAGCATCTGATGGCAAGGGGAAAGCAGCCCCTTTGTACCCTTTGGGTTTGTTTATAGTAAATTCAGCTACGTTACAGAGGACATTGAGCTCTTCAACTTTAGGTTTGGACTGTGCGTATTGGAATTCAGCTCCCAAAGTTGCACAACCGCACTCCCATAAAGCTCCACGAGCGCCAACACTCCAAGAGAAAGTAGTATCTGTGTAGAGTTCAACAACGCAATTACCTAAAGAAACGTTTGGTAATTCTGTTGCACCTATGGAACTTCCAGCAACCCCAATTAAACCAACGAGGTTGAAAGCTCTAGAATTTCCTTTGATGTAACCATTGGATGCACCTAGGGTACAGAAGAGATCAAAGCGATCCCAAATGTTCAAGGCGAGGAAACCAGCATTAGTGAACCACTCTGCATCGTGTAAATGTTTATTGTAGGCAGGGTTCGGTCTATCCGCAGCAGTAGTATAGTTTGTAGCAACGCTTCCAGTAGGTTGGGCTCCCATAGAAAACATTTTAGGTGCATCTACTTTTAAGATACGGTCGAAAACATAATCTCCGTAGAATCCAGCACGTAAGCTAATAGCGTCGCACCAGGTAGCGCAAGGATCGCAAGGATCTCCTGTAGTACCTTCCCATATTGTACCATCAATTAATAAGCTTGGATCAGAAGGGTTCCCTACAGGCAAGGCTTGTAAGGGGACGCTAACAGAACCAGCAAATGCGGCGGATAATAACGCCGACTTTAAGAGTTTTTTCATACTCACCTCTAAAGATTATGCTTAGTATCTTTTGTTTATGTGCTCGCTATTACTCATATTTTGGCGACACGATGTCCAAATTAAAGCCAGACAAGATATCCTGCAGGCAAATTTAGGAAGCTCTTATCAGTGAAAACGGCCTTAAATATAAACATACAGCTCATTAGTCGAAAACATATCAAACTTTTCTTATTATAGTAAAGACGATAAGAACATTAAGTGCTTTCAGCCGCAAATTTCAACCAGGAACTTCTGTTATGAGCTATAAGAAAGCTATAGCTTTTTTGTATATTCTTTTCATTATGTATATAATTTAGTTTTGTTGAAAAATGGCTTTACAATGCCTTCTTAAGGCCTTTTCTCTTGGGAAATTTTTTTGTTTATTTTTATTATTTAGAAGATGATTTTTGGTTTTAATGTGTTTTGATTAGACGAAAATTAGTTTTATTTTTCGAACTGTTTTTTGCTAAGTTTTGTTTAATTAGATTGATTATTCTTCTTAAATATGATGACTTTTTTATTATCCTATTTAGCAGCCCATGATTAGAAATAATATGAGAGTATAGTTCTCTATAATTGCAAGACAATAGTTGAGCGCATAATATCAATAGCATGAAACGACCTAGAAAATTTCCTATTTATCTTTCTATTGCTCAAAAGACCAACAGATTATTGTCTGGGATTGTCGTAGCATTTGCTGTGATTGCATTGCGCTTGTGGTATCTTGGTGTTGTTGAACATGAACAGAAGTTAGAAGAGGCATACAAGCCACAGATTCGAGTGATCCCTCAATATGTTGAAAGAGCAACTATTTGCGATCGTTTTGGGAAGATATTAGCTGCAAATCAATTACAATATGATGTGAGTATTGCTTATGGCGCGATTCGTGATTTGCCTACTCGAGCTTGGTGTCTAGATGCGTATGGAAATAAACAACTCATTCCCGTGCGTAAGCACTATATTGCTTGTTTATCTAAGTTTTTAGCTCAGGAATTGCATTTAGATCCAGAGGTGATAGAAGATGCCATTCATGCCAAAGCTTCTGTATTAGGTTCCGTTCCTTATTTAGTGGCTGCAAATGTTTCTGAGCGTACCTATTTGAAACTTAAAATGTTATCTAAAGATTGGCCTGGGTTGCATGTAGAGGCTGTAGTTCGTCGTTATTATCCTCAAGGAAGCGTGGCTTCAGATATTTTAGGTTATGTAGGACCTATTAGTCCTCAAGAATATAAGAGAGTCACCCAGGAATTGAGTAAGTTACGTGAGTGTGTGCGTGCCTATGAAGAGGGTGAAGATCCTAAGTTGCCTGAAGGACTAGCGAGTATAGATCAGGTGCGTGCTTTATTAGAGTCTATGGAGAGCAACGCCTATAGTTTAAATACTTTAGTAGGAAAAATGGGAGTGGAGGCTCATTGGGATTCAAAATTACGTGGTAAGATCGGGAAAAAACCCATTTTAGTAGATCGTCGTGGCAACTTTATTCAAGAAATGGGGGGCGCTGTTTTAGAGGCCCCTGGAAGTAAATTGCAGTTAACTTTGTCTACAGAGCTACAAGCTTATGCCGATGCGTTGCTTTTAGAATACGAAAGAACCGAATCTTTTCGAAGTGCCAAGTCTTTGAAGAAGCGAGAGAAGCTTCCTCCTTTGTTTCCTTGGATTAAGGGAGGAGCCATCATTGCGTTAGATCCTAATAATGGAGAAATTTTAGCAATGGCTTCTTCTCCTCGTTATCGTAACAATGATTTTGTGAATGCGAGGGTAGCTGAAGATTCTAAAGCAGTGCGATCGTCTATTTATCGATGGTTAGAAAATAAAGAGCATATTGCAGAAATTTATGATAGAAAAGTACCTCTAATTAGGGAAAAAAGAAATCCTAGTACGGGGTTGTGTTATGAAGAACTTCTGCCGTTAACCTTTGATTCCTTCCTAGATTTTCTTTTTCCTGAAAACTCTATTATTAAATTGCAGTTAAAAAGAAATAGTTTTGTAGGACAAGCGATAGAGATTCAAAACTTGGTAGCTCGTTTGATTTCTTTATTTTCTTGCGAAGAAGTCGTGTGTCCTAGTTCAGCTATTTTTGATGCTGTTTTTCCTAATGAAGAAGGGCATATCTTAATGCAAGAGGTCATTTCTGTTCAGGAACAGAAATGGATAGCGGAGTGCTTGGATAAACATAGGGTAGATATTCAAGAGATTAAGGAAGAACTAGACCAGGTCTTTAATGAGTTTCCTGCAAACTACGATAAGATTTTATATACCGATATGCTTAGGCTGATTGTAGATCCAGCTCGTTTTTCTCTTTCACTTCCTTCAAATGTCTATAGGTTATCGTTATCTGAATTTGTAGAGATTCAAGGACGTTATGTAGTGCTCCGTTCTGCGTTTGCTAGTATTTTGCAAGATGCGTTTAATGAGGTACATTTTAAGTCGTGGCGTAAGACTCAATTTCCTCAATATCTTGCTGTTAAACGTCAAGAAGAAGCGTTAAGGAAGCAGCGTTATCCTACGCCTTACGTAGATTACTTGGAGGAAGAGAAAACAAGACAATATAAAATGTTCTGCCAAGAACATTTGGATGCATTTCTTGCCTATTTGTTTGCTAAGACTCCTTGTAAGGAAGGCCTACAATCTTATTATGATATTTTAGATTTATGGGTAAAAGAATTAGATGGCGGAGCACATAGAGCTTTATCTTGGCACGAACATTACCTTTTTCTAAAAGAGCGTTTGCCCAATCTTTCACAAGATCTTTGTGCGCTTTTTTCTACATTTCGTGAATTCAATGAATTGCAGCGTCCTCTATTAGGAAAATATCCTATAACGATTATAAAAAATAAGACGCAGACGGAACAAGATTTAGCTGCTGCTTTCTATCCCGTATACGGATACGGATACCTACGTCCACATGCCTATGCGCAAGCAGCTACCTTAGGTTCTATTTTTAAGTTAGTATCTGCTTATTCTGTGTTATCTCAGCGGATCTTATGGGGACATAGTGAGGATCCTATGAATCCCTTAGTAATTATTGATAAAAATTCGTTTGGATATAAGAGTTCACGGCCTCACGTAGGCTTTTTCAAAGATGGCACACCGATTCCTACGTTTTTCCGAGGAGGAAGTCTGCCAGGAAATGATTTTCTAGGGCGAGGCTTTATTGACTTAGTCTCAGCATTAGAGATGTCGAGCAACCCCTACTTCTCTTTATTGGTAGGAGAAGGTCTTGCTGATCCCGAAGATTTATTAGACGCGGCTTCTTTGTTTGGTTTTGGTGAGAAAACGGGTTTAGGGCTTCCAGGAGAATATGCGGGTAGGGTGCCTCATGATTTGGCTTATAACCGTTCGGGTTTATACGCAACCGCTATTGGACAGCATACTCTTGTTGTAACTCCTTTACAGACTGCGGTTATGTTAGCTTCTTTGGTCAATGGAGGTGTTGTTTATGTTCCTAAGTTATTACTTGGGGAGTGGGAGGGGGAACGTTTTTGTCCTCTCTCTCCTAAGAAGAAACGAACGATTTTCATGCCTGATTCTGTTGTTGCATTGCTTAAGACTGGCATGCGCAATGTGATTTGGGGTCAATATGGCACAGCTCGGGCAATACAAAGTCAATTTCCTTCGCAACTTTTATCTCGTATTATTGGGAAGACGAGTACAGCAGAATCCATTATGCGTGTGGGGCTGGATCGGGAATACGGTACTATGAAGATGAAAGATGTCTGGTTTGCTGCGGTGGGTTTTGCTGATCAGGAATTGTCTCTTCCTAAGATAGTAGTGATTGTTTATTTACGTTTAGGAGAGTTCGGTCGAGATGCTGCTCCTATGGCAGTAAAAATGATTGATATGTGGGAAAAAATTCAACAAAGAGAAAAATTTTAACGGGATAATTTTATCTTGGCACAGTTTTCGCTCCTTATTTGGTTGAGATCAACGAATCATGTGCTGGGAGAAATATCCATGGAAGAAGCTGCTAAACACTTGGCAAAAGAATTCCTCTGTTCAGGAATTAACTTTTTTCTAAACGGTGAATATGAGCAAGCAGAAAAAAGATTAAAAGAAACTTTAGAATTAGATTCTACAGCAGCACTAGCTTATTGTTATTTAGGGATTATTGCTTTAGAGACTGGAAGAGTGCCAGAAGCTTTGGATTGGTGTTCTAAGGGTTTAGAATCGGAACCTGGGGATAGCTATCTGCGTTATTGCTATGGTGTAGCGTTAGATCGGGGGAACCAATATGAAGCAGCTGTGGAACACTATAATGCGTACGTTGCTTTGCATCCCGATGATGTCGAGTGTTGGTTTAGCCTTGGAAGTGTTTATCATCGTTTGAAGAGACTCCAAGAAGCTCTAGAGTGTTTTGATAAGATCCTCGGACTGGATCCTTGGAATCCGCAAAGTTTATATAATAAGGCGGTTATTCTTTTTGAAATGGACAATGAAGCAGAGTCCGTTCGCTTACTTGAAGTTGCTGTAGGGAAAAATCCCTTATATTGGAAAGCCTGGGTAAAGTTAGGGTTTTTGCTTTCTCGAAGCAAACGGTGGGATAAAGCCACGGAGGCTTATGAACGTGTTGTTCAGCTACGGCCTGATTTATCTGATGGTCATTATAATTTAGGTTTGTGTTACCTCACTTTAGATAAAACGCGGCTGGCTTTGAAAGCTTTTCAAGAAGCATTGTTTCTGAATGCTGAAGATGCTGATGCTTATTTTTATGTGGGACTTGCTCATATGGATCTTAAGCAAATGCAAAAAGCTTACGAGGCATTTAATAGTGCGTTGTCTATTAATTTAGAACATGAGCGTGCACACTACCTTCTGGGCTATTTACACCATATGCAGGGAGAAGCAGATAAAGCAACAAAAGAACTTCTATTTTTGCAAAAGAAAGACTCTATGTTTGCTCCGTTATTGCAAAAGACTGTGACATCGGATCCATCCTCATTGCATTTTGAAAGGCGTTTGGATGCTATTTCTTAAAAGACTCTAAGTAATTTGCTTTCAAATATAAGTGAGAAACGTCTCTTCAAGAAATGGGAAAATAGTGTTTGCAAGTTAAATAAGAAGACAAAAATTTTTTGTTTCCTTAAAATGGCTTTGCATGTAAGCACCTTAGTGTGTTCCATGCTGATGGTGTGATCTCCAAGGGAGAGAGGGCTTTGTAGAAAATCCTTTCTCTTTTCTTCTGGGCTTGAAAGCGGCAGGTTCCTCTTTCAAGCCTTCTTTGTTATACGGAAAAAATGATCTGTATGGTATCTTAGCTCTGTCCTTGTGTAATTTAAGATAATAAATTGAATCGTTTTGCGCGACGGGATGAATGTTTATGAGCGAATCAGTAAAGGTTTTTTTAGAAGAGCGTGAAGATTATCCTTATGGTTTTGTGACTCCCATAGAGTCTGAAGGATTGACACGAGGACTGAGTGAAGAGACAATTGAAGAAATTGCTGATCTACGTAATGAGCCTCAGTTTATTATAGATTTTCGTTTGCAAGCGTATTGGCATTGGAAGCAATTAGATGAACCTGCTTGGGCGCGCGTGCATTATGACCCCATAGCGTATGATGATATTGTCTATTTTTCATCTCCTAAACAGCAAAAACCCCTTGGACGTTTAGAAGATGCTGATCCAGAAATTTTAACTACCTTCAAAAAATTAGGCATACCTTTAGATGAGCAGAAGCGTTTGCTGAATGTCGAGAATGTTGCTGTAGATTTAGTTTTTGACTCGGTGTCTATTGGGACAACATTTAAAGAATCGTTGGAAAAGGCAGGGGTAATTTTTTGTTCTTTGAGCGAGGCAATTCAGGAACACCCAAGTTTAGTAAAAAAATATTTAGGTTCAGTTGTTTCGTATCGGGATAATTTTTTTGCTGCTTTGAATGCTGCCGTCTTTAGTGATGGCTCCTTTGTTTATGTTCCTAAGGGGGTGAAATGTCCTATGGATATTTCCACATATTTTCGGATTAACAATAAGGAAGCGGGCCAATTTGAACGTACACTCATTGTTGTAGAGGATGGCGGCTATGTGAGTTATCTTGAGGGATGTACGGCGCCAGCCTATTCTTCTAATCAGCTACATGCTGCAGTTGTTGAACTGGTTGCTCATAAGGATGCGGTCATAAGATATTCTACAGTTCAAAATTGGTATTCTGGGGATAAGAAGACGGGGAAAGGCGGGATTTATAATTTTGTAACTAAGCGGGGTTTGTGCGCAGGTTATCGTTCAAAAATCTCCTGGTCACAGGTTGAGGTTGGGGCTGCAGTTACATGGAAATATCCTAGTTGTATTTTAAAGGGCGATGAAAGTGTGGGAGAATTTTATTCCGTAGCTCTTACTAACGGGAAAATGCAGGCCGACACAGGAACCAAAATGCTACATATAGGAAGAAATACCACGTCAACGGTGATCTCCAAGGGAATTTCTTCTGACGAGTCCAAAAACACGTTTAGAAGTTTGATTTCTTTAGGGAAAAAGGCTGCGCATAGTAGCAACTATACCCAATGTGATTCCATGTTAATAGGCAAGGCTTCTGGAGCCTATACTGATCCGAAGATTGTAGTAGAAAATGCAACATCTTCGATTGAGCACGAAGCTACGACGTCAAAATTACGTGAGGATCAGCTGTTGTATTTACGTAGCCGGGGATTGAGTCCTGAGGAAGCAGTAAGCTTAGTGATACACGGTTTTTGTCGAGAAATTATAGAACAATTACCTTTAGAATTTGCTCAGGAAGCATCGAAGTTATTATTAATTAAGTTAGAAAATAGCGTGGGTTAGGTCCAATGTTAAAAATAGAGCACTTACATGCCAGCTGTAATGATGTGAAGATTCTAGATGATTTCAGTCTTCATATTCAACCTGGAACCATGCATGTTATTATGGGACCTAATGGGGCTGGAAAATCTACTCTTGCTAAAATTTTGGCTGGAGATGAGAGTGTCTTGGTATCTTCGGGTGGGATTGTACTGCAAGAGAAAAATTTGCTTTCTATGTTGCCAGAAGAGCGTTCTAGAGAGGGGTTGTTTATTGGATTTCAAATGCCTCCAGAGATTCCTGGAGTAAATAACAAGATGTTTTTGCGAGATGCCTACAACGCCCGTCGTCGTGTGAATCAGGAAGAAGACATTTCTATTGATGAGTTTAACACTCTTCTTTCAACTGTATTAGAAACATACGAGTGCAACACTATAGATTTATTTTTAGATAGAAATGTCAACGAAGGTTTTTCTGGAGGAGAAAGAAAGCGCAACGAGATTTGCCAGATGCTAGTTTTAGAACCTGAAATGGTCCTTTTAGATGAACCTGATTCTGGTTTAGATGTAGATGCATTGCGTTTGATCTGTAGAGTATTGGAGAAATATCGAGAATTACATCCTAGCAGTGCCATGTGTATTGTAACTCATAACCCTAAGTTAAGTAATCTCATTAGTCCTGATTTTGTTCATCTTCTATTAGATGGTCGCATAGCACTTTCAGGAGATGTCTCTTTGATGCGTGAATTAGAAGAAAAAAGTTACCAAGAGGTGATTGGGCGTGTTGCGTGGAGATAGGATGTTAGTTTCAATAGAGACGTTTTCTTCCATTGCTTCTGGTTCTCCTGTGCATAAAGCTGCAGAGGCTTGCTACACTCAATATAGCAAGCGAACTTCATCTAGAGAGGTGCTCAGTAGTTTTTCATGGGTTCAGGAGCTGTCTGTTTTTCCTGATCGCTATAGTCTTGCGACTGGAGCTTCAGAGTTGATTAAACAACATTGGCTGCACAGTAATCATTCATTAGCTTTTGAGTGTATTTTAATTAATGGAAAATACGAACCTTCATTATCTCAATTACCTGAGGGAGTTATTGTCTGTGGTATAGACGAAGCTAGGGTATCATTGTCTGCATTCATGCAAGCTTTTGATATAAATAAGCATCCCCTAGCATTTTTAAACGCTGTTTGTTCTGCAGATCGGGGTGTCGTGATTTATATTCCTGAAGAGATGCAGACGAATGACCCTATTTTTGTACGTCATATTAGCTTCCCCACAGTTTCAGACCATGAAGTTATCTTCTCTCCTAGGATCATAGTTATTTTAGGAGAACGGGCGTCCGCTCAAATTCAAATATCACATCATGTTGACTTAGAGGGGGGTGGCTCTAATAAAACCATAGTCAATGGAGTTACGGAACTCTTCGTTGGAGAAGGGGCAGAGCTTACATTGTTTATGATTCCCAAGTATTCTGAAGAGGATAGATTGAGTTGGTCAAGTATCGCGACGATTGAAAAAGATGCGACCTGTGTGATTACTCAGAATTTTCTTGAAGATTGCCATGGTTTCGGATGGTTTGATAACACGTGGTATATCGTAGGGGAAAAGGGACAAGCAAAATCCCTGGTCTTGGTTCAATCTCCGAAAAAAACTTGGGTGAATAATTTAATGCATCACGATGCTCAAGAGACGGTATCGCGCCAGCATATTAAATCGATTTTATATTCTGGACACTTCCTATTTGAAGGGACGATTTCCATTTCTTCTCAAGGAGAATTGTCAGATGCATATCAAAAGCACGATACGTTGTTATTAACCCCAGAAGCTCGGGTATCAACATTTCCCCGTTTAGAGATAGAAACAGACGAAGTAAGGGCATCCCATGGCGCTACAGTAGGACCTTTAGATGCTCAGCAGATATTTTATATGCGTTCCCGGGGTATGACCGAGAGAGAAGCTCAAGAAAAACTCATTCAAGGGTTTTTAAAACAAGGGATATCTTCGGAGACGCTTTCAGGATCATCTTTTCAATTAAATCCGACCTCCTAGGTTGTTAGGATGCAGGGGGGCAAGTGAAGTGTTTAAAAGAGGATTTCCCGATTTTTGCCGCTAAAGCAAGAGAGAACGAACCTTTTGTTTATTTAGATTCGGCTGCAACGACACATAAGCCTCAACGGGTGATAGATGTCGTTGCTAACTTCTATAGTTCATCATATGCAACTGTAAATCGCGTGATTTATAGTTCTTCCAGGAACGCAACTGAAGAATACGCCGCTGTCCGAGAAAAAGTTCGTAAGTGGATATCTGCAGCTTCTGATAGCGAAATTGTATTCACCCGGGGTACAACTGCTGGGTTAAACTTATTAGCGATTTCTGTTAACGATCTCTGGATTCCTGAGGGAGGTGTTGTTCTAGTTTCTGAGGCAGAACATCATGCTAATGTTTTGTCTTGGGAGATTGCCTGTAGGCGACGAGGTTCCTTAGTAAAAAAAATCAGAGTCCACGATTCAGGACTTATAGACCTGGATTATTTGGAAGAGCTTTTAAATAAAGGTGCTCAGTTTGTAAGTATTCCTCATGTGAGTAATGTTACGGGTTGTGTGCAATGTCTCAAAGAAGTTGCTGAGCTAGTCCACCGCTATGGGGCGTATCTTGCTGTCGATGGTGCTCAGGGAGCTCCTCACCTTCCTATAGACGTTCGGCTTTGGGATGTAGATTTTTATGTATTTTCTTCACATAAGATTTATGGGCCGACGGGCACAGGAGTTTTATACGGGAAAAAGGATCTATTGGATCAGCTTCCCCCTGTAGAAGGAGGTGGAGATATGGTTGCTATCTATGATAGTAAGAACCCTGAATATCTTTCTGCACCTATGAAATTTGAAGCTGGGACTCCAAATATTGCTGGAGTTTTAGGTTTGGGGGCTGCTTTAGATTATCTCAATGAGTTGTCAGCTGAGTTTATCTACGAGAGAGAGAGTATGCTAACCGCATACTTACATAAGCAGCTTCTTGAGATTCCGAATGTACATATTCTGGGACCTTCTATAAATGAACCTAGGGGTGCTCTTATAAGCATGACAATCAACGGCGCGCATCCTTTGGATTTAGGTTTTTTATTAGATCTTAGAGGGATTGCTGTGCGGACGGGTCATCAATGTGCCCAACCAGCAATGGAACGGTGGAATGTGGGTCATGTTTTGAGAGCATCTTTAGGAATCTATAACGATGAGGATGATATTAATCAGTTCGTCCTTGTTTTGCAGGACTCTTTAGATAAGGTTTGTAGATAGCACGGTCATGCTTTTCGACATGGCAAGACTATCTTTTTGAAAGCCCCTTTTTTAGATAGAGCTGTTTGCTTTTCTCTTTAATCCAATTTTTTAAATACCTAGAACTCTGGAATAAACTCGGACATACATACTCCATAGGTTTTATGTCTAAGCGGTAGATATTATGAGTTTTAGACTTTCGGTTAATCGTATTCCCTAGAAGGAAAGAATAGGGATAGTGGTCTGCGGCGAGCTTGCGGCTTGAAGAATCTGATTTCCCGAAAGGGAAAAAGAAAGCTAACGGCTTTTCTCCTGTTATTGTTTCTATTTGATGTTGCGAAAGCAAGATTTCCGTAGTGAGATAGGGAGGATTATTTAGAAGATTTCGGATAGCGAATCCCGAGGATGCTAATTGGATATAGGGAGATTTCGCCATAGTTACAAGTTCATTTTGGCAACAAAAGGGCATGTGGTTAGAGAAGATCTCGTCTTGAAACGCTAAGGTCTCGGAAGGCTTTAAACGATAAAAAGGATCAAGTTCTTGAGCAGAATTTGATGGAACATACCGGGAGGCTACCCCTACAACAGCGGGAATTTTCTGTTCTTCGAGGAAGGGAAAGATATTTATATAGAAGTCAAAAGAAGCAAAGTCAAAAGTAAGCATAAGCGCATGCCTTTTTGGGGTCGCTTCTTTGGGGAGTGTAATAGCAAAGTTTTGCTTAAGGAGTTGTAGGTAATTTTTTAGGCGGTCTAATTGCAAGCGGGAGTGGGAAAAAAAGACCTGTCGGAAAGCAAGAACTGTCAGCATAAGGTTTTAGGAAGAGGAGTCAACATCTTCTTGGAAGTATAGGGTTAAGGTTCCTGTAATTACTTTAGGAGGAGAATCTGGGGTGGAAAGAGAAGGTTGCTCAGCAAGCACTTCGGCAAGTTCTTGGATTTCTACAGATTCTGACATAGAGGTCCTTAAGAGTTTCATCCTTTTTTGCCAAAACGTTTGCTTAATGTCCATTCCCCATCCCTATACATATGTTCAAATTGATGAAATAGGGGCAAGCTTTTCAATGCCTCAAAGTCTTGACTTGCATCTTGGTTGAGCAGTTCTTTGAGTTCGATCACACGTAGTAGAGTTAAAAAAGATAGAGTAGGATAATTAGGAGAACCTTTTGCAGTTTGTAAGAGCGTATAGGATTTACTTAAAGCGGT
Source organism: Candidatus Chlamydia corallus (assembly GCF_002817655.1). Lineage (NCBI taxonomy): Bacteria > Pseudomonadati > Chlamydiota > Chlamydiia > Chlamydiales > Chlamydiaceae > Chlamydia > Candidatus Chlamydia corallus. Next base: position 137,593 of record NZ_NWQK01000002.1, read on the forward strand.
ATCATAGAGTTGATTTGCCTGTGCTTCTGAGATTTCTTTGAGCAGCGCTTGGATTGGGTCAGGCAATTGCAGTGCTTGGCTATTACTATAAGCCAATCCTGCATAATAGGCTCCCCGTAAAGGCTCATTATGAATATAGAAACATGAAGCTAAAAAGCTTGCATAGGGCTTCACGGCGTCTCCACCAAGGTGATACGCCTGTTCTAATGATGGTAAGGCAGATTTAGGTGCAAGGAACCCTTGGGAAACAGCTGCTTCAGCAGCTCTGGTAATTAGAAGAATGCTATTACGTTTGTCTTGAGAATGTCTATAAATGTTAGAAATAATCTTTACGGATAGGAATGATGCTAGAATTATACAAATGACAATCGCGGAAGAAAAAGAATAAAATTTTTTCCAAATATTATGAAGTAGCTTTTGCATAAAGGAACGACAGTTTGGCGTTGAAAATCTACAAGCGTGCAGAGGATTTATATGAAGTTTCCTCTAACTAGAGTTTGTGCTCTTCCGTTTGGAGTTTTATGGCTTAAACCTGTTTTGATTCGAAGCTTTCATTTTATGTTATCCCAATTTAGGATTCGCATTCAATTTTTTTCTCTTCTCTAATGCGTATGCCTTATAAAGAAGGGATGGAAGGGGTTATGTTCACAAGCATTTATAAAGATTTATTTTTATTTAGGTAGTGTTTGTGAGTGCTGTTTTTATAAAGAAAGACTCAGGTAGCTGTGGTTACAGAAACTAAACTGTGCGATAGAAAGTCACTATTCTTACTTAGGAGTTTTAAAAAAGAGCTTCACTTCTACAACCATGTTTGATAGAAAAATTTCAATGCTGTTATGTTTGTGCAGTGTTTGGGTATTGGTAAGCTTATGTGGATCTATGCAGTCCTTATTAAAGATTTCATATGCGTGTAAGTCTAAAGTTATAGTCTGAAAAATCAGGAGATATTGTGACTGAGGAAATCAGTAAGGATACAATTATAGAAGTAGCTATAGATGATATTCGTGTGAGTCCTTTTCAGCCGCGTCGAGTGTTTTCTAATGAAGAGTTGCAAGAATTAGTAGCATCGATAAAGTCTGTAGGTTTGATTCACCCTCCTGTAGTACGTGAAATTCGTACTGGGGATCGGGTGTTGTATTATGAGCTTATTGCTGGCGAACGTCGCTGGCGGGCCATGCAGTTAGCAGGATCTACTGTGATACCTGTTATCCTGAAGCATGTGATTACCGACGGTGTTGCTGCAGAGGCTACATTGATTGAGAACATTCAAAGGGTAAATTTAAACCCTATAGAAATGGCCGAGGCCTTTAAAAAATTAATCCATGTATTTGGACTCACCCAAGACAAAGTTGCTTATAAAGTAGGAAAAAAGCGTTCTACTGTAACAAATTATTTGCGATTACTTGCACTTTCTAAAACGATCCAGGAAAGCTTGTCGCTTGGGCAGATTACCTTGGGCCACGCTAAAGTCATCCTAACTCTCGAAGATCCTATACTTAGGGAAAAGTTGAGTGAGATTATAGTAAAAAAGCGCTTGGCAGTACGTGAAGCTGAAATTGTGGCGAAGCAACTTACAAATGGAGAGGATCCTTCCATAGAGATGAAAGAGACTTCTTTAAAGATAGAAACGTCATCAAAGCAGCATGAAGAATTACAACAACGTCTTAGTGATCTTTGTGGGTATAAGGTACGGATAACCACGCAGGGATCGAGAGCTAAAGTTTCTTTTCATTTGGAAAATATAGACGATCTTCAAAAGTTGGAAAGCTGGCTAGCAAACCACGGTACGCTTAATGAAAGTCCAACTTAGTAGTTGCGAAAGATAAAGAAACATTGCCTAACTTAAGAATATCTTCTCTTTTTATATTATGAGTCCGTGCTTTGTTAAATTCCAAAGTTGTAGCTCATGTTAAATGAAGGGATTTTTTCTTTGTGGTTAAATTTATACAGTCCCTAGCGAACAGGAAAATTAAAATAAAACATCTCTCACAATCCCTAATTGCAACTTTCAGAAAACATTAGGAGATTGGTCAATGAATGCAGCGGTATGTATGGTGCAAGTCTCCCTTATTTGGGAGGGGATCTGATTTGCAAGCTTCTTGTCTTTGTGGACAACGATGATAAAAGGAACATCCTCCAGAACAGGATTCTGGAGAATCTTTCTGATATTCTTGGAACGCAGCTTTAGATTGTCTTTGATCTGGAGTTTCTGGAAGCTGAGAATTTAACAACATGCGTGTATAAGGATGCTGTGGATCAGAGAAAATACGTTCTGTATTTCCTCTCTCTACAATCTGTCCCTTATACATAATCAATACTTCTGTGCAGAAAGAACGTACGACGGCAAGATCATGCGAAATAAAGAGATAGGTGAGGTTGAGTTTTTTTTGCAGCTCGGCAAGCATATTCAGAATCTGTGCTTGGATAGATAAATCTAAAGAAGAGACAATTTCGTCACAAACAATTAACTGAGGAGCTCCTAATAAAGCTCTTGCTATAGAGACTCGTTGTTGTTGTCCTCCAGAAAGTTGGTGGGGATAACGATAGCAATGATCTCGGGATAGCCCTACTAATTTTAAATATTCCTCGACAGTTGATAATACATTTTCTTTTGGGACGAGTTTATGATAGAGCAGAGAATGGCCTAAACTATCCAGGATCGTCTTTCTAGGGTTTAATGAAGCTTGTGGATTTTGGAAGACCAATCGTACTTGAGATCGGAGTTGACGCCCTCCATATCTAGAATTTAACTTAATAGGGATGCCGTTAAAAGTTAAAAACCCAGATGTGAAAGGTAGAAGACCCGCGAGACCCAAAGCAAGGGTACTTTTCCCCGATCCTGATTCTCCAATAAGTCCGACAGCATGTCTGGAATATAATGAGAAAGAAACGTCATCCACAGCACGACTTGCAATCTTCTTTCCCTGAAACCAGAAAGCACGTTTGTAATAATGCTTCGTTAATGAGGTCGCTTGAATTAACGGCTGGGAAAAATTAGTTGTCATAAAGCCAACACCTTACTTTGTGACCTTCGCGTACGGAATAGACTTCTGGAGCATCAGCTGGACATTTATTTAGAATTTTTGAGCATCTAGGGTGGTAACAACATCCCGAAGGAAACGCCGTATAATGCGGGGGCTGCCCTGGAATAGGATTAAAGGAACCTAGTTTTGTCGGTTTTAGAGAAGGTCTGGATGCTAAAAGATCTCGAGTATAGGGATGAGAAGGATTATGAAATATTTGAATTGCGGGCGCATATTCTACCATACGTCCTGCATAGAGTACCAGCACCTCATCAGCAGTCTCTGCAACGACTCCCATGTTATGAGTAATGATAAGAAGACTCATGCCTGTTTTTTTTTGTAGTGTTTTTAGTAATCGCAGAATTTGATATTGGACAGAAACATCCAAAGCAGTGGTAGGTTCATCAGCAATAAGAAGCTTAGGAGAACAGAGTAGCGCCATGGCGATACAAATTCTTTGAAGCATCCCTCCAGAGAGTTGGTGGGGGTAGAGGTTGAGGCAGAGCCTGGGATCATGAAATCCAGTTTCTTCAAGGGCGTGTAACATTTTTTCTCGAGCAACTTCTGAAGATAGAGCTAAGTGGGTATGAATAATTTCTTTGAATTGCTGTTCAATAGTAAACACCGGATTTAGAGATGCTTGTGGGTTTTGAAAGATCATAGAAATTTTTGTCCCTATAATCTTTTTGCGTGTAGAGCGTGAAGCTGTAAGTAAGTTATGGCCTTGAAAGTTGACCTGGCCAGAAATTAAAAATGGTGGGCAAGGAAGTAAACGAAGTATTCCTTGTGCTGAGACAGATTTCCCCGATCCTGATTCTCCAATAATTGCTAAGGTTTGTCCTTCATGAATAGTAAATGATAAAGATTGCACAACAGAGTGCTGTCGGCATTGTTTTGTCAATGTTATGGATAGATCCTCTATCTGTAAAATGGGATTGGAAGCCATAAGTCGTTTACAAGATCATTTACGCAAGTTATTATTGCGAAAAAGGCTATTCTTATGCAAACCCTTGCTCGTCTATTTGGCCAATCTCCATTTGCTCCTTTACAAGCTCATTTAGAGATGGTGGTCTCCTGCGTGGAATACATGCTTCCTATATTCACTGCTCTCCGAGATGGGGAATACGAAGAATTATTAGAAATGGCAAAACTTGTTTCTGATAAAGAGTATCAAGCAGATTGTATAAAAAATGATATGCGCAACCATCTTCCTGCGGGATTATTTATGCCGATATCTCGAGCAGGAATTCTGGAAATTATTTCTATACAAGATAGTATAGCTGATACTGCTGAAGATGTTGCTATCTTATTAACCATCAGACGATTAAACTTTTATCCATCTATGGAAACGCTTTTTTTCCGATTTTTGGAAAAAAATCTAGAAGCTTTTGAGTTAACTACAACACTACTACATGAATTTAACCAATTGCTTGAAAGTTCGTTTGGAGGAAGGAAGGCAGATAAAGCTCGCTTGCTTGTGGGGCGTGTCGCTAAATCTGAACATGAATCGGATGTTTTGCAACGTGAACTTATGCAAGTATTGTTTTCTGATGATTTTATAATTCCTGAAAAAGAATTTTATCTTTGGTTACAAGTAATTCGACGAACCGCGGGAATCTCAGATAGTTCTGAAAAGCTCGCACATAGAATTAATATGACCCTAGAAGAAAAGTAATAATCGCATGCTTCCTTTAATCATTTTTGTTCTTCTATGTGGCTTCTATACTTCTTGGAATATAGGAGCTAATGATGTCGCTAACGCTGTAGGTCCTAGTGTAGGGTCTGGAGTCCTGACATTGCGACAGGCTGTGATCATTGCTGCTATTTTTGAATTTTTTGGAGCCCTACTGCTTGGAGATCGTGTTGCAGGAACCATAGAAAGTAGTATCGTTTCTGTAACCAACCCCATGATCGCCTCTGGAGATTATATGTATGGTATGACAGCAGCGTTATTGGCAACAGGCGTATGGCTGCAGCTTGCATCTTTTTTTGGTTGGCCAGTCTCGACGACGCATTCTATAGTTGGAGCTGTTATTGGCTTTGGGCTAGTACTTGGTAAGGGAACTATAATTTACTGGAATTCGGTAGGCATTATTTTAATTAGCTGGATTCTTTCTCCCTTCATGGGAGGGTGTGTTGCTTACCTGATCTTTTCCTTCATTCGGAGACATATCTTTTATAAGAACGATCCTGTTCTTGCGATGGTCCGTGTTGCACCATTTTTAGCTGCTTTGGTGATTATGACTTTGGGAGCTGTGATGATCTCTGGAGGCGTGATTCGCACTGTTTCTCCGATGCCCTGGGTCGTGAGTGGGATTGTACTTTGTGGAGTTATAAGTTATCTCATTACTTTTTACTATGTCCATACCAAGCACTGCTCCTATATTGCAGATACACCAAAAAAGGGCAGTCTTACCTATCGTCTAAAAGAACGAGGAGGGAATTATGGAAGAAAGTACCTTGTTGTAGAAAGAATCTTTGCCTACCTACAGATTATCGTAGCTTGCTTTATGGCTTTTGCTCACGGATCTAACGATGTTGCTAATGCAATAGCTCCTGTAGCTGGAGTATTGCGTCAGGCATATCCTGCTTCCTATACGTCGTATACATTGGTTGGCCTGATGGCCTTTGGAGGAATAGGTTTAGTTATAGGCCTTGCGATTTGGGGATGGCGTGTTATAGAAACTGTAGGATGTAAAATTACAGAGTTAACCCCGTCTCGAGGGTTTTCTGTTGGAATGGGCTCAGCATTAACAATTGCTTTAGCTTCTATTTTAGGACTTCCTGTATCGACAACACATGTTGTTGTTGGTGCTGTTTTAGGAATAGGTTTAGCACGGGGAATTCGTGCTATTAACTTAAACATTATCAAAGATATTGTACTCTCCTGGTTTATTACTCTTCCTGCAGGAGCTTTACTATCCATACTCTTTTTCTTTGCTTTAAGAGCTTTATTCCATTAAAAATAAGAAAAATCAAAGTATAGGTTCTTGAGGATATGGATAAGCTAACAGTACAAGATCTTTCCCCCGAAGGAAAAAAAGTCCTCGTACGTGTAGACTTCAACGTCCCTATGAAAGATGGAAAGATCCTTGATGATATTCGTATTCGTAGTGCGATGCCTACAATCAATTATCTACTTAAGAAACACGCTGCGGTTATCTTAATGAGCCATTTGGGACGACCTAAAGGACAAGGATTTGAAGAGGAATACTCTCTTCAACCTGTTGTTGATGTTCTGGAAGGGTACTTAGGACATCATGTGCCGCTCGCCCCAGATTGTGTTGGAGAGGTTGCACGTCAAGCTGTGGCACAGCTTTCTTCTGGTAGAGTTTTGCTGCTTGAAAACTTACGTTTTCAAGCAGGAGAAGAGCATCCAGAAAAGGATCCTACATTTGCTGCAGAACTGTCTTCATATGGTGATTTCTATGTAAACGATGCTTTTGGCACTTCGCATAGAAAACATGCTTCAGTATACGTAGTGCCCCAAGCTTTCCCAGGTAGAGCAGCAGCAGGCTTGCTTATGGAAAAAGAACTGGAATTTTTAGGTAGGCACCTACTTACCTCTCCTAAACGACCCTTTACTGCGATTCTCGGAGGAGCTAAAGTTTCTTCTAAAATTGGAGTTATAGAGGCTCTACTGAATCAAGTAGACTACCTCCTGTTAGCTGGAGGTATGGGATTTACTTTTCTAAAAGCCTTAGGAAAATCTATAGGGAACTCTCTGTTTGAAGAGTCTGCTTTGGATCTTGCTAGAAATGTATTGAAAATTGCTAAAAGTCGTAATGTTACTATAGTTTTACCTAGCGATGTGCAAGCAGCAGAAAATCTCCAATCTAAGGAATATTCTATTATTTCTATAGATCAAGGTATCCCTCCGCATCTTGAAGGCCTCGATATTGGACCTAAAACAATCGAAGAATTTACCCGTATTGTAGACCAATCAGCTACTGTATTTTGGAACGGCCCTGTTGGTGTCTATGAGGTCCCTCCTTTTGATGAAGGATCTATTGCGATAGCGAATACTTTGGGCAACCATCCGTCGGCTATTACTGTTGTCGGTGGGGGAGATGCCGCAGCTGTAGTTGCCTTGGCAGGCTGCTCTACCAAAGTCTCTCATGTTTCTACGGGAGGAGGGGCTTCCTTGGAGTTTTTAGAACGAGGCTTACTTCCTGGTACTGAGGTTTTATCTCCAGGTAAAAGCTAATGATCTTTCAAATCAACATGTAAGCTTATAATGTGTTATGGGAGTTCTATCTTATTGCTGTTCAAACAAAAGCAGTAGATCTTTTAATCTCTTTCTTTTAAATCGGAACCTCTTCCCATAGTTAAACTATCTTTTAACCACGCTCTAAACTTTTGTCGCAAAAATGTCTCTTGAGAGCTGTACCCCCTTTTAACCCTTCAGCTCGTATTGAGATTCTGTGTTTATTACTTTTATATCGATATCTTCTTGATTGTTAGAATTTTTTAGAATAAAAAGTTTTTATATTTTATTAGTTTAATTAACTTTTTATTTGAAAAATTGTTTTTATATATTCATTTTTTATTTTAATATAGATAGATATATGGAATAACAATGAGGGAAAATTATTATGTCTATTACCCCTTCAGGAAGAAAACCTGGTGATGATTCCTGGATGCCAGAAAATAATTCGGATAAAGAATCCGACACAAGCTCCAGCTCTAGTTCTAGTCCAAATTTAGGTGAGCATAGGGTGTCAGTTGATACAGGCTCTCAGGGCTCTATGGAGGATAAGATAAAGAAATTAGAGGCGCATTTTGGGGCTCAAGGCGGTATGCGCCATCCTCAAGGACCTGGTGGGGGTCGTCGTCCTCCCAGGGCTCCAGTTCCTCCCAGGGCTCCAGTTCCTTCTAGAGCTCCACTTTCTTCGGGCGATGATAGCGATAGTGAGAGATCGTCTGTTGATACAAGTTCTCACGGCAACGTAACTAGTTTGAGAGAGAAGTTAAAGGCGCATTTTGGGGAAAGCGGTGTTCCCAGCCCTGAAAAACCCAAGGTTTCTTCTAAGCCTCCACTTCCTCCTAAACCTCCAGTTTCTTCGAGTGATGATAGCGACAGTGATAGTGAGAGATCGTCAGTTGATACAAGTTCTCAGGGCTCTATGGAGGAAAGGAAACAGAAATTAGAGGCGTATTTTGGGTCACGAGGGGGTATGCGCTCTCCTTCAGCACCTGGGAAGGCTCCAGTTCCTCCTAAACCCCCAGTTTCTTCTGAACCTCAGTCTAAACCTTCGCTTCCTCCTAAACCCTCAGTTTCTTCTGGACTTCAGTCTAAACCTTCACTTCCTCCTAAACCCCCAGTTTCTTCTGGACCTCAGTCTAAACCTCCACTTCCTCCTAAACCCCCAGTTTCTTCTGGACCTCAGTCTAAACCTCCACTTCCTCCTAAACCCCCACTTCCTCCTAAACCTCCAGCATCATGAGGACCAGATACGACAACTTGATAAGGTGGCTTTATCCCAAGTAGGAAATGGCCTCCTAGGCAACCATCCTTCGGCTATTACCGTTTTCGGTGCGGGAGATGGCGCAGTTTTGGTTGCCTTAGCAGGCTTTTCTACAAGGATTTCTGGTATTTCTACTGGAGGAGGGGCTTCTTAAGAGTTTCTAGAGCAGAAGCTATTCTCTGGTATAGAAGTTTTATCTCCCTCAACAAGTTAAATACCTCTTAAATCAGCATATAAATTTAAGGATATGTTTTGAACCATCGCGTTGTTATTCGAACAAAATCAGAAGTTCTTTACCACGTGAGCATTATATTCCAACCTCTCTCGAGGCTGTTGTTGCAAGTATGTATTGAGAGTTTCGTTCTCTTTTAGTTCTTCAATTCGTATTTAAATTCTATATTTCTTTGCATCTATCTTCTTGATTATTAGGAGTTTTCAGAATTTAAAATTATAAATTTAAATCAATAGTTATTTTTTGAAAATTATTTATATATTATTAGTTTATTTTTTAAAATAAACTAATATATAGAATAATAAATAAGGAAAATTATTATGGCTATCGGTCCCTCAGGAAGAAAGCCCCATGATGATTTCTGGATGCCAGAAAATAATTCGAATAAAGAATCCGATACAAGCTCCAGCTCTAGTTCTAGTCCAAATTTAGGTAGACACAGAGTATCTAGATCGTCAGTCGATATGAGTTCTCAGGGCAGCATAGAGAGTTTGAGAGAAAAGTTATCCCGCCACTTTGGAGCAGGAAATTTGCCTACGCCTGTAGGACCTACGCGGTCTCCTTCGCGTCCAACATCTCCGCCTCCCCTAACAAGTGGGGCTCGTCCTAAGACTTCTCAAACGAGTCCCAAGCCTGCACCTCCTCCTAGACCCCCACTTCCTTCGCGTCCAACATCTCCGCCTCCCCTAACAAGTGGGGCTCGTCCTAAGACTTCTCAAACGAGTCCCAAGCCTGTACCTCCTCCTAGACCTCCACTTCCTTCGCGTCCAACATCTCCGTCCCTAACAAGTGGGGCTCGTCCTAAGACTTCAGCTTCTCAGCCCTCTAAAAGAAGTAGGTCAGGCCAAGCAAGCGGACTTTCTCGTGGTTTTAATTTAGAGCAACTTAAGGCAGACTTAAAGGAAGTAGCTAAAAATCAGACTCAAACTCGAGAAAAACTTAACAAGATATCTGAAGAAATAAAGTCGCAGTGGATGAATTGGGATGAGAATATGCCAGCAAACTACCAAGTACACGGTTACAATGTTTTGCTAAAGACTCTTATGACTATCCGTAACGAGCAGGCTGAGAAAATAATAGAAAATCAGCAAGAAAAGCTCCCAGTATTAGTCAATACAGGTCTAGTCATGCTGGACGATATGGTTCAAGGGGCATTATATAACGCAACAACATTTAAGATCAGAGAGGAGAAAGACGGTTCGTCGATGCAACTACTTACTGTCTTGGCTGTAGAAGGGCCTCTACTAGCTTCCTCCGAATCTATCAAGAACTATCTACGAAATAGAGCAGTGGATCTTGGCTTGGATGTTAAAAATCCTGCGATAAAAGGGATAATCAAGACTGTTGGAAATTCTATGGATTTGATGCGTAGCCAGCATCCTGAACATATGCCTGCGGTATGGGACCATTTAGCATACCGGTTGCTTGGAGCTGTAATTGAGATGAAGACTAAAACGACAATCTACAACATCAAAAAAGTTGACTTGCGTGAAGTATCTAACATGACAAGATCTTCGAGAAAAAAGTTGAAGGTTATGAAAGATTTATCGACATCAGTATGGTGCAATGCAATGGCAGTTCTAATAGGAGATCTTTTTAACTACGGAGATCATTGATTAAATCGGAACGCCTATATCTGACTATAATGATGACCGCAGTGCCCCATACCAGATTCTCTAAAAGAGGGCTCGACAGAAGAATACAGGTCAGGTATTGAAAACGCGTTCTTCAAGTTATAAAAACAATAGCAGATAGAAGCAATTCCATCAGAGAGTATGAATAGCAATTTAAATCGCGGACCCTATGATAGAGTGGAATAGGAAGCTCGAGCAACGTAGGAACTACAATGCTGATATGTGTCTGGAACATGGTAGACGGGTTTGGAAGAATACTAAAATGAAGCGTTCTCTTCAGTGAATATCATTTTCTATGTGATACATTCGCGTACGTTTGGAAGCTATGTGACTCTTTAAGAAAAGCGTAGAGCCACCTCATTTTCCTAATTTAGAAGTTACATCTACTTCATTTCGTAGCTTTTGCTATCATCTATTTTTAAAGCTTTACTCTTTTATATCGGCAAGATCCGCTTCTTTAGATCTTTGCTGGTCTAGGTCCGATAAGTCTATAAACTGCAGTTACTTTTCCTTGATTACTCGACATGGGTCGCTGGGTGGAGTTCGAAAAGAACGAACTTTAAAGTGATCGAAAGCACATGTCCTAGGGAACCATCTTTCAGCTACTATCTTTCTAGCTGGAGATGGAGTTGGTATGGTTGCCTTAGAAGGTTGTTTTACGAGAGGCTCGCATGTGTCTAATGGAGGAGCCCTGTTGGAATTTTTAGAGCTAGGCTGCCTTCCTGGTACTGAAATTTTTTCTCCAGAAAAAAGTAAATTCCCTCGTAAATCAACACCTAAATTTATGGTTCGAAAGAATTTAAGATTATTTCTCTTCAGATATAAAGTAATGGATCTTGTGATTTCTGCCTTTCAAATGCGGAGTCCCTGACTGTGCATTATATTCTAACCTCTCGCTCCAGGCTATTATCGCAAAAATATGTATGGAGAATTTCGCTCTCTTTTAATTCTTCAAGTCGTATCTAAATTATACGTCTTAGAAGCCTTATCTTCTTGGTTATTAGAAATTTTTAGATTAGAAAATCTTTTCTAGATCAGAAATAGATTAATTATAATTTTTTGAATTAACAGTATTTTTGTTTGAAAATATTTATATATAATTAATTTAAGTTTTAAAATTAATTAAACAAATAGAAACAAAAAAAGAAGATTATAATGTCAGTCAATCCTTCAGGAAATAAAGATAGTCTCTGGATTCCAGGGGCTCATGATCAGCATCCCGATGTTCAAAATTCTGGAGTTTCAAGTACCAACCTGGGAACTCATAGTGTGACTAGCTCGGGGGGAGGTTCGAACTTTTTACAAAGAATGCGAAGAATAGTATCCCGGTTTTTCGGTGGTGAGTCGGCGAGAGTTCAATCAGAAAAAAAGAGCTTAGAGGCTCCTGTAACACCGAAGCCTTTATCATTGTCAGATGTGGGAGGAGATGCTCGTGCTACTGAAGGAGCTGCTAAGGGCTTAATTAAACACGGATACCAAGAAGGAAAAAAGGTGGATACCCCAAGCGTTCGAACTTTTTCAACAACAGGAGCTCGTCCTTCGCGTCCAGCACCTCCGCCTCCTTCAACAACAGGAGCTCGTCCTTCGCGTCCAGCACCTCCGCCTCCTTCAACAACAGGAGCTCGTCCTAAGCGTCCAGCACCTCCGCCTCCTTCAACAACAGGAGCTCGTCCTTCGCGTCCAGCACCTCCGCCTCCTTCAACAACAGGAACTCGTGCTAAGCCTCCCCTTCCTCCGAAGCCTTCGCTTCCTCCACGTCCAGCATCCCAATCTCCTAAGGGGATTCTGAAACAGCCTGGGCAGCAGAAATCTTCTGGAAAGCGGGTCAGCTGGTCGGACGAAGATTAAATCGAGTCGCCGAGTCCTCATTTCAGCTGTAATAGAGGAATCCTACAGGCACGCCATCTCAGAGGGTGCCTGTTTTTCTCTGCTTGTTTTGACATGGTAGAACTTAAGTGTGGTTGTTGGCATGCATTTTGTTGCGATTCCAAAGGAATTTAATATGAATATTATCTGCCTTAGTAAGTAAGATTTTATAATTCAGCAATTTATTTAATTGTTAATTATTAATTAATTTAAAAAGTTTATATCTAATTATTTTTATTTTTTAAAATTAATTAAATAAAAAAATAAAAATAAAGTAGAGAAGAGACGATGTCAGTCAATCCTTCAGGTGGAAGATCAAATGATTCATGGCTTGGAGGAGCTCAGGGCAGTAATCCTGGTGCTCAGCGTCTTCTAGCCTCAAGCTCAAATCTTGGTGCTCACGGAGTAACTACATCAACCTCAAAGCCGCAAGTAGAGGGTAGAGCGCAACGGATATGGTCCCAGGTAAAACAGTTCTTTCAAGGAAAAACTTCGACATCATCCTCTTCTCAGAGTGTAGGAGGATCTACACGGCCTATGCGTCCGCCACCTCCACCTCCTCCAACAGGAGGGGCTCGTTCTAGGACTCCAGCAACTCATGGTAAGGGTCAAGCGCCTCAGCCTCCTAGGGGGCAATCGCGGCGTCCGCCACCTCCACCTCCTCCAACAGGAGGGGCTCGTTCTAGGACTCCAGCAACTCATGGTAAGGGTCAAGCGCCTCAGCCTCCTACGGGGCAATCGCGGCGTCCGCTACCCCCACCTCCTTCAACAGGAGGGGTTCGTTCTAGGACTCCAGCAACTCATAGTAAGGGTCAAGCGCCTCAGCCTCCTACGGGGCAATCGCGGCGTCCGCTACCCCCACCTCCTTCAACAGGAGGGGCTCGTTCTAGGACTCCAGTAGTAACTCATGGTAAGGGTCAAGCACCCCAGCCTCCCACTCAACAGCAAAGTCCTTCTATGAGTCCTGGATTAGTGAATCTTGTCCAGGGCCTCAAGGAAGCAGTAAAAAGTCAGGCTGAGTCCAAACAAACGCAGCTTGCAAATGTATCCAGCACGATAAGATCAAACTGGACTAATTGGGAAAGTAATGAAAATCCAAATTATATAACCCACGGTTACCGTGTGGTTCTTGGTGCTTTAGAGCAGACATACAAAGAGCAAAGCGGTGGGATCGAGGGGACTGGGGGTTCAGCACCACTCCCGCAAGCAGTGGGTTTAGCTAAGGAGGCTGTGACTAGGGCAGTTAGATCGGCGGTTAAGAATTTAGAACGTCCTGGGCCAGGAAATCCTCCTGATGGTGTATTCATGCAGGCACTTGTTAGCTTGACTTTGGAAGGACCTACATTAGCCTCTGGAGAATCGATTGAAAACTTTTTAGAAAGTAGGATTGGAGATTTCGGTAGAGACGATAGCAATACTGATTATACAAACGATGTGTCTAGTTTGGGAAAAGCTTTGGATCGGGTACGTCAAAATCATCCTGGTGAAATGCCTCGAGTGTGGATGGCATTAGTACGAGAACTTACCCCTGCCGTACGCTCTCACGCTAATTCAGTGCGAGTCGAAAATGCAGGCCAGGTCCAAACTCGTGCGGCGGTCCAGATGACCAATACATCTAACCGATTGCTCACTGCCATGAAAGATTTATCTCTTGGAGGATGGGCGACTACAATGACAATTTTAATTGGAGATCTTTTTGATGAATAATAAAGAACAAAGCTTTGTTATGGAGTAGTTAGTAGATGGGAGCGCCTATATCTAGCGATGATGGTGACCGCAATACGATATCGGATCCTTTAGAAGAGGGTGCCGCCGAAGAGGGGGATTCGGATATAGAAGATCGGGTATCGGAAAGTGCTGCCCAGGTTATAGAAACAATAGCCGATACGGGCATTCCAGAAGCAACTCCATCTGAGGGTACGAACAGCGATTTAAATAGCGACCTTGTTGATAGAGTAGAATATGAAGTTCGGGGAAGCTTATTAACCACAATGCTTGCTCGGATTCGTAAAGCAGTATCGCAGATTTGGAAGAATATCAAAACAAAACGTCATCCAGGAGGCGCAGGATTGCGTCCTTCGGGAGAGACGGCTCGCAACCTTCTCCAAGCTACTCAACTACCCAAAGAAACCGTAGAACCTCCCTATTTTTATGCTTTAGAAACCGCACTCGCTTCATGTCGCAGCTTTTTCTTTCATGTATTTTTAAGGTTATTTTCTCTTTTACGTCGTCAACACCCAGAAGCTCCTTTAGACCTTTGCGGTACAGATCCTATAAGTCCAGAAGCTGCAGTTGCATTTGCTTTAATTTTACGTTCTTGCTGCAAGTGGGTTGCTATGGATGCAGTTCAAGAAGGACTGCCTTTAGAAGTGATCGAAGAAGCAGGAATTTATAACGCTTTTTCTTTAGAAGCTACAACAACAGTGGAAGAAGTCTCTAGAAGTCTCTCCGAACTATTATACTCAGATAAACGTATCGATGGGCTAGCTAACGTCCGCGGGCTTACTAAGATTATCACTTCGCCTTACTTAGGAGCAGGGCAGTGCGTAAGCGTTATTGATAACCTAAAAGCATATGATCTTGGCCGTAACTATACTCAGGTAGTTGCATGTGCATCTCAAATCGATGAATTTGCTGATAAAGGAGAGAACGAAGCTCTTGTTATGAAAGACATACTCTATCTAGTACGTCAAGATCGAAGCAAGGAGCTTGGAGACTTTTTAATGATGTGGTCGGAAGAGCACTCCTCAGAAGTAAACTACGATGTCGTCCTTGCTATCTTAGAAGTCAATTTACCTATCTTAGAAGAAGACTATCGTTCACATCCCTTAGCATATCAGAAAAAATTAAACTATGTGATTTGTCAGTTTTTCTGTAGTGAGCGTCTGACATCAATAGAGCCCAAAGACTAGTGTTAAGGACTTTTTTTATAAAAGTTATCGTTGTTAACGATTATCTCTAGAGCACCTTCGGGAAACAAAAATGATGCAATAATATTTCTCCTGAAGAATAAAACAGAAAAAAGCTCTAGGTACAGCTTTCTATGATCTTAGATTTTCAATTTTCTATAGGATATTATCTACGGGTGCTTGAACTTGCTATTAGGGATGGCACGCGTATATTAGCATATGATAAAAAACGACTTCTCTTAGATGCATGGCCTGTCAATGAACCCTTACCCTCCAACTATGATACGAGCTTATCTACGATTCGTCAGGTAATTCACGAGTTGTTTTCCTGGTCAGCGATTTCTTATTCGATCTCCAGTCGACTTTTGGCGATTATCGAACTGCGCTTGCATGAAGAAAAACCCCAAACAGGGTTGTTGTATCGGTTGTTCTTTCCCTCTAAGTACCTCATCAAAAAAGCTATTGTAGATAAACTTTATATGTTTAAGTCTTTGATTCTTTTTGAGTCCAAGCGTCCTGTGGATAAAATTGTGCAGGCCGCAAATCAGGTGTTCTCTAAAGGGAAAAGTAACTTTTCCTCATGGGAAGATTTTACTCATGAGGTCAAGGTCTCAGAAACTCAGACGCCACTGGTTGAAGGAGTGAAAGAAAGACTCGTGGTAGACGCATCTTTACAAATGATGGTAGAAGCATTAACGACTTTACTTGAAGGACATACTGCGTATCTTCCTTTAAGTTTAGAACTGTTAAACCAATTTGTAGGAGAAAAAGCAAAACCTTTAATAACGCTATCGGAAAAGGGCTACGCGTTGTTAAGCGAGCTTATGCATCTTTTTTCTTTGAGCACAGAGGATTTTCAAACGATTATTATGGGTATTCTCTCTGACTCTCTACCCGAGGTGTTGGCCAACTCTCTTATGGGGAATCAGCCTTTGACATCTCAAGGTAAGGCTTTCGTAGGTCTATGGGAAGAGACTTTATTAACTTCCCCTGACGATTCTAAATTAGCATTGGGATTTCTTGCAGAAGTGTTGCGGAAAGCAATTTTAGAAACGAGACTACATTTATGTAAGTCCGACAACACAACTCCTGAGGAAATTGGTAATATTTATAGTATTCGAGATCAGAACTTCACCTTGTGGAACAAAATGATTAAAATGTTACTGATGCGCTGGTTGTTAGATCACGATATAGATCTCGGTAAAGCCTTAAGAAAAGCAACCGAGTACTATAATCCTTCTCCTTCTTTTTGGAGACAGTTTCTGAGATTATGGCAGCATCGCCCATAATAAATATTTTTCATATGCAAAGAGATATTTTTATTTTATAGTCGAAGATATTTTCCAAGCAAAATAGGTGCTGACGAGGTATACTGTACGTCATTATGGTTCCTTTTCGTCAGCATCACGCATATCAGCTCTTGAAGCAGCTACATACCTCTGCAATTTCAGAAGCAGATAGAGTTTCCTATTACTTTAAACAAAACCGTTCTTTAGGGTCCAAGGATCGTCAGTGGATTCAAAATATTATTTTTAATATTTTGCGTCATCGCCGTCTTCTTGAAACTTTAATTCTGGACTCAGGAGAACAAGTCACCCCAGAAACTCTCGTTGCTAAAGTAGAAGAAGGGCTTTTAGAAAATTTAGATTCCTATACGGCGCTTCCTTGGCCTGTGCGCTACTCTATATCTGATGATCTTGCCTACTTTTTAACCCAAGATTATGGGGAAGAGCAGGCAGAGCAACTTGCTAAGGTATGGTTAACGGAAGCTCCTATCACAATTCGTGTTAATACAGATAAAATCTCCGTCAAAGAACTCCAACAGAGTTTAGAATACCCAAGTTACTCTGGAGGGCTTCCTGAAACCCTCCATTTTTTCAAACGCCATCCCTTGCATTCTACAGAAGCATTTCGTCGTGGATTTTTTGAAGTCCAAGATGAAAACTCTCAAAAAATTACTCAGGACATCTCACTAACAGACAAAGATATCGTCTTGGATTTTTGTGCAGGAGCAGGAGGTAAAAGCCTTATCTTGGCACAGAAAGCAAAACACGTTGTGATCAATGACAGTCGTAAAGCTGTTTTACAAAATGCTAAGCATCGTTTATTGCGCGCTGGAATGAGGAATTTTTCTTTAGCGGATCAACTACGTTTAGGGTCGTTTGCTGTAGTTGTTGTAGATGCTCCTTGTTCTGGAACTGGAGTTTTCCGACGTCATCCCGAACATAAGTGGCAATTTTCTAAAAAATTGTTATTAAACTATGTGCGAGTACAAAAAAGTCTATTAAAACAGGCTAGTGCTTATGTTGGACCTCGCGGACGACTTGTCTACATTACTTGTTCTCTTTTAAAAATAGAAAACGAATCTCATGTTGCCTATATGCATTCTTTGGGTTGGAAAGAAGTCCGAAGAAAAACACTTCCTTTACAAGCAGGTAAAGGAGACGGTTTCTTCGCTTCGCACTTTCAAAAAATATAGAGCAGAGGCTTTCCAAAGAGCTTGAATTTTTCCAAAGTAATAAAATGCCGAAGCTTTTTTGGTTCCAAGGGTTTTAAAGATTTTCTAAATACCTACTTTAGAACTGAAACTTTTTCCTTTAAGAATAAAAAAGAGACCCGATCACGGATTGTTGTCTCTAAGAAGTTTCCAAAACGATCGTGTTCCCCTGAAAATTGTTGGAACTGCACTAAGATAAACATCAAATGATGGGGATTGTCCCAAATTTCTTCTCGGTTTAAGGCAGTAGATACTTCTTTTAGAAAATAGTGGTATGCTTTTGATTCTGTAGATTTTCCCCAAGAGCCCAAAGAAAATAAAAAAGAAATTAGGGAATCATTTTTAGGATTGAGTGTCTGTGCATAGCCCGAAGAAGTGGAAATGAAGACAAATAGACAACAAAGTAATGTGCGCATAAGGGATTCTTTTTCTCTTTAAAAACATAATGAATCTTACATAAAAGATTGCTTTTCTATAACTTAAAAGAAAGAGTTATATTTTGGAATAGTATCTCAATTTTTTGCGTTTGCGGTGCTTTCGGATTCGAAAGTAAACCACAAGCATGGTTATAGAAAGATAGGTTCTATAAGATGTTGCTAAACGCTTAAGATAGATTTTCCAAGGCCTAACGGTGCATTCGAGACGACAGGGTGCGTAGAAAGGTTGTGAAGAAATTTTCTTGCCCTCCTCGTCATAAAAAACCCAATGTCCAAGAAGATCACCTTCTGCAATAGGGAAGGCATGTGCATGCCCAATGAAAGATACAGAAAGGGGTTCTCGATCTTCAGAGGCATAGAAGTCATAATATACTCCCTCAGGAAGAGGGCAAGAAAGCGTTCCTAGGTTCGCAATTTCTAACTGTAGATGTTTAGAGGGGGGAACCAGCTCTTTTCTCAATAGCGGCTCGTTAAATACAGTTTCACATAGAGCAACGACATCCTGGTAGAGGTCACTCACAGGGCTTGAATATCCTGTTGCAATAGTCACCAAAAGCCGGTTGTTTTTTTCAGCAGCCATAATTAGGTTTTTCCCTGCAGTCTTGGTAGTCCCTGTTTTTCCTCCTAAAGCTGGGGGATAGTAATAGGGAGAACCTGGGATAATCAGTTTGTTGGTAGGAGAAAGTATTCGTTCAGCATGAA
Source organism: Candidatus Chlamydia corallus (assembly GCF_002817655.1). Classification (NCBI taxonomy): domain Bacteria; kingdom Pseudomonadati; phylum Chlamydiota; class Chlamydiia; order Chlamydiales; family Chlamydiaceae; genus Chlamydia; species Candidatus Chlamydia corallus. Next base: position 156,361 of record NZ_NWQK01000002.1, read on the forward strand.
GGTTTGTAGCCGCTATTTTATAGCTTGTCGTGGCAATGATCTCTCGAAATTGAGGTTCTTTCAGGGCACAACGCATGATGCTAATAAGATCACGGGTCGTGGTATAGTGGTTGGGATGGTGTAACCCATGCGGATTATTAAAATGGGTGTTGAAGCAACCAACTTCTTCCTTTAAGAAGAAATTAAGCTTATCCATAAACTTCTCTACGGAGTCGCAACACGCCATAGCTAAGACATTAGCAGCATCATTTGCAGAACATATCAGCAAGGCACGGAATAAGTCCCAACCTAAAAGCTCTTCTCTAAGATGGAGTTGCATTGTAGATCCATCAGTTTCTAACCAGTGGGGAGGACTACGATATCCTGATTGTTTTTTTGCTTGCGGAGTGATGGAAGCGATCGCGTCTTGTTTTACTCTAATGAGATTGTCTAAGACTGTGGGGTAGTGCTTTAAGATAAAGAGCGCGGTTGCAATTTTAGTCATGCTGGCAGGATAGATCACAGCATCTATGTCTTTATCATAGAATATCTTCCCAGAATTGGCATGAATAACAGCGGCTGTAGTTCCGCGTACTTCTGGGAAAGAGAGTCCCGCATGTAAAGATAGCGATGCACAAGATCCGTACAAGATGATGCATAGACAGTTAAAAAAAGGTCTTTTCATATACGGACTTTTGATTGTTTATTACTTACGTTATTAGGAAACTCAGGTGAATAGAAAGGACTTGACGGCTCTGAAAATAAAGAATTACCATAAATCAGAGGAAATATACTATGAGTTTGGATTTTTTCGAGGAGTTCTATCGCCAGTCAATACTCAATAGAGAGACGTCTTTCCCTGAAGGATACTTAAATATTTCTGAAATACTATCACATCCTCATTGTACCGATGCTACCACTGATTTTCTCTGTAGTCAGTCTGACAACGATTTCATTATTGCAGAATCTAAAGATAAACTCACATTATTTAACGCTGATTTTGCTATTTGGCTCGTTCCTGAGCTTGTGCAAGGACAAGCTGTAACTCGAGGATACATCGCTGTTTCCCATGAAAAAGGAAGATATGCTCCAGAAATGGCCTTCGAAGCTTCTGGACAATATAATCAGTCAGCGCTTATTCTCGAAGCTCTACAGTTATATCTTAAGGAAATTAAAGATACGGAAGATGCTTTGCGTTCTTTCCGCTTTAATAATGATCTCTAGGAGTGCTAACTATTGTGCATTTTTAAATGCACAATATTGTAACGATCCTCACGAGTATAAAGAAATTCGTCAACAGAACTTTTAGCAAGAAAAATCCCTAAGCCTCCTAGTTTACGTTGTTCTAGGGGAAGATCTTCCTGGATGTTTATTGAAACACTAAGAGGGTTGAAAGAAGGCCCATGGTCTTTAATCATAACTTCTAAGTCGCCTCTATGCGAACTGCAGGAAATGGTAATCGTTCCTGGAGAATTTTCTCCCCGATAAGCATAGGAAATGATATTCACCAAAAGCTCTTCACAAGCAAGCTCAAGCTTTAACAATTTCTCCTGAGGGAACTTAGATTGTTTCCCTGCATGTTTGATTACGTCCAACATGCTATGAAGTTCACTAAGTACTGCAGGAAAAACAGTTTCTCCTTCAAAAGAGGTCATAGTATACCTGTTGAACAATCATCTCAGCTAGGCGTACCGATACTATACGGCGAGCACTTTTTATGGCTTCACTATGCATTTCAAATTGGCCTAAAGCAAATTCATGAGCGTTTGCTGTTCCTAAGTCAGGCTCAAAGTCAAAGTCTACAGATTCTCGAGCAACACATTGGTCTATAAGAACCTCTCCCGTGTGGTTATTGATAAGCTGTACTTTTGCAGATAGCGATAGTCTACCTTCATTAGAAACTATAAAATGCCTCTGAGTCTTGTCTCCGAGTTTATTTGGGGCATACGTAAAACCTATATTCTCGTCAATAGCATTCAAAGGCTCTATTTTAAGAGTGTAGCCTGCACAAGAACTCCTTCCAGAAATAGGAAAAGAACGCTTACTTAGCTCATAAGTTAAAGCTGAAGTTAGCTGACCATGAGGATCTTCTTTTATAGGGGCAATGAAAATTCCTTCATGCAATAGAGACTTGCCTAAAGGTGACAAGTTGTAAGGAGCGTTTAAAATAGAATAACCACAGCATGATGAAAGTGCTAGAGAAAAAAAGAGATAAATCGTGCCTAAAGGAAATAATCTCATATTGATTTTTATCTTAGGAAGTATGCTTAGAGATTCTATCTAGACGCTTTTGACATTTAGCCACTAAGAGAGTGTCTGGGTAGTTTGTGATCGCAGTGCGGTAATAAATATTGGCAGCCTCTCCTTTTTTCTTCTTCTCGTAGAAACGACCTGTGGCATACAAGCCTCGGGCATAATGTTCCCGCATAGCCCCAACATTAGCAGAGACAGCTGCATTCAATGGATGGTTAGGATGCTGCTTTTTCATTGCCTCCTCATTCAGTTTCGCAAAATGAAGATATTGAATATTGTGGGGCTCTTTCTTGGCTTGCTGCAAATAGATTTCTGATAAACGTACAAACGCCTCTGAAGATAGAATATGCAAAGGAAATTGCAACGTCAGTTTTTTTAAAGTCTTGGTTGCTTCTGTAAGATCTTTTTTTACAATAAGCAACTCGGCTTTGCTGTAAAGCGCTTGAGCTCCTAGGTCTTTACTAGGAAATGCTGTCAGAATCTCATCATAAATGCGCAAGGCATCTTCATCCGCATTTGCTATTTTTGGGAAACCCTCTAATGAGAAAAGACGTTTACGTTTGCCTTGAGCAAATCTTTGTGCAATCGCGTATTTCATCTGAAAAAACTCTTCAGAATACTCTGCATCAGGACGTTGTAAATAAGCTGCAAATGCCTTATCTGCTAAATCTGGGTGATCTTGCTTGAAATAACAGACTCCTAAAAGATACTGTGCTTGACTACATAAGATGTGCTCAGGAAAGTGATGCGTAATGATACCAAAACATAGTAAAGATTTTCTAAAATTTCCTTTTTTAAAGAATGCCTGTCCCTGAGAAAAATATTCTTCTGCGGAGTGCTTAGGCTCAAAACGTTGGAGGGAGAGCTTTCCTGAAAAAGGCTCAAAAGAGACAGGTTTTGCATCGCACCCAATAGATATGAGAACAAGAAGAAGTGGAACGTATAATAGAAATTTCATAATTAGACAGGGGCTTGTAACAACAAAATGTCATCATAAAAAAGAAAAACAGAATTTGTCAAATGCCTTGTTTTTGTTTTATTTATAACTTGTTGTTTTTTTTATTTGATAAAACATTTTTTTATTGTGTAAAATATAAAAAAGGTAATTTATGAAGAAATTAATTCTATATTTTGGTGCTTTTGCTATTTCTCTTTTTTGCGGTGTTTTTTTATGGGATCGCGTTCCCTGCGCACAAAAGATTATGCAGCTTGCCGCTGACCATAGTTCAGAAGTATTTTCTAAAAGCTGCCGTTTTATACGAAAAATTTCAGGATTTGAAGAACTACAAGTTTTTGAACGTCACGTTTCTCCAGAGCAGACCTTGGCATTGTTCCCAGAATATCGTGAAGGCAAGTCTTTTATAGATTTAATATTCATCCCCCATACCCTGATGCACGTACGCTTCTCTAAAGAAGAACCAGTCAAAAAACATATCATCAGCCAGGAAGGAGAAATCCTTTGGAGCCTAGTCAATGGTGAAATGGTATTGCACACAGGGACTTGGACATGTTCTAAGGGATTTCGAGAGTGCCTTCTTCTTCATGCTGGTAAGCAAGATATGCGTGTCATACAAACGCTAGCTGCCTTAGGAGGAGCCACATCCCGGGAATCTCTAGCACAAGCTTTATCCCTAAGAAATATCCGTGCAGATCGAGTGATTAAAGAGTGTCAGAAGAAAAAACTTATCTTTACTTCAGGAAATCAAATAGGGACGCACTTCCAACAGCTCCAGCCAATCAAAGGTTGTACAACAACACTGAATAGCAATCCTGTATGGTTGCAAAAACCACGTAATGCAGCAGTTTTCCCTGCGCAGTATTCTGAAGATCGTGTGCGTCATTTAGTAAAGATGATCTTCGGGGATAACTTTTTAATTGTACGTAGCTCAATTGTTTATGTGCCTGTCTATAAGATATCACTAGTTTCCGCAGATAATAGTATCCGTGTTGAATACATCAATGCAGTCACTGGAAAACCTTTTCAAGATATATAAACGCTCTTGTGCCAGAGGCTACCAATGAATTTCTATCACTTAGGGCTTACAATGCTGAAGAGGATCCGCAAGCACTAACCCTCAAACCAGAGGATGTCACACGGTAATCACTCGCACAGGAAGGTGAGCAATTGCCAGCTCTTGACGGAGTTCTTCAATATTTTCAGAAACAAAATACGCATCATCAGGAGAAATCGAGGCAACTCTTTCATTGTCCTGAGTAAAAACTAATACTAATGTCCGTGAGCCAGGATGCCTTTGCACGATTTTCTTTAAGATACATAAATGACTATGGCGAAGTTCATTGAGATCTAAAGATAGGGTCAGAGGTGCCGAAGCTCGTGTTTGCGCATTCTCATTAGGTTTATGCCCTTTGGTTTTGGTCTCTTTGCCAGAGCCTTGCATTGTAAATGACATTTTTTGCACCTGATTTTTTATTCTATCAAAAGCTTGATCACACTCATAAATAATGTTTTCATTAATAACAGAAAAATCTTTCATCCAACGACAAGAAATACGTAGAGAATCGCTGCGTTTATCTAAAACAAGAATAGCATAAATGAGACGATCTTCCTCTAACAATTCTTGTTGTTCTTCATACATATCGGGCCAAATAGGCAGTTCATAAGCATCCAAGCCGTCACTAACACGAAGCACAGCAAATTTTTTCTGCGCTTTTGATGAAATTTTAGTCGTTATCTTATCAATAATAAAAATTGTACGGACTACAGAGCCATGAGGTAAATTTTCAAATTCCCCAGCAAGAACTACAGAAAGACGAGAAAGATGATCTCGAACAGCATCCATAGGATGCTCTGTAAGATAAATTCCTAAGAGCTCTTTTTCTTTTTTTAAGATCTCCTTCTTAGAGCGAATCGGAATCTCTTTAGGCAGACAAATAGGCACTTCATTTTTTTCATGCATTGTTCCTAAAGCAAAGAAAGTCATCACTCCAGATGCAGCCTCTTTCTTATCTTTGGCAATAGCTTCGTAGAGAGGCTCTACAGATGCCAAGATCAAATCCCGGTTAGAATCAAAGCAATCAAAACAACCCGCATCAATTAAACTTTCTATATTTTTTTTTGAAACTTTCTTCAAATCAGAACGTTGGATGAAGTCTCTGATGCTTTGATAAGGACCATGACGATCTCTCTCTTCTACAATGCTCTCAATTAAACCTCGCCCAATCCCTTTGATGGCTCCCATAGCAAAGCGTATCCCCTCATTCGTAGCTACAAAATGATTGCTAGAGACATTGATATCAGGAGGAAGAATCGGGATTCCCATACTCTGAGCCTCTCGGATAAGTTTCCCCACCTTCTCAATATCGTCAGAATCACAGGTAAGTAAAGCTGCGAGCCATTCTTTAGGATAATTTGCTTTGAGGTACGCTGTAGTATAGGTAATCAAGCCATAGGCAGCAGCATGGGATTTGTTAAAGCCATAGGCAGCAAACTTCTCCATCTTATCAAAGATTACAGTAGCTAATTCTGGATCTATACCGTTATTGCACGCTCGTCTACAGAACTTTTCGCGCTCCTGCTCCATTTGTTGGAAATCTTTCTTCCCCATAGCACGTCGTAAAACGTCACCCTCACCAAGAGAATAACTTGCTAATGCCCCTGCAATCTGCATCACTTGTTCTTGGTAAACCATAATTCCATAAGTTTCCTTAAGGATAGATTCCATTAGGGGATGGTCGTATTCTATGATTTCTTTGCCATGCTTGCGGCTAATAAAAGAAGGAATCATATCCATAGGACCAGGACGATATAAAGCACCCATAGCAATGATTTCTTCAAAGAGGTCAGGACGTAGGTTTTTAGCCAGCTCTTGCATGCCCTTCGATTCCATTTGAAATATCCCCATGGTCTTCCCCTGATGTAAAAGAGAAAATGTAGTGGCGTCATCTAAGGGTAGCGTTGCCATGGTTAGCGATTGGCCAGTTTTCTTTTCAATTGCGGACATCGCGATATTGATACTGGTTAAAGTCTTTAATCCTAACAAGTCGACCTTAAGCATTCCAACACTCTCTACGGGTTTCATAGAATATTGTGTTGTAATCATTGTGGAGTCTTTAGAAATACAAATAGGAATGTGATTTGTCAGTTGGTCTCCACAAATAATCACACCAGCAGCATGGACCCCAGTATTCCGTATCGAACCTTCTAAGCAAAGTGCCGTATCAATAACTTGTGCAGATTCAGTATCATTAATATAAAGCTGATAGAGGTCAGGATCTGTTTCTAAAGCTTTGGATAACGTCGTATTTAAATCTGGAATGTGTTTAGCAATGTGGTTCACTTTAGATAAGGCCATGTCTAAAGTTCTCCCTACATCTTTGACAGCCATTTTGGCTTTCATAGTTCCAAAAGTAATGATTTGAGCTACATTATCTTTACCATGACGTTCAATTGCATAATTAATCACACGTTCACGGCCCGCCATGCAAATATCAATGTCGATGTCAGGGTAAGACAAACGTTCAGGATTGATAAATCTCTCAAAGAATAAATCAAATCGTATGGGTTCAATTTCTGTGATCCCTAACAAAAATAATAATACGGATCCAGCTCCTGAACCTCTTCCTGGACCCACAGGAATGCCGTTCGCTTTCGCCCAATGAATAATGTCCCAAACAATCAAAAGATAATCACACATTCCTTTAGGAATGATGATGGTCATCTCCATCTCCATCCTTTCTTTGACAATATCTATAGGGTTGCGAGTCGGAAATTTTTTAGCGATATGTGAAAGAACTTCAGGAGAGTATTTCTTAGTCAAACTTTCTTCAGCCAGTTGCCTTAAGAAGGCTGCAGAAGCTTGATAACGGTCTTCCTCAGTATAGTTGTCCAAGGATTTTAAAGACTCAGGAACATAGATAGGGTAATGCTTTTTTGAGAAATCAAAAGTAAAATTACATCGCTTGGCAACTTCTAATGTGTTAGAAATTACCTCAGGAGTATCTTTAAATAACTCTGCCATCTGCGCAGGAGATTTAAAATAGTACTCTCGACTACGATAGACCTTGCGTTTAGGATTGGGGATGTAAGTGTTCTGTTTCGCAATCCGTACGGTCTCCCCAGACTGGACATTCAAAAGGATTTCGTGAGCTTGCCAATCCTCTGGATTGATATAATGCATGTCATTCGTAGCTACAGTAGGAATCCCTAAGCTTTTGCTTGCTTCTAATACCGCGATATTGACTGTAATTTGTTTTTCAATGAGAGAGTAGTATTCTTGTTTTAACCATTCTTCTCCAAAGTCCGCAATGCTTTCTTCGGACATCTTATGTAGTTGTACTTCTGTAAAATAATCATCTTTGAATAGGTCTTGAAACCATTGCAATTCAAGAACAAGAGCTTCCTGAGATTTTAAGGCAGCTTCCGATACAGAACTAGATAAACAACCAGATAGACAGATTAAACCCTCGGAGTATTGTTTCAGAAGATCCTTATCTATCCGGGGAAAGTAATAGAAACCCTCTGTAAATGCTAGGGAGGTTAAAACACAAAGGTTGCGATACCCTTGTTCATTTTTACATAATAAGATGAGATGGTGTGCCGCTCGGCTGCGCTTCTCTTTTTTTTTATCAAAACGAGATCCAGGAGCAATATAACACTCGCAGCCAATAATAGGCTTAATGCCTTTTTGAGCGCATTCTTTATAAAAATCAACAGCTCCATAAAGATTTCCGTGGTCTGTTAGAGCCAGAGCAGGAATTTCAAATTCCTGCCCTTTTGCAACAAAATCTTTGATGGAGCTCATTGCATCAAGAACAGAATATTGAGAATGACAGTGAAGAGGTACCCAGGTCAAAAAAAATCCTCAAGAACAGCTAGGCTTTACTACGAGTGTTTTTTTCCGTAGCGTTCCAAGTTGGTAAAAAGAGCATTAAAGCTATGGATGCACAGACTAAGAGGGCAATGAAAAACCCTTTCCATCCCCAAACATCAGCAACCTTTCCTAAAGGATAACCTGCAAACGTAGCTCCGAAATAAGCAAACCATCCAGTAAACCCACTAGCAGTTCCAGCAGCTTTTTTATGAGATAGCTCTGCTGCCGCTAGTCCAATCATCATTTGAGGTCCGTATAAGAAAAAACCAATAATGAAAAGTAAAGTTCCATCAACCCACCACTCATTATAACCACGTCCGAACCACATTCCTAAAATAGCAAATAGTAATCCTAAAGAAAAAATAACATTCATAGGACCACGATTGCCCTTAGAAATCTTATCAGATAGCCAACCAGCAACCAGCATTCCGAATAAGCCGCCAATTTCAAATAAAGATACACAGAAATTGGCTTTCACAGCGGCATAATGTTTTGTTTCAATAAGAAACAAAGCACTCCAGTCATTGACAGCCATACGTACTATATAAATAAAAAATGAGGCTGCAGCTAAAAACCAAAGCCACTGGTTTGTGAGGACGTAAGTAAAAAGAATTTCCCTGGTGGATAGTTCGCGCTCTGTTTCTTCGGTTGTTTCTGAGGAAGAAGTGTTCTCCTCATGTTTGTGATGGGGATCATGTCTATACTTCTCTATAGGAGGTAGCCCTAATGATTGAGGCGTGTCTCGTAAACGGTTAATTAAAACTAAACCCATTCCAATACAAAGAATTCCTGGCACATACATGGCTCCTCGCCATCCACTATAATCAATAATGAATCCTGTTAGGATAGGAATAAGTGCTCCCCCAATATTGTGCGAGGTACTCCAAACACTCCACCAAGTGCCGCGTTCAGCTTTGGCGTACCAATGTGTGAGTAGACGAGCACAGGGCGGCCAGCCCCATCCTTGGAACCATCCGTTCAACCCCCACCAAAGAGCAAACAACACAATAGATGATGACATCCCAAAAAAGATGTTCGTGAGACCCGTAATCATTAATCCTATAGCCATGAAATACCTAGGATTCGATTGATCAGACATTACTCCGCTAACAAATTTACTAATGCCATAAGAGAAATACAAAGTACTTCCTATGATTCCTAATTGGGCTTTATCAAAACCCAAATCAGCAATCAAAGTCGGCATAGCAAAGGTAAAGCTTTTCCTGGTGAAATAATAGAAAATATAACCAGTGAACATGCTATAGAAAATACGAATACGCCAATACTTGTATCTTTTTTTGACCACTTCTGGGTCTTCAATTTCTTTGATATGCTTTGGAGGTTGGAAAAATTTAGTCCAAACGTTCATCTGTAAAAATTCCACATTTAAAATCTTTTTCGCTGAAATGAAATGCGAAGAAAAGCCTACCTTATCATATCAAGGATGAAAAAACAAGGAGGGAATCGTTTAAGGTTGGGAGACTAAAGATGCATTAATAATGCATTTTTCTTGGTTATTTTTAATTAAATGAGAAATACTAGAATAGCGTATTTTTACTGATCTAACTTTGAAAGTTTCATCGTGAAACGATTAACTTTGGGGGGTCCATGCAATGAAAAAGTTAATTGCTTTGATAGGAGTATTCCTCATCCCTATAGAGGGAAATCCTAACAAGGAAAGCGATGTTCATACAATTCTTTTAAAAGCAACTAGAGCAAAATATAATTTGTTTTTTTCTCAGGATGTTTTTCCTGTACACGAAATTATCGAACCTATTTCTCCCGACTGCCTTGTATATTATGAAGGATGGGTTTGATGACTGAAGCGAAGAATGTAAAATAGAACAAAGCAAAATGTTTTGGTGAGCTAGAAAAGAGCAGGATTAGCTGTTGTTTTAGTTTGTAAGCACGCTTCTTAGTAAAGAATTTTAAGAATATTCTATAGCATTCCTATTCCATGTTTTTCTCCAATACTTGGTTACAAAAACCATAAGCTAACATATAATCACAGTCGTGCGCGAAGCGCGCTCCTGGATTATCTATAGCAAGGTCCGTGCTAAATGTCCTTCATTGAATCAGAGGGTAATGTTTGACCGCTAATAACTTCGGCATGGGCAGGGAAGGAGTTAACTGAATTTTAGATATTCCATCATCTGAGAAAAATAATCATTATTGAGCGAAGACATCACGTGACTGCAACTCTCCCCAAAGGGGTCTTTGATATATTTCCTTATCTTGCGGATGCTAAACAATTGTGGCGACACACTTCGCTTTGGCATAGTGTTGAGAAAGTCATTCATAGGGTTTGTACGCTTTATGGATTTTGTGAAATTCGCACTCCCACTTTTGAAAAATCAGAAGTATTTTTACATGTAGGAGAAGAGAGCGATGTTGTTAAGAAAGAAGTCTATTCTTTTTTAGATAGAAAAGGTCGCTCCATGACTTTGCGTCCTGAAGGGACAGCCGCTGTTGTCCGTTCTTTTCTTGAGCATGGGGCTTCTCATCGAAGTGATAATAAATTTTACTATATTCTTCCTATGTTTCGCTACGAACGCCAGCAAGCGGGTAGGTATCGCCAACACCATCAGTTTGGTGTTGAGGCTATTGGCGTGCGTCACCCCTTAAGAGATGCGGAGGTTCTTGCTTTGCTTTGGGATTTCTACAATCGTGTGGGCCTACAACATATGCAAATTCAACTCAACTTTTTAGGAGGTAGTGAGGCAAGATTTCGATATGATAAAGTCCTGCGCGCCTACCTGAAAGAGTCTTTGGGTGAGTTATCGACATTAAGTCAGCAGAGATTCTCTACGAATATTTTGCGTATTTTGGATTCAAAGGAGCCTGAAGATCAGGAAATTATCCGTCAAGCACCCCCAATTTTAGATTATGTTTCCGATGAGGATCTTAAATATTTCAATGAAATTTTAGATGCTTTGAGAGTTTTGGAAATTCCTTATACTATAAATTCTCGTTTAGTACGTGGTTTGGATTATTATTCTGACTTAGTCTTTGAAGCAAACACCACATTTAAAGGGCATTCTTATGCTTTGGGGGGTGGAGGGCGCTACGATGGCTTGATTTCAGCTTTTGGAGGCCCTTCTCTTCCTGCGTGTGGCTTTGGTATTGGCCTTGAAAGAGTGATTCAAACGTTATTAGCTCAAAAGCGTATAGAGGCACAATTTCCTCATAAGCTGCGTTTAATTCCTATGGAGCCAGGCGCTGATCATTTTTGCTTAGAATGGTCACAACATTTGCGACAATTAGGAATTCCTACAGAAGTTGATTGGTCTCATAAAAAGTTAAAAGTAGCTTTAAAAGTAGCAAGTACGGAACAAGTTTCTTTTGTTTGTCTAATCGGTGAGCGAGAGTTAATTTCTCAACAGTTAGTTATTAAAAATATGTCTCTGCGTCAAGAATTCTCTGGATCAAAAGAAGAAGTAGAGCAAAGGTTGTTATATGAAATACAGAACACATCGTTGTAATGAACTCACAAGCAATCATATAGGTGAGAGTGTTCAATTGGCAGGATGGGTGCACCGTTATCGTAATCATGGGGGTGTTGTCTTCATAGATTTGCGAGATCGTTTCGGAATAACTCAAATTGTTTGTCGTGAAGATCAACAACCAGAACTACACCAACGTATGGACGCTGTACGTTCGGAATGGGTTCTTTCTGTGCGCGGAAAAGTGTGTGCTCGTCTTGCAGGAATGGAAAATCCTAATTTAGCAACAGGAAATATTGAAATTGAAGTTGCAAGCTTTGAAGTGCTATCTAGGTCACAAAACCTGCCTTTTTCAATTGCCGATGACTACATCAATGTGAATGAGGAATTGCGTTTAGAGTATCGTTATCTAGATATGCGTCGTGGAGACATTATTGAAAGATTGATTTGTCGTCATCAGGTCATGCTTGCTTGTCGCCACTTTATGGATACTCAGGGATTCACAGAAATCGTGACTCCTGTATTAGGAAAATCTACTCCTGAAGGTGCTAGAGATTATCTTGTTCCATCTAGAATCTATCCAGGGAAATTTTATGCTTTACCGCAATCCCCACAGCTTTTTAAGCAGCTTTTAATGATTGGAGGACTAGATCGTTATTTCCAAATTGCCACCTGCTTTAGAGACGAAGATTTACGAGCAGATCGTCAACCCGAATTTGCCCAAATAGATATTGAGATGAGCTTTGGAGATACTCAGGATCTCTTCCCGATCATAGAAAAATTAGTGTCAGCAGTGTTTGCTACGCGAGGTATAGAGATTTCCCTGCCTTTGCGTAAAATGACCTACCAAGAAGCTAAGGATTCCTATGGCACAGACAAACCAGATTTAAGATTCGATCTTAAATTAAGAGATTGTCGACACTATGCTGAACGCTCCTCGTTCTCTATTTTCTTAGACCAGTTAGCTTGTGGAGGTGTTGTCAAAGGTTTTTGTGTTCCTGGTGGAGCAAATATATCCCGTAGGCAAATCGATGGTTATACCGAGTTTGTAAAACGTTATGGTGCTATGGGCCTTGTTTGGATTAAAAAACAGGAAGGAAAAGTCGCTTCCAATATAGCTAAATTTATAGCTGAAGAAGTTTTTTATGAAATGTTTGCTTATTTTGATGCCAAAGATGAAGATATTTTGTTCTTGATAGCAGCACCCGAGTCAGTTACTAATCAATGTCTGGATCATTTGCGTAGATTGATTGCAAAAGAACGCAAATTATATAGCAATGATCAATATAGCTTTGTTTGGATTACAGATTTTCCTCTTTTCTCTTTAGAAGATGGAAACCTTCTGGCAGAACATCATCCGTTTACAGCCCCTTTGGAAGAGGATATTCCTCTTTTAGAAACCGATCCTTTAGCCGTGCGTTCTTCAAGCTATGACCTGGTTTTAAATGGATATGAAATTGCTTCGGGATCTCAAAGGATTCATAATCCAGATTTACAAAGTAAAATCTTTACTTTGTTAAAAATGAGTCCTGAAAGCATTCAAGAAAAATTTGGGTTTTTTATACAAGCTTTGAGTTTTGGAACCCCCCCACATCTAGGGATTGCCTTGGGGTTAGATCGACTTATTATGGTTTTAACAGCAGCAGAAAGTATTCGCGAAGTCATCGCTTTTCCCAAAACGCAGAAAGCCTCGGATCTTATGATGGATGCTCCCTCAGAAATTATGTCTTCCCAATTAAAAGAGCTAAGTATTAAGGTAGCTTTTTGATATAAGTTATAATTGCTTCGGGCATAGGAGAATCATTGCCTTAAGATGAAAGATAGGAGAAGAAAAATGAACAGACGGTGGAATTTAGTTTTAGCAACAGTAGCTGTGGCATTCTCCATCGCTTCTTGTGACGTACGTTCTAAGGATAAAGACAAGGATCAAAGGTCGCTAGTAGAATATAAAAATAATGACGATGTAGAATTGTCTGATAATCAAAAGTTATCAAGAACATTTGGTCATTTATTAGCTAGGCAATTGCACAAGTCAGAAGATATGTTTTTTGATATTGCGGAAGTCGCGGGGGGATTGCAGGCGGAATTAGCTTGTAAAAGTGCTCCTTTAACAGAAACAGAGTATGAAGAAAAAATGGCTGAAATACAGAAGTTAGTTTTTGAAAAAAAATCAAAAGAAAATCTTTCATTGGCAGAAAAATTTTTAAAAGAAAATAGCAAGAATGAAGGTGTTGTTGAGGTCCAGCCGAGTAAGTTGCAATACAAAATCATTAAAGAGGGTATGGGGAAGGTGCTTTCAGGCAAGCCCGCAGCTTTACTGCACTATAAGGGTTCATTCATCAATGGGCAAGTATTTAGCAGTTCAGAAGGAAACGCCGAGCCTATTTTGCTCCCCCTAAACCAAACTATTCCTGGTTTTGCTTTAGGTATGCAGGGGATGAAGGAAGGAGAAACGCGAGTTCTCTACATCCATCCCGATCTTGCTTATGGAACTGCGGGACAACTTCCGCCAAACTCTTTATTAATCTTTGAAATTAATTTGATTCAGGCGTCAGCAGACGAAGTTGCTGCTGTTGCTCAGGAAGGAAATCAAAGTGAATGAGAGTAGTTCTTTATTGCCCTGATATTCCACAAAATACTGGCAATATAGGCAGAACGTGTGTAGCCCTAGGTGCAGAACTGGTTTTAGTTCGGCCCCTGGGCTTTTCTTTGATTGATAAATTCGTCAAACGTGCAGGAATGGACTACTGGGAAAAACTTCAATTAACAGTAGTAGATTCTCTAGAAGAAGCGCTAAACGATGTCCCTCAAGATTATATTTTCTGTCTTTCTACCAAAGGTTCACTATCCTATAGTGCAGCCACCCTGCCTTCTTTAGGGACTTATGTCTTTGGATCTGAATCGAAAGGTCTTCCAAAAGAGATCTTAGAAAGATATCATAAAAACTGCTTGCGCATTCCTATGCAAAAAGAAATTCGTTCTTTAAACTTGGCTACCAGCGTAGGGATCGTTCTATATGAAGTGGTGAGGCAAGAAACAATAGAATTACAAAAGAATCCCACAGCTTAATGCCGTGGGAAGATAAAGCATACTTTTATGCATGCTTATTGATAAGATTGGTTAGAAATTCCTTATCTTTAAGACCCACGATTCGAGCAACCTCTTTTCCATTCTTAAAAAGAATAGTAGTAGGAATCGAGCTGACCTCGTACTTTTCTGCAGGTCCGTTATTCTCATCAATATTAATTTTCCCAATAGTGACATGAGGAAGTTCTGCAGCAAGATTTTCTAAGACAGGAGTAAGCATCCGACAAGGACCACACCATTCTGCAAAGAAATCAACGAGAACCAATCCCGTTGCAATAAAAGAGTCAAAATTTTCACTTGATATGATTTTTACCATAAGTTTCCTTCTCGAAAAATCGAATTGATGTCCCTGTTGTTTCCTTGCAGCTAAGAAGACTTGAACTTCCATGAGCATAAGCTCACTAGAACCTGAATCTAGCGCGTCTACCGATTTCGCCATAGCTGCATTTCATAAAATTGTAGACTATAGATAATAAAAAACACAATTAAGAAACTTTTTAAAGAAAAACAAACGATTTTTTTGGATGAACCTTGTTGTGATACCTTTATGTTCAACATAATTCTCAGCTCTGATAGTATTGCTGATTTAACGTGAGGTAAGACAACTCATACTCGGTGGTATTCCTTTTATGGGGAGTTTGCTTCAGCACGTTAAGTCATTAGCTGAAAAAGGGTAGGCATGGATATTTCTGGAGCAGTCAAACAAAAACTTTTGCAGTTTTTGGGAAAACAAAAAAAACCAGAATTGTTGGCAACGTATCTTTTCTATCTGGAACAGGCTTTAAGCCTTCGTCCTGTAGTCTTTGTTCGCGACAAGATAATTTTTAAAACTCCAGAAGATGCCGTGCGTATTCTCGAGAAGGACAAAAAAATTTGGCGAGAAACAGAAATTCAAATTTCTTCTGAAAAGCCACAGGTAAATGAGAATACTAAGCGTATCTATATTTGCCCATTTACTGGTAAAGTGTTCGCTGATAATGTCTATGCTAACCCTCAAGACGCAATTTATGACTGGCTATCTTCCTGTCCCCAAAATATGGAAAAGCAGGGTGGAGTGCGAATCAAACGTTTCCTCGTTTCTGAAGATCCTAATGTGATAAAAGAATATGCAGCTCCTGCGAAAGAGCCTATTGTAAAAACAGTGTTTGCTTCAGCAATTACAGGTAAATTGTTCCACAGTTTACCGCCTCTTTTAGAGGATTTTATTTCTAGCTACTTGCGTCCTATGACCTTGGAAGAAGTGGAGAATCAAACTAAGTTTCAATTAGAAAGTTCTTTCCTTTCTCTTTTGCAAGATGCACTGGTAGAAGACAAGATTGCAGCATTTATAGAAAGTTTAGCAGACGATACAGCCTTTCACGTGTACATTAGCCAATGGGTAGATACAGAAGAGTAAGCCGTTCTTCTGAGGAGACTCTATTATTAGGAGCTGAGTTAGGACGGGTCCTTTTGCCAGGAGCTGTGCTGCTTTTATTTGGTGATTATGGAGCTGGTAAGACAGAATTTGTGCGCGGCCTAGTCTCTGGATATCTTGGAGATACTATTGCAGAAGAAGTTGCTAGTCCCTCATTCTCTATGTTACATGTTTATGGTAATGAACCTCAGCGGTTATGCCACTATGATCTTTACCGGATTGATCAGAAAAATCAGGAATACATTTTTCAAGATGCAGAAGAAGGCGATGTCCTTTGTATTGAATGGGCAGACCGCTTGCGTAAACCACGATTTCGTGACGCAATCAATATCTATATTACTATGTTAACAAACTTCGAAAGAGAAATTATTATAGTGGGGCCTCAGTCCTTGTTATCAGTAATATTATCGCATACTGACTGATACATAGAAGATAAGAGGGAGCAGTTATGCAATACCAGTATACGTTCTATTCTAAATAGAATGACATATGTTTTCAGTAGTGGAAAGCTTTTCTTTTTGGAGAGATACACTATATAAAGCTAAACACAGAAATCCCTGTACTCGGTGAATAGAAGCGAGGGATATCAAACAAAAGATATAGAGGAAATAGAAGGAAATTATGACTTTATTAAAAGATACGGTTTTTACTTGCCTAGATTGTGAAATGACAGGTCTAGATGTAAAAAAAGATCGTATTATTGAAATTGCTGCTGTTCGCTTCACTTTTGATAGCGTAATTAATTCAATAGAATTTTTAGTCAACCCAGAACGCGTTGTATCCGCTGAGTCACAGAGAGTCCACCATATTTCTAATGCTATGTTGAGAGATCAACCTAAAATTGCCGAAATTTTCCCTCAAATTAAAGCCTTCTTTAAAGAAGGTGACTATATTGTAGGACATAGCGTGGGTTTCGATTTGCAGGTTCTCTCTCAAGAGATGGAAAGAATCGGAGAGACCTTCCTTCCAAAATATACCATTATCGACACCCTCCGATTAGCAAAAGAATACGGAGACAGTCCTAACAATTCTTTAGAATCCTTAGCAGTACACTTTAATGTTCCGTATGACGGCAATCATCGTGCAATGAAAGATGTGGAAATCAATATAAATATTTTTAAACATCTTTGTAAACGTTTCCGAACCTTAGAACAGCTGAAACAGGTTTTAGCTAAACCTATCAAAATGAAATATATGCCTCTAGGGAAGCACAAAGGACGCTGTTTTTCAGAAATTCCTCTTACTTATCTTCAATGGGCATCAAAAATGGATTTTGATTCGGACCTTCTTTTTTCTATCCGTCATGAAATCAAACATAGACAAAAAGGCACAGGATTTTCACAAGTGAACAATCCTTTTATGGAATTGTAATTCGTTCGCTTTCTAAGAAAATAATCAAAAACAGCAGAGGCTAAGAAAATAAAAGCCGTGGTTTTTCTTGCTTAGGAATCTCTTGATTTTCTTTGACTTGACCGATACTATCGCAACCAGGGGTATCCTGTTAAAATCTTTTCGAGAGAGTCCGCGATGCTTAAGAAAAAACCCGTCTCGTTTAGCTGTATTGACGGACATATTTATAAAATTTTCCCTAACGATCTGAACGCTAATAATACCGTGTTTGGGGGATTGCTAATGAGTTTGCTCGATCGTTTAGCCTTAGTGGTCGCAGAACGACACACAGAATCTGTTTGTGTTACTGCTTTTGTTGACGCTCTCCGCTTCTATGCTCCCGCATACATGGGGGAAAATCTTATCTGTAAAGCTGCGGTAAACAGAACATGGCGTACATCCTTAGAAGTGGGAGTTAAAGTGTGGGCAGAAAATATTTATAAACAGGAACGCCGGCATATTACCTCTGCATATTTTACCTTTGTTGCTGTCAATGAGGACAATCAACCCATTCCTGTCCATCAGATTGTTCCAGAGACTCCTGAAGAAAAACGTCGATATAACGAAGCAGATCGACGGCGTCAAGCACGGCTTGGCATGAATAAATAAGGAGAGTACGTGCTACGAATCTTTTGTTTTGTTGTTTCTTGGTTCCTTCTTGCTTTTGCCCAACCAGATTTAAGTCGATTCGTTTCAATATTAGGAATAACCTGTGGTTATGGACTCTTTTGGTATAGTCTAGAACCTTTAAAAAAGCCTTCCCTCTCCTTACCCACTCTGTTTATATTGTGTTTTTTCTGGATCTTTACAATAGAAGGTATCCATTTTTCTTGGATGCTTTCCGATCAATACATAGGCAAGTTCATTTATTTTGTATGGTTCACGTTAATCACTATTTTATCCCTTTTATTCTCAGGATTTTCCTGTCTTCTAAGCACAATCATGCGTCAGAAACAAACAGCTTTTTTATGGAGTCTTCCTGGTGTATGGGTTGCGATTGAGATGATTCGATTTTACGGTATCTTTTCTGGAATGTCTTTCGATTATCTAGGTTGGCCTATGACAGCCTGTGCTTATGGACGACAGTTTGGTGGATTTTTAGGGTGGGCAGGCCAAAGCTTTGTTGTCATAGCTGTAAATATCAGCTTCTATGCTTTGCTATTGAAAAAACCGCATGCTAAAATGTTGTGGTTAACGACACTTCTTTTGCCTTATGCTTTGGGGGGTATTCATTATGAATATCTTAAACACGCTTTTCAACAAGAAAAGAGGGAGCTGCGTGTCGCTGTTGTTCAGCCCGCACACCCTCCAGTACGACCTAAACTTAAATGCCCAACAGTCGTCTGGGAACAACTCCTTGAGATAGTATCCCTAATACAACAACCCATAGATTTGCTTATTTTCCCAGAAGTGGTCGTGCCTTTCGGTAAACATAAGAAAGTCTATCCTTATGAAGCTTGTTTGCCTTTACTATCTTCTTTTGCGCCGCTTCCTGAAGGTAAGGCGTTTTTATCGAATAGTGATTGGGCCAAGGCTCTTACGCAACACTTTCATTGTCCAGTAATTATTGGCTTGGAACGGTGGGAAAAAAAAGATTCCTCTTTGTATTGGTACAACTCTGCTGAGTTGATACCAGAAGAAGGAGTTTCAATAGGATATGACAAGCGCATCCTTGTGCCTGGTGGAGAATATATACCAGGAGGTAAATTTGGATCATTCATTTGTAAAAAAATGTTTCCTAGATATGCCCTAGGATGCAAGAGACTCCCTGGCACACGTTCTGGAGTCCTACAGGTTTCAGGCTTGCCTCGTATAGGTATAACGATTTGCTATGAAGAGACATTCGGTTCTCGTTTGCACTCCTATAAAAAACAGGATGCAGAAATCCTGGTCAACCTAACTAATGATGGATGGTATCCTAAATCACGACTCCCTCAAGTACATTTTCTTCATGGGATGTTGAGAAATCAAGAACTCGGTATGCCTTGCGTGCGTGCCTGTCAAACTGGTGTTACAGCGGCTGTTGATTCTTTAGGTAGAGTGCTTAAAATTCTTCCTTGTGATACTAGAAAAGCTAAAGCTCCCTCAGGAGTATTGCAAGCTTCTTTGCCTTTATTTAACTATAAAACGCTTTATGGTTATTGTGGAGATTTCCCTATGATTTTTATAGCCTTCTGTGCAGTCAGTTATCTAGGAGGAGGATTCTTAGGATATCGCTTGCTTGCTAAAAAAGAAATTCGATAATATACAGAGACTCGTTGTCAGGTTTTTACATGTTAGAACGAACTCAAAGAACGTTAAAGCGAGAAGTTCGCTATTCTGGAGTGGGAATCCACTTGGGCAAGTCTTCCACCCTTACTTTACAGCCTGCACAAGCAAATACAGGTATTGTTTTTCAGCGACCGTCTCTCTCAGGGAGCGATCAAAAGGTGCCTGCTTTATTAAATCATGTCTATACTACAGGAAGAAGTACAACATTATCTCGAGGTAGTACTGTAATCGCCACTGTCGAACATCTTATGGCAGCATTGCGATCTAATAATATAGATAATGTGACTATACAATGTAGTGGAGAGGAAATTCCTATAGGTGATGGGAGCTCAAATGTTTTTGTTGAGTTAATTGATGAAGCTGGTATTTGTGAACAAGAAGATAAGGTTTCCATTGCGAGACTATCGCATCCTGTATATTATCAACACCAGGATATTTTTTTAGCCGCCTTCCCCTCTGATGAACTGAAAATTTCCTATACGTTGCACTATCCTCAAAGCTCAACAATAGGGACTCAATATAAGTCTTTGGTGATTACTGAAGAGTCTTTTCGCCAGGAAATCGCTCCTTGTAGAACATTTGCTCTATACAATGAGTTATGTTTTTTGATGGAAAAAGGGTTAATTGGAGGGGGATGTTTGGATAATGCTGTAGTTTTTAAGGACGATGGTATTATTAGTAGAGGACAACTAAGATTTGCCGATGAGCCAGTAAGACATAAAATACTGGATCTGATTGGAGATCTTTCCCTAGTTGGAAGGCCTTTTGTCGCACATGTATTCGCTGTCGGCTCTGGGCATTCTTCCAATATTGCTTTTGGTAAAAAAATTTTAGAAGCACTAGAACTATAAAGAAAGAGTAGATGAATCAACCTTCTGTCATAAAATTACGCGAATTACTAGACCTGCTCCCCCACAGATATCCTTTTTTATTAGTGGATAAAGTTTTATCTTATGACATCGAAAAGCGTAGTATCACGGCACAGAAAAATGTAACAATAAACGAGCCTTTCTTTGTAGGGCATTTTCCTAACGCGCCTATTATGCCTGGAGTCTTGATACTAGAAGCTTTGGCCCAAGCTGCTGGTGTGTTGATAGGCTTAGTTCTAGAAGATGATAAGAATAAGCGTATAGCATTATTTTTAGGGATACAGAAAGCTAAATTTCGTCAAGCTGTTCGCCCTGGAGATGTACTTGCCTTGCATGCAGATTTTTCTTTAATATCATCGAAAGGAGGCAAAGCTCTGGCACAGGCTCGTGTAGATTCACAGCTAGTCACTGAAGCAGAGCTGAGCTTTGCTCTGGTAGATAAGGAATCCATATAATCACGGAGAAACATGGCGGACATTCACCCAACTGCAATTATCGAGCCAGGAGCTAAAATTGGAAAGGATGTTGTTATTGAACCGTACGTTGTTATTAAAGCTACGGTAACCCTTTGTGACAACGTTGTTGTTAAGTCCTATGCATATATCGATGGAAACACAACAATAGGTAAGGGGACTACAATATGGCCCTCTGCAATGATTGGGAATAAGCCTCAAGATTTAAAGTATCGAGGGGAGAAAACTTACGTTACTATTGGCGAAAATTGCGAAATTCGAGAATTCGCTATCATCACCTCTTCAACATTCGAAGGCACAACAGTTTCTATCGGGAACAATTGTTTGATTATGCCCTGGGCTCATGTTGCCCACAACTGTACTATTGGAAATAATGTTGTTTTAAGTAATCATGCGCAACTTGCAGGACATGTTCAAGTCGGTGATTACGCTATTCTTGGCGGTATGGTTGGTGTGCATCAATTTGTACGCATCGGAGCTCATGCTATGGTCGGGGCTTTGAGCGGAATTCGTCGTGATGTGCCTCCTTATACAATCGGAAGTGGGAACCCTTACCAACTTGCAGGTATTAATAAAGTGGGACTACAACGTAGACAAGTGCCTTTTGTTACCCGATTGGCTCTTATTAAGGCATTTAAAAAGATCTATCGTGCTGATGGATGTTTTTTTGAATCCCTAGAAGATACTCTAGAAGAATTTGGAAATATTCCAGAAGTAAAAAATTTCATTGAATTTTGTCAACGTCCTAGTAAACGAGGTATCGAGCGAAGCATAGATAAGCAAGCGCTTGAAGAAGAAAGTATAGACAGAGAAGGAGCTTTGATTGAATCTTAAGGTTGTCTATTTTGGCACGCCCATATTTGCAGCCACTGTTTTGGAAGATCTATTGAATCGCAAAATCCAAATTTTAGCTGTTGTTACCCGAGTCGATAAACCTCAAAAAAGATCGGCACAGCTCGTTCCTTCTCCTGTAAAAACTATAGCCTTAACTTATGGTATACCACTACTCCAACCTAGCAAGGCCTCGGATCCTCAATTTATTGAAGAGCTTCGCGCATTTAATGCCGATCTCTTTATTGTTGTTGCCTACGGAGCTATTCTTCGTCAGGTAGTACTCGATATTCCTCGCTATGGTTGTTACAATCTGCATGCAGGCCTCTTGCCCGCTTATCGGGGAGCAGCCCCCATACAACGCTGTATTATGGAAGGAGCTATTGAGTCTGGAAATACTGTCATTCGTATGGATGCGGGCATGGATACAGGCGACATGGCAAATACCACTCATGTGCCTATAAATCCTGATATGACTTCAGGAGAATTGGCGGAGATCCTTGCATCACAGGGTGCGGGAGTACTAATAAAGACTTTACAGGAAATTGAGGCGGGTCAGCTGCAACTCGTCAGTCAAAACGCTAGTTTAGCGACAATAGCACCAAAGTTATCTAAGGAAGAAGGACAGATTCCGTGGGATAAATCTGCTAAAGAAACTTATGCCCATATACGCGGAGTCACGCCAGCTCCAGGAGCCTGGACCTTTTTCTCTTTCTCTGAGAAAGCGCCGAAGCGCTTGATGATTCGTAAGGCCTCTCTTTTAGCAGAAGAGGGAGGATATGGACCACCTGGAACTATTGTTGTGACAGACAAGCAGGAGCTTGCTGTTGCCTGTTCTAAGGGAGCTGTTGTCCTGCATGAAGTGCAGGTAGAAGGAAAGGGTTCTATGAATTCAAAATCCTTTTTAAATGGCTATCCAGCGGCAAAAATAAAAATAGTTTTTACTTTAAATAATTAGATTTACAACAGATTTTTTATTTATAGCATTTAAACTAAATTAAGCCGTTTTGTGTTATTATAAATTCTGCTTTTTTTTAAAGCCTTGTAAGGAGGTAAAAATGGCGACTACCGCAATTAGATTAGCAGGAAGCGCATCAAGTAGAATGTTGCTTCCCGTTGCCAAAGAACAACAAACCCGTCAGCGCATTGTTGAAAAAGGAATTTATTGTTTTAAACAATTTTTTATAAACCCCGAGAATAGGCTCGCAAAGTTTGTCGGGACAACAAAAAGTTTAGATAAATGTTTTAAGTTAAGCAAGGCTGTTTCAGATTGTGCTGTAGGAGTGCTCGAAGAAACAGGATCTGCAGGAGATGCGTTAACCTCTGCGAAAAGCGCTCAGAGTATATTGAAAACGACTCGAGAAGTTGTTGCTTTAGGCAATGTATTGAATGGAGTTGTTCCAGTTATCTTTAATTCAAGCCAGAAGTGTTACCAATATGCACGTCAAGCTTGGCATTTAGGGGGAAAAGGCATAGCGGAGAAAGAAGCTCCTAAAAAGTATAATGAAATGCTATTAAATCGAGGGGATTACCTGTGGGCTACGTCTCAAGAAGCTTGTTCGGTCGTCTCTGCAACGACATACTCGACAACCTTTGGTGTTTTACGTCCATTAATGTTAATCAATAAGCTGACTGCAAAGCCATTCTTAGATAAAACGACATCGAGTCACTTTGGGACCGCTGTTGCTGGAGTTATGACAATCAATCATATAGCAGGAGTTGTTGGCGCTGGTTGCGGATTAGTTTTAGAACAACGTATGTATAAACGCGCTCAGGAATCTCTCCATCTTAATCAAAATTCTAAACTAAAAATAGACGAAGAGGTTCTGAATAGTGAGACACTTTTAAGTGCGGAAAGAGCATTACGTAAAGAGCATACAGCTTCTGTAAAAAAAGCTATTTTGACTATGATTGAAAAAGGACTAGAGTTAGTAGTCGATGCAATCAAACTTATTCCTTTACCGATTACAGTTGCTTGTGGCGCTGCAATTTCTGGAGCCTTGACGGCAGTTTCTTCGGCAGTGGGTTTGTACGGCCTATGGCAGAAAACAAAATCGAAAGGGTAACCTAATTTAATCTTTATTTTAAAGAAGTCGCTTCTAAAAAATTTTTTGGAAGCGACTTTTTATTTCTATAAATAAGAATTTCCTCAGAATCTTTTATCTTTGAGTTCTTAGTACCTAGAGTACTTTTCCTATTGTAAAAATCTTTCCCCTCTGATAACCTGTCCCTTTATTTTCTTAAGGAAAAAACTCCTTTTCTTTTTAGAGAATTCGATAAGTAAAATACTAAGCAGATTTGTTTCTTTGTTCTTCTAAGAGGAAAGCAAATCATTATTGTGAATGGATATAGGTTTATGCGGTCTCATATTAGTGTGATGGGAAAAAAAGAAGGGATGATTCATGTCTTTGATAAAGACGGATCCTTGGTCGCTTGCTCAGTAATTCGCGTTGAGCCTAATGTTGTGACTCAGATCAAAATTAAAGAAAACGATGGATATTTTTCTTTGCAAATGGGCGCCGAAGAAGTAAGTGCTTCTCCTCAAACAATTGCAAAACGTTTTAGTAAGCCTAAACTCGGACATTTGCGTAAAGCAGGTGGTCGAGTTTTTCGTTTTCTTAAAGAAGTCCGAACTTCTGAGAAGGCTCTTGAGGGAGTGTCTTTAGGGGATGCTTTTGGATTAGAAGTTTTCGAAGATGTTTCCGCGGTTGATGTTCGTGGAGTTTCAAAAGGAAAAGGTTTTCAGGGTGTCATGAAAAAGTTTGGTTTTCGTGGCGGCCCAGGAAGTCATGGATCTGGGTTTCATCGTCACGCAGGTTCTATAGGAATGCGATCGACTCCTGGACGTTGTTTCCCAGGAAGCAAGCGTCCTAGTCATATGGGCGCAGAGAACGTTACTATAAAAAATTTAGAAGTAATAAAAGTAGATTTAGAAAAAAAAGTGCTGCTGGTTAAAGGTGCCATTCCTGGAGCGCGAGGCTCTGTTGTTATAGTGAAACATTCTTCTAGAGCTTAGGTAAGGACAGGGGTGATGCAGAGAGGGCTTAATGGTTTTATTATCAAAATTTGATTTTTCAGGAAATAAAGTAGGTGAGGTTGAAGTAGTAGACTCCTTGTTTGCAGATGAAGGCGATGGCCTTCAGTTGGTTAAGGATTATATTGTTGCTATTCGTGCCAATAAAAGACAATGGTCTGCATGCACTAGAAATCGTTCTGAAGTGAGTCACTCTACGAAAAAGCCCTTCAAACAAAAAGGAACAGGTAATGCTCGTCAGGGATCTTTAGCCTCTCCTCAGTTTCGTGGAGGAGGGATTGTTTTTGGGCCTAAGCCTAAATTTAATCAACACGTGCGTATAAATCGCAAAGAAAGAAAAGCTGCAATTAGGCTTTTATTGGCTCAAAAAATTCAAACAAACAAGTTAACTGTTGTTGACGACGCAGTATTTGTAGGTGCTTTAACAGCTCCTAAAACTCAAAGAGCATTAAAATTTTTAAAAGATTGCAATATTGAGTGTCGTAGCATTTTATTTATTGATCACCTAGATCATATAGAAAAGAATGAAAGTTTAAGATTAAGTTTGCGTAATCTCACTGCAGTTCAAGGTTTTGTCTATGGAATTAATATTAATGGGTATGACCTAGCCTCTGCTCATAATATTGTTATTTCTACAAAAGCTTTGGAGCAACTTATTGAACGTCTTGTTTCTGAAACGAAAGATTAAGAAGGAATTTTAGGATATGAAAGATCCTTACGATGTAATTAAGCGTCACTACGTAACAGAAAAAGCTAAAATGTTAGAGCATTTAAGTGCTGGAAGTGGAGAGGGAAAGAAAAGGGGAAGTTTTTGTAAGGACCCTAAATTTGTTTTTATAGTCTCTCATGATGCAACAAAGCCGTCAATTGCCAAGGCTTTAGAAGCAATTTACGCTGATAAAAATGTAAAAGTAAAGAGTGTAAACACTATAAATGTAAAACCTCAGCCCGCTCGTATGTTTCGAGGGCGTCGTAAAGGGAAAACCTCAGGATTTAGGAAAGCAATTGTGACTTTCTATCAAGGACACTCTGTCGGATAATTTATTAGAGAGATAAACAGCATGTTTAAAAAATTTAAACCAGTAACTCCAGGAACTAGACAATTAGTTCTTCCCGCTTTTGATGAGTTAACAACGCGTGGTGAGTTGCGCGGGACGAAGTCTAAAAGAAGTCTTCGTCCTAATAAAAAGCTCTCTTTCTTTAAGAAGAGTTCTGGTGGGAGAGATAATTTGGGCCATATATCCTGCCGTCATCGTGGCGGAGGCGCAAAACAATTGTACAGGGTGATTGATTTCAAGCGTAATAAAGACGGGATCACTGCAAAAGTGGTTACTGTGGAATATGATCCTAATCGTTCTGCCTACATTGCTCTTTTAAGTTACGAAGACGGAGAAAAACGCTATATTCTTGCCCCCAAGGGGATCCAAAGAGGCGATGTTGTTGTTTCAGGCGAAGGAAGCCCCTTTAAGCCTGGATGTTGTATGACCTTAAAAAGTATACCGCTAGGATTGTCTGTTCATAATATCGAAATGCGACCTTCTTCAGGTGGAAAGCTTGTAAGGTCTGCTGGATTAGCTGCTCAAGTTATAGCTAAATCTCCAGGGTATGTTACTTTAAAGATGCCCTCTGGTGAGTTTCGTATGTTAAATGAGGGGTGCAGAGCTACCATTGGTGCAGTTTCAAATGCCGATCACAACCTACGTGTAGAGGGCAAGGCTGGAAGGAAACGTTGGATGGGAATCCGTCCTACGGTCCGTGGTACTGCAATGAACCCCGTGGATCATCCCCACGGAGGTGGAGAGGGACGTCATAACGGATATATTCCACGTACACCTTGGGGTAAGGTTACAAAGGGATTAAAAACACGTGACAAACGTAAAAGTAATAAATGGATTGTTAAAGATCGTAGGAAATAAGGATTATGAGTAGATCATTAAGAAAAGGTCCGTTTGTTGATCACCACCTCCTAAAGAAAGTGCGTGCAATGAACATAGAGGAAAAGAAAACTCCTATCAAAACATGGTCTCGTCGTTCAATGATTACTCCTGAAATGATTGGCCATACGTTTGAAGTTCATAATGGGAAAAAATTTCTAACCGTATTTGTTTCAGAAACTATGGTGGGTCATAAATTAGGAGAATTTTCTCCCACAAGGATATTTAAAAGTCATCCTGTGAAGAAAGGGTAAGTCTAAAGGAGGCTTAGGATGTTTAAAGCGATCGCCCGATATATTCGGGTACAACCTCGTAAAGCTAGATTAGCCGCTGGGCTTATGAGAAATCTGAGTGTTCAAGAAGCAGAGGAACAGCTGGCATTTTCTCAATTGAAAGCTGGAAGATGTTTAAAAAAGGTTTTAAATAGCGCCGTAGCTAATGCTGAGTTACATGAAAATGTAAAGCGTGAAAATTTAAGTATTATCGAAGTTCGAGTAGATGCTGGACCTGTCTACAAGCGATCTAAATCAAAAAGTAGAGGAGGACGCTCTCCTATTTTAAAACGTACCAGTCACTTGACTGTTATTGTTGGTGAGAAGGAACGGTAAGAGGGAAGAAGAATCATGGGTCAGAAAGGTTGTCCAATTGGGTTTCGTACAGCGGTTACAAAAAAATGGCGTTCTCTTTGGTATGGAAATAAGCAAGAATTTGGTAAATTTCTTATAGAGGATGTAAAAATCCGAGAATTTTTAAGAAAAAAGCCCTCATGTCAAGGCGCTGCTGGATTTGTTGTCCGTCGTATGAGTGGTAAAATTGAAGTTACTATCCAAACCGCCCGTCCTGGGTTAGTTATTGGAAAGAAGGGGGCTGAAGTTGATCTGCTTAAAGAAGAACTTAAAGCTCTTACTGGAAAAGAAGTCTGGTTAGAAATCGCAGAAATTAAACGCCCCGAACTAAATGCAAAATTAGTAGCTGATAACATTGCAAGACAAATCGAACGCCGTGTCTCTTTCAGACGGGCTATGAAAAAGGCAATGCAATCAGTAATGGATGCTGGAGCTATTGGTGTAAAAATCCAAGTTTCAGGAAGGTTAGCAGGAGCCGAGATTGCTCGTTCCGAATGGTATAAAAATGGTCGTGTACCCCTACATACGTTAAGAGCTGACATTGATTATGCTACAGCTTGTGCAGAAACTACCTACGGAATTATTGGTATAAAAGTTTGGATTAATCTTGGAGAGAATTCGCCTACAACTGCTAACAACCCTGCAGTACCCTCTGCAGCTGCTTAAAGTTGTAAATAAGGATGTGTGAGTTATTATGTTGATGCCTAAACGAACCAAATTTCGTAAGCAACAAAAAGGACAGTTTGCAGGATTAAGTAAAGGAGCTACATTTGTAGACTTTGGAGAATATGCGATGCAAACTCTTGAGCGTGGCTGGGTTACTAGTCGTCAAATTGAAGCCTGCAGGGTTGCGATTAATAGATATTTAAAACGTCGAGGAAAAGTATGGATTCGTATTTTCCCCGATAAAAGTGTAACAAAAAAGCCTGCAGAAACTCGTATGGGTAAAGGTAAAGGGGCCCCAGATCATTGGGTAGCAGTAGTTCGCCCGGGACGTATATTGTTTGAAGTAGCGAATGTTTCTAAAGAAGACGCTCAAGACGCTCTCCGAAGAGCTGCTGCCAAACTAGGAA
Organism: Candidatus Chlamydia corallus; assembly: GCF_002817655.1. NCBI lineage: Bacteria > Pseudomonadati > Chlamydiota > Chlamydiia > Chlamydiales > Chlamydiaceae > Chlamydia > Candidatus Chlamydia corallus. Next base: position 184,868 of record NZ_NWQK01000002.1, read on the forward strand.
TAAAAACACGTTTTGTTAAGCGAGTAGAAAGGGTGTAAAACATGGCTGCTAAGAAGGATTTATTGGCACAGTTAAGAGAAAAAAGCGAAGACGATTTGGATGCGTATATTCACGGGAACAAAAAGGCTTTGTTTGCTTTAAGAGCAGAAAGTTTATTACAGAACAAAGCTGTAAAGGTTCATATGTTTTCTATGCATAAGAAAAATATTGCTCGAGCTCTAACAATAAAACAAGAAAGAAAAGGTAAACTCCATGGCTAGTGAACCAAGAGGCTCTAGAAAAGTTAAGATTGGTATTGTTGTCTCGTCAAAAATGGAAAAAACAGTCGTTGTTCGAGTAGAAAGGATATTTTCTCATCCTCAGTATCTTAAAGTAGTGAGGAGTTCAAAGAAATATTATGCTCACACTGATTTAAAAATTTCTGAGGGAGATAAAGTTAAAATTCAAGAGACACGACCTTTGTCTAAGCTTAAAAGATGGCGTGTTATAGAACATGTTGGCGTGTAGGTTAGCAACATTAGGTAGATAAAGATTATGATTCAGCAAGAAAGTCAGTTAAAAGTTGCCGATAATACTGGAGCTAAAAAAGTAAAATGCTTCAAGGTTCTTGGCGGTTCTCGTAGACGTTATGCTACCGTCGGAGATGTAATTGTATGTTCAGTTAGAGATGTCGAACCTAATAGTTCTATAAAAAAGGGAGACGTTATCAAAGCTGTGATCGTGCGTACTCGTCGACATATTACAAGAAAAGATGGATCCACTTTAAAATTTGATACAAATAGCTGTGTGCTTATCGATGATAAAGGAAATCCTAAAGGGACAAGGATTTTTGGCCCCGTAGCTCGAGAAATTCGAGACAGAGGCTTTATAAAAATTAGTTCTCTAGCTCCTGAAGTAATTTAAGGAGAAGGAAGTTATGAAAAGACAAAACATTCGTATTGGTGATAAGGTATTTATATTAGCTGGTAACGATAAAGGAAAAGAAGGAAAAGTCCTTTCTTTGACTGAAGATAAGGTAGTTGTCGAAGGTGTAAACATTCGCATAAAAAATATAAAGCGTAGTCAGCAAAATCCTAAAGGTAAACGTATTAGTATAGAGACTCCTGTCCATATTTCTAATGTACGTTTAAGCATAACTGGTGAACCCGCGAAGCTCTCTGTCAAAGTGACTGAACAAGGGCGAGAGTTGTGGCAGAAACGCCCTGACGGAACATCTCAGCTGTATCGTCTGGTAAGAGGAAAGAAAGGCTAATATGAGTAGGTTAAAAAAATTCTATACCGAAGAAATTCGCAAATCTTTGTTTGAAAAGTTTGGATATGCAAACAAAATGCAAGTTCCTGTTCTTAAAAAAATTGTCTTAAGTATGGGACTTGCTGAAGCTGCTAAAGATAAAAATTTATTCCAAGCTCACTTAGAAGAATTGACTATGATCTCTGGGCAAAAACCTTTAGTGACGAAAGCTCGAAATTCTATTGCTGGTTTTAAATTGCGAGAAGGTCAAGGAATCGGTGCCAAAGTTACTCTTCGTGAAATTCGTATGTACGATTTTATGGATCGTTTCTGTAATATTGTTTCTCCACGGATTCGCGACTTTCGCGGCTTCTCTAATAAAGGAGACGGAAGGGGGTGTTATTCTGTAGGATTAGATGATCAACAAATCTTCCCAGAAGTTAATTTAGATCGTGTAAAGCGCACACAGGGATTAAATATCACATGGGTAACTACTGCGCAAACAGATGATGAGTGCATTACTCTGTTAGAGTTGATGGGTTTGCGATTTAAGAAAGCTCAATAAAGAGGAAAAAGGATCCGTATGGGCATGACAAGTGATTCTATAGCAGATTTATTAACACGAATTCGTAATGCTTTGATGGCAGAACATCTGTATGTAGACGTAGAGCACAGTAAAATGCGAGAGGCTATTGTAAAAATCCTTAAGCATAAAGGTTTTCTGGCTCATTATTTAGTAAAGGAAGAAAACCGTAAGCGCGCTATGCGTGTGTTTTTGCAATATTCCGATGATCGTAAACCAGTAATACACCAACTGAAACGGGTATCCAAGCCCTCTCGAAGAGTATATGTATCGGTTGCGAAAATCCCTTATGTATTTGGAAATATGGGAATTTCAGTCCTCTCGACTTCTCAGGGAGTTATGGAAGGTTCTCTAGCCAGATCTAAGAATATTGGGGGCGAATTGCTCTGTTTGGTTTGGTAACAGGATTAATTATAGGACGGTAAAGCATGTCTCGTAAGGCTCGAGAACCTATTATGCTCCCTCAAGGAGTAGAAGTTTCGATTCAAAATGATCAAATTATTGTAAAGGGTCCTAAAGGATCGTTAACGCAACAACTAGTTAAGGAAGTAACAATCACCTTAAAAGATAAAGGCATATTTGTACATGCAGCTCCCCATGTTGTTGATAGGCCTAGCTGTATGCAAGGTTTATACTGGGCACTAATTTCAAATATGGTTCAAGGTGTTCATATAGGGTTTGAAAAGCGTTTAGAAATGATTGGAGTGGGTTTCAGAGCCTCTGTTCAAGGTGCATTTTTGGATCTCTCGATTGGGGTTTCCCATCCTACAAAAATTCCTATTCCACCGACTCTTCAGGTATCAGTTGAAAAAAACACCCTTATTTCAGTGAAAGGGCTTGATAAGCAATTAGTTGGTGAATTTGCTGCAAATATTCGTGCCAAACGTCCTCCTGAACCCTATAAAGGTAAAGGAATTCGTTATGAAAATGAATATGTCCGTCGTAAAGCGGGTAAAGCTGCAAAAACAGGCAAAAAATAGGTCGGGGGGTTATGGAAAGTTCATTATGTAAAAAGTCATTAATGAAAACGCGAAGGGCTTTACGAGTGCGTAAAGTATTAAGAGGTTCCTCTACAAAGCCTCGTTTATCCGTAGTGAAAACAAATAAACATATTTATGTACAGTTGATAGATGATTCTATCGGCAAGACATTAGCTTCCGTTTCCACTCTATCAAAATTAAATAAGAGTCAAGGTTTGACTAAAAAAAACCAAGAGGTTGCTAAGGTATTAGGAACCCAAATTGCTGAATTGGGAAAAAACCTTCAACTAGATCGAGTTGTTTTCGATCGCGGACCTTTTAAGTACCATGGAATTGTCTCTATGGTAGCTGATGGGGCTAGAGAAGGTGGTTTACAGTTTTAATGAAGGTTTAAGAAGAGATGTCGCTATCAAAGAATTCTCATAAAGAAGATCAATTAGAAGAGAAAGTTCTTGTTGTTAACCGTTGCTCTAAAGTCGTCAAAGGAGGACGGAAATTCAGTTTTTCTGCTTTGATTTTAGTAGGAGATGGCAAGGGTCGCTTAGGTTATGGTTTTGCTAAAGCGAATGAATTAACAGACGCTATTCGCAAGGGTGGTGAAGCTGCAAAAAAAAATTTAATGAAGATAGAAGCCTTAGAGAATGGTTCTATCCCTCATGAAGTACTTGTTCATCATGATGGAGCTCAGTTGTTGTTAAAACCAGCAAGACCTGGGACTGGAATTGTTGCTGGTTCTCGTATTCGTTTGATCTTAGAAATGGCTGGTATTAAAGATATTGTAGCTAAAAGTTTTGGATCTAATAATCCCATGAATCAAGTGAAAGCCGCATTTAAAGCTCTTACAGAACTGAGCCCGCGTAAGGATCTATTAAGAAGAGGAGCAGCTATAAATGATTAAACTAGAATCATTATTTGATATTTCTGAGCGCAAACGAAGAAAAAAATTATTAGGTCGAGGTCCTTCTTCTGGTCACGGGAAAACTAGTGGTCGTGGTCATAAAGGAGATGGTAGCCGTTCTGGGTATAAACGTCGTTTCGGTTATGAGGGAGGGGGAGTTCCTTTGTATAGAAGAGTCCCTACACGAGGATTTTCTCATAAACGTTTTGATAAATGCGTTGAAGAAATTACTACAGGACGTTTAGCTGAGCTCTTCCAAGAAGGAGAAGCAATTACTTTAGATGCTTTAAAAGCAAAGAGAGCAATTGCTAAACAAGCTGTGCGAGTAAAAGTAATTCTCAAAGGAGATCTAGAAAAGACTTTCGTATGGCAAGATGCCGCTGTAGTACTATCGCAAGGGGTACAAAATTTGCTAGGCATTGCTTAAAAAATAAGATTGTTTAGGCCCTATATGACCACATTGAGACAGTTTTTTCTGATTACCGAATTGCGACGAAAGTTGTTTTATACTTTTGCTTTGCTTGCGGCCTGTAGAGTTGGTGTATTTATTCCTGTTCCAGGGATTAATGGCGAATTAGCTGTAGCTTATTTCAAGCAATTATTGGGATCAGGTCAAAATTTATTTCAATTAGCAGATATTTTTTCTGGAGGGGCTTTTGCCCAGATGACGGTAATTGCATTGGGTGTGGTTCCTTACATCTCGGCTTCAATTATCGTCCAACTTTTTCTCGTATTTATGCCCGCACTCCAAAGAGAAATGCGAGAGTCTCCTGATCAAGGAAAGCGTAGGATTGGCAGACTTACACGTTTATTTACTGTTGCCTTAGCTGTAATACAATCCCTATTGTTTGCTAAGTTTGCTCTTAGAATGAATCTAACGATTCCAGGGGTTGTTCTGCCCACTTTATTGTCCTACAAGTTATTTGGAGCCCCCTGGATTTTTTATATTACAACAGTTGTAGTGATGACTACAGGAACCCTCCTGTTAATGTGGATTGGTGAACAGATTTCTGATAAGGGTATTGGGAACGGGATAAGTTTAATTATTGCTCTTGGAATTCTATCCTCGTTTCCTTCTGTATTAGGGTCTATTCTTAATAAGTTAAATTTAGGATCTCAAGATGCTTCTGATTTAGGTCTAATTTCAATTTTAATCCTTGCTCTTGTTTTTGTTTTCGTCCTTATTACTACGATTCTGATTATCGAGGGAGTTAGAAAAATCCCTGTTCAGTATGCTCGAAGAGTAATTGGAAGAAGAGAAGTCCCTGGAGGAGGGTCCTATCTTCCTTTAAAAGTTAACTATGCTGGTGTAATCCCTGTTATTTTTGCCTCTTCACTCCTCATGTTTCCAGCAACTATAGGACAATTTATTGCATCAGAGTCTTCATGGATGAAGCATATAGCAACTTTACTTGCTCCAGGGAGTTTAGTATATTCTATATGCTACGTGTTGCTCATTATATTTTTTACATACTTCTGGACAGCTACACAGTTTCATCCAGAGCAAATTGCCTCTGAAATGAAAAAAAATAATGCGTTTATTCCTGGTATACGTCAGGGAAAACCTACGCAACATTATTTAGAGTATACAATGAATCGTGTGACCCTTTTGGGAGCGCTATTTTTAGCGGCGATCGCGATATTGCCTTCACTTTTAGGTTATCTACTTCGTGTGGATTCTAATGTAAGTTATTTCTTAGGCGGTACTGCAATGCTGATCGTTGTAGGAGTCGTTTTAGATACAATGAAGCAGGTTGATGCCTTTTTGTTAATGCGTCGCTACGATGGCGTGCTGAAAACAGAACGGACGAAAGGAAGACATTGAAAAATAACAATTTTTGACCTAAGATGCTTATACTATTTTAAGGGAGGCCCAACGTATGCCACGCATCATTGGAATTGATATTCCTGCAAAGAAAAAGTTAAAAATAAGTCTGACATATATTTATGGAATAGGATCAGCTCGTTCTGATGAGATTATTAAAAAGTTAAAGTTAAATCCTGAGGCAAGGGCCTCTGAATTAACTGAAGAAGAAGTGGGACGACTGAACTCGCTTTTGCAATCAGAATATACGGTAGAAGGCGATTTGCGACGTCGTGTTCAATCAGACATTAAAAGATTGATTGCCGTCCACTCTTATCGAGGTCAGAGACATCGACTTTCCTTACCAGTAAGAGGACAGCGCACAAAGACTAATTCGCGCACTCGAAAAGGTAAAAGAAAAACAGTTGCAGGTAAGAAGAAATAATTTTTAATTAGGAGTCGTGTTTTGGTTAAAAATCAAGCGCAGGCAAAAAAGAGCGTAAAAAGAAAACAACTAAAAAATATTCCTTCAGGTGTTGTGCATGTTAAAGCTACCTTTAACAATACAATAGTATCGATAACAGATCCTGCTGGTAATGTGATTTCTTGGGCATCAGCAGGTAAAGTAGGATATTCTGGTTCGAGAAAATCTTCAGCCTTTGCTGCCACTGTAGCAGCTCAAGATGCTGCTAAAACTGCCATGAACTCTGGTTTAAAGGAAGTAGAGGTTTGTTTAAAGGGTACTGGAGCTGGAAGAGAGTCTGCTGTCCGTGCTTTGATATCTGCTGGTTTAGTAGTTTCTGTCATCCGTGACGAAACTCCTGTTCCTCATAATGGTTGTCGGCCAAGAAAAAGGCGCAGAGTGTAGTTTTAGGGTAAGGAGAAAGGGATGTCAGATAACGCACACAATTTACTTTATGATAAGTTTGAACTGCCTGAAGCAGTTAAAATGTTGCCTGTTGAAGGGCTTCCAATAGATAAATATGCTCGCTTTATTGCTGAGCCTTTAGAAAGAGGAATGGGTCATACTCTAGGGAATGCCCTAAGACGAGCTTTGCTCATTGGTTTAGAAGCCCCAGCAATTATTTCGTTTGCTATGACAGGCGTACTTCATGAATACATGGCGATCGAAGGGGTTGTTGAGGATGTAACTAACATCATTCTGAATTTAAAAGGAGCCCTATTAAAAAAGTACCCAATGCAGGATAGTTCTTTGGGAAGAACAACCCAAGTATTGCGAGCTTCAATTTCTATAGATGCTTCTGATTTAGCCGCAGCTAATGGCCAAAAAGAAGTTACTTTGCAAGATTTATTGCAAGAAGGCGACTTTGAAGCTGTTAATCCAAACCAAGTCATTTTTACTGTTACCCAACCCATACAGTTGGAAGTAGTTTTGCGAGTTGCTTTTGGTAGAGGCTATACGCCTTCCGAAAGGATTATTTTAGAAGATAAGGGTGTTTATGAAATTGTTTTGGACGCCGCTTTTTCTCCTGTCACTTTAGTGAATTACTTTGTAGAAGATACACGTGTTGGTCAAGATACAGATTTCGATCGTTTGGTTTTAGTTGTTGAAACAGATGGAAGAGTTTCTCCTAAAGAAGCTTTAGCTTTTTCAACTCAAATTTTGACTAAGCACTTTTCTATTTTTGAAAATATGGATGAGAAGAAAATTGTATTTGAAGAAGCTATTTCTATTGAAAAAGAAAACAAAGACGATATTCTTCATAAGTTGATTTTAGGAATTAATGAAATCGAACTTTCAGTAAGATCAACAAATTGTTTGTCTAATGCAAATATTGAGACTATTGGTGAACTTGTTATCATGCCTGAACCTCGATTGCTACAGTTTAGGAATTTTGGAAAGAAATCACTTTGTGAGATCAAGAATAAACTGAAAGAAATGAAGCTTGAATTGGGAATGGACCTAGCGCAATTTGGTGTAGGTTTAGATAATGTAAAAGAAAAAATGAAGTGGTATGCCGAAAAGATTCGGGCTAAAAATACAAAGGGATAGTAAGTAATGCAACACGCTAGAAAAAAATTTAGAGTTGGCCGTACTTCCTCGCATAATCGTTGTATGTTAGCTAATATGTTAAAGTCTTTAATTCATTATGAAAGAATAGAGACTACATTGCCTAAAGCTAAAGAACTACGCCGATATGCTGATAAAATGATTACCTTAGCTAAGAAAAACTCCTTAGCAGCACGACGTATAGCGAGTGGACGGCTTATGATAAGGTACAACAAATTAACAAGCAAAGAAGCTCGACAAGCTAAAGGTGGAGACACCTCTGTATATAATGTAGATCGCTTGGTTGTGAATAAGTTATTCGATGAGTTGGGGAATCGTTTTGTAGAAAGAAAAGGTGGTTACACGCGTATTTTAAAACTACAAAATAGAATTGGTGATAATGCTCAAAAGTGTATTATAGAGTTTTTAGCTAGCTAAAGCTAATAAATTTCCAATTTATCGAATTTTAAGGATAGGCAATGAAAGTTGTAATTAATGGTTTTGGACGCATTGGTCGTTTAGTTTTAAGGCAAATCTTGAAAAGAAACTCTTCATTGGAAGTCCTCGCTATTAATGATCTTGTTCCTGGAGATACCCTTACGTATCTCTTCAAATTTGACTCTACACATGGACGTTTCCCTGGAGATGTGCATTGTGAGGAGGACCACCTTGTTCTTGGACAGCGAAAAATTAAATTTTTGTCAGAACGTAATGTTCAAAATCTTCCCTGGAAAGACTTAGGCGTTGATCTCGTTATTGAGTGTACTGGACTCTTCACAAAAAAAGAAGATGCTGAGAAACATCTTCAATCTGGGGCTAAACGAGTATTAATTTCAGCTCCTGGAAAAGGTGATATTCCTACTTTTGTTATGGGAGTGAACCACAATACTTTCGATCCAGAAAAAGACCTTGTTATATCGAATGCTTCTTGCACTACAAATTGTTTAGCTCCTCTTGCTAAAGTTTTATTGGATAATTTTGGAATTACAGAAGGTTTGATGACAACAGTTCATGCTGCTACTGCTACTCAACTAGTTGTTGATGGACCTTCTAAGAAAGATTGGAGAGGAGGACGTGGATGTTTGCAAAATATTATTCCCGCCTCAACTGGAGCTGCAAAAGCTGTAACTCTATGTCTTCCTGAATTAAAGGGAAAATTAACGGGTATGGCCTTCCGGGTTCCTGTCGAAGACGTGTCTGTAGTTGATTTGACTGTCAGATTAGATAGATCTGCGACTTATGATGACATTTGCAAAGCTATGAAACAGGCTTCAGAAAGTGATTTAAAAGGAATTTTGGATTATACAGATGAGCAGGTTGTTTCTTCAGATTTTATAGGATCTGAGTACTCCTCTATATTTGATGCTCTAGCTGGTATCGCTTTGAATGATCGGTTCTTCAAGCTAGTTGCGTGGTATGATAACGAAATAGGATATGCTACGCGCATAGTAGATTTATTAGAGTATGTAGCAAAAAACTCTAAATAAAAGGTTATAATTACGTGTATTTTACAAGAGACCCTGTCATAGAAACTGTAATTACCTCTCGAGAGGGGTATAAATTGTCGGTAAGGAATACAAAACATCTTTCACAAGATCCTTTTATGGTTGAAGCTATAGAAGTTATTTCTTTAGGAAATATTTGTTTTTTCCGAAACTGTGATCACAGTAAACCTTTTTTAGTCCCTGCTGGAGACTACGAGGTTATGGAAGTCCGTGATACTAAAATCAATTTGAAAGCAGTCGGTTTAGATCGTGGAGTCAAGATAGCTGGTGGTAGAGAAGCACTAATTAAATTAACCAAGTCCACTCCACAACCTTTTATTGATGAGAAGCTTGCTGATAGTCCCGAAGAAGGAACAGAACCAGCACCTCCTAGTAAAAAGGAAAAGAAAGAGACGAGAAAGGATTCCTTTAAAGGTGAGAAGTGGAAAGAGAAGAAAAAGCTAAGTCGTCGTAGAAATCACAAAGAAATTGCCGAAGTGGCTGGCGCATCGCAAGAAATCTTGGATACTGTTAAAGAAGAACTTTGGGAAGAATCTCAAGAGAATGAAATTGTTGAGCAGAAGAAATTTTCCTTGCTCCCGCCTCCAGCAAAGTTGATATCAGAAGTAATTTCTCAAACTGTTGTAGATCCAATAGTTACTTCCGCAGATCTTAACGAGTCATTACAAGCTTTGGTTCGGGAAAGCAGCGAAGTCATAAATGCTTTATTGTCTGCAGATGATGCTATGCATTTTCCTGAGACAGAGGATGAACCCTCCCCAGTCTCTTTTGCAGTAGAAGAAGATGCTTCTGCAATGTTCTTACCTGAAACATCTTCTGCTACAGAAGAAGAATAGTAATTTTCAGAGGCATGTTTTAAGTTCAAGTTAGCTTAAGGCGTGTCCTTTGGTAATGCGAAAAATCATTGATCTAGAAAAATCCCTGTGTTAAGATGTTCTTTAGTTTTCTATCCTTATAGAAAAAAGATCCTCTTTAAAGAACATGCCTTTTAATTGAAGGCTTCTCTAAGCAGAGAATTGTCTTTTGTGCTCAGATGGTGGAATGGTAGACACTAGGGACTTAAAATCCCTTGGGCGTAGGCCCGTGCAAGTTCGAGTCTTGTTCTGAGCAATTTTCTAAGTTTTTCAATTTAAGTAGAGTTGTCTTGCTAAGTTTCCTGTCTTTTTAAAAGTAACTTATGACGAATTAGGACAAGAACTCAGTCGTATGTTATAGGATAAATTGATTAGACTAACTTTAGAGGTAACCTGTGCGGCTCTTATCTATACTTAAGCTGCATCTATCTTCGCTACGATCGCCCAGTTCATCATCCCCCCACTATTACAATTCGTGTTCTCGTTCCATGCTGCGTTTGCTTTGTCGTTGGAAGGATTCTGATATTATGGAGTGGGAGCAGGTCTGCAGTATTCTTTCAGGGGTCTGTAGCAGAATGAGTGGAAAGTTGGCTTCATTGCAGAAGGAAACGCAAGACTCTTGTGATCAGGAGAATGAACGTATCAACTTCCAGTATAAGGAACAGCTATCTGCTTTAGAAGAAGAATATATCCGTCGTCAGGAAGCTAAAGATCAGGAGATAGAAAAACTACAAGGAGAAAATCATTGGTTGCAAAATCGCCTTGCTGAAAAATTGCAACAAATTCGACATCAAAATGACGTTATCGATGAGATAAAAAAAGAACTTCTTCAAAGTGTACAGCAAACAGAAATTAGTGAGGGGCGTCGTTTATGCTATGAGCATAAAATCAAACAACTGGAAGAACAACTACAGCGTCATATTTCACAACAGGGAGCCCCTTCTATAGAGATAGAAGAAGAGAAATCTTATGCCCCATACGCAGAGATCAAACAGTTAAAGAAAAGTCTTATTACTTTGCAGCAAGAAAAAGATCTTTATATAAAAACATATCATTTAGAGATTGCTAAGTTGCGAGAAAAATTAAAGCAACAAGAAGGATCCCAAACTAATTCCGAAGTTTGTTCTGTTGAAAAGTTAACAGAGGTTCAAACCGATCTAGCTGAGAAAAAAAAGACAGTTGCCCTACTCCAAGATATTGTTGAAGATCAATATTGTCAGCTTCGGGATCTACATAAACAGATGGATGTTGCTATGCCTTCAAATATGAAGTTAGATCATCTGAAAGGACTCTTAGGGAAAGAACTTGAGTGTGAAGCAGACTGGTTATTCTCAGAATCTAAATCTTTAGGTAGCTAGAATTTCTGCGTAGTAAAATCACTGTTTTTTAAATAGAGGGAAATGTTCCATAGAAACCTAGAATTAATTACTTTAGAAGTGGTGATCTAGGTTAGGATCATATTTTAAAGAGAATAATTTCAAAGTGTCTCGGGAATAAATATCGTGTCAGAATTGATTATAGGGGTGGATCCAGGAACTATAGTTGCAGGATATGCCATTATTGCTCTAGAACATCGCTATCAAGTGCGGCCTTATAGTTATGGTGCAATTCGTTTATCTCCTAAAGTTCCACTTCCTATGCGCTATAAGGCTTTGTTTGAAGAACTCTCAGGAGTGTTGGATGATACACAACCCAATGCCATGGTTCTAGAAACTCAGTTTGTAAATAGGAATCCTCAAAGTACTATGAAATTAGCAATGGCACGAGGAATTATTTTACTTGCCTCAGCTCTGCGTAACATCCCGATTTTTGAATATGCCCCCAATCTTGCAAAGAAAGCAGTAGTTGGTAAAGGACACGCTAGTAAAAGACAGGTCCAGGTGATGGTGAGCAAGATGTTAAATCTTCCTGATATTTTAGACCCATCTAATGAAGATATTGCTGATGCCTTTGCACTTGCTATATGTCATACTCATGTATTGCGTAGTCCTCTTTGTGGAGTGAAATAAGATGTACGACTATATTCGTGGAACACTTACCTATGTGAATACTAGTGCGATTGTTATAGAATGCCAAGGTATTGGCTACCACATTGCTATCACAGAACGTTGGGCAGTAGAATGCATCAGAGCTTTACATCAAGATTTTCTAGTATTTACTCACGTTATATTCCGTGAAACTGAACACCTGCTTTATGGGTTTCATTCTCGAGAAGAGCGAGAATGTTTTCGTATTTTAATTTCTTTTTCTGGAATAGGACCCAAACTAGCCTTGGCAATTCTTAGTGCCCTACCTTTAAAGATACTATGTTCTGTAGTTCGGTCTGAAGATATCCGTGCCTTATCTTCTGTATCAGGAATTGGGAAAAAAACTGCTGAAAAGCTCATGGTCGAGCTTAAACAAAAATTACCAGACCTACTTCCTTTAGACTCCAAAGCTGAGACAAGTCGAACACATAGGGTCTCTTCTTGCTTTGAGGAAGGCATCCAGGCTTTAGCGGCTTTGGGTTATTCAAAAATTGCTGCGGAGCGTATGATTGCAGAGGCAATTAAAGATCTCCCAGAGGGGTCTTCTTTAACGGATATCCTTCCTATTGCTCTCAAAAAGAATTTTTCAGAAGCGAACAAGGACTAGACTTTCCTAAAGATCATGCTATACTTCTCCTAAAATAAAATGATTTCATTTAAAGGAGATGTGTGTACACCATGGAACAAACGCTATCCATTATTAAACCAGATTCGGTTAGCAAAGCTCATATTGGAGAAATCTTATCTATTTTTGAACAATCTGGCTTACGTATAGCTGCTATGAAAATGATGCATCTATCTCAAACTGAAGCTGAGGGGTTTTATTCTGTTCATAAAGAGCGTCCTTTTTTCCAAGAACTTGTGAATTTTATGATGTCGGGCCCTATCGTAGTTTTAGTGTTAGAAGGTGCGAATGCCGTTACCCGCAATCGTGCGCTTATGGGTGCTACAAATCCTGAAGAAGCGGCTGCAGGAACTATCCGAGCTAAATTTGGGGAATCTATAGGGATTAATGCTGTTCATGGATCTGATAGTTTAGAGAACGCTGCTATCGAGATCGCCTACTTCTTCAATAAGATAGAAATTGTCAATGCTTCTTAACCAACTTCTTTAATTTAGTACTGTAGTAGCTTTGCGATGAGGTTGGGCAAGAATTTCTTCTAATTCATTACCAAGAAATTCTTGCCAAGTAAACAATAAATTGCCAGATGCTTTGATACTTTCAAAAAAATAATCGTGACAGGGAAACCACGGACGTAACGTAGTCAAAAACTCTTTGTGAGAGCGCTGGTTACGGTAGGGGGGTTGCTTTTGGGGAATGGGTAGGTAGTATGACAACCTATCTATGTCTATATCCCACAAAAATGTCGTGTGATGTACCCAGCGATACCTTTGAATATATTGTGCATTACCTCCTATTTTCTTATGGCCAAGAACATAGTCGTTTTCGCGAATAGAAAAGGTATTAGGAAGTAGTGGACTATAGACCTCATACGTCCATGCTAATACTGCCTCGGGTTGAATACAGGCTTCTAGACTGTTCATAATCCAAGATACCATCAGGGTATTAGAATCTATGAATACCGTACCCCCTCCGCTATAGCGACGTATTATCGGAATATTGTTTGCTCGTGCTCGTGAAATGTGAACGTCTTGACTCAAGTTTCTGGAAATTCCTAAAACTATTGCGTCCTCAACATCCGCATTTATAATACAAAAATTTTGATTCGAAACTCTTAGTAAAGCCTCTTCGATTTGCAGTTGCTGAAGAATCGAATGTCCTCGTAGATCTAGGAAAATACAGTTAGTGATGGACATGTTTTTTTAAAGCTACCATCAAAACTTGAATATCAGCAGAAGCTATGCCCGATATTCTGGATGCAGAACCGAGAGTTCGGGGGGTAAATTTCGCTAATTTCTCTTGAGCTTCTAAACTTAAGGCTCTTATTTGCTTATAATCTAAGTCTTCTGGAATTAGTAAAGATTCTGCTTTTTCTAAACTCTGAATCAGAATTTTCTGGCGATCTATATATCCAGAATATTTGATTTCCATTTCTAGAGATGCATTGAGAATTGCTCCTAAATCACGAACATCATTGGGAAATGCTTCTCTAAGCATGTCATAAGAAACTTCAGGACGACATAGTGCTTTTGCTAAAGATACTACAGAATCTCCATACTTTCTAAATGTCTTTTGGAAACGAGCCTTTTCTTCTTCTACTAGTTGATTATGCTGTTTGACAAACTGATAACGTTCTTCTGATAGTAACCCCAATTCATAGCCATAGTGTGATAGGCGCGCACACGCATTATCTTGTCTTAATATGAGTCGGTGTTCTGCTCTTCCTGTAAACATACGGTAAGGTTCATCCAAAATCTGCGTCGTGAGATCATCTAACATTACACCGATGTAGGATTCTTGGCGTGAAGGGATGAATGGAGGCCTATTAAGTACCTTGTTTACAGCATTAATTCCTGCAACCAACCCCTGTGCTGCAGCTTCTTCATAACCTGTAGTGCCATTAATTTGCCCACATAAAAAGAGACCTTCTATAAGCTTGCTTTCCAATGTGGGGTGGATCACGTTACCGTGAATATAGTCGTATTCTATGGCATAGGCTGGCCGGGTGATAATTGCATTTTCTAATCCGCGTACCGAATGGATCATATCGTATTGTACGTCAAAAGGCATAGAGGTAGATAATCCATTAGCGTAGATCTCTTGGGTATGAAGCCCTTCTGGTTCTAGAAAGACGTGGTGACGTTCTTTGTCCGAGAATTTTACAACCTTATCTTCTATAGAAGGACAATAACGGGGACCTACGCCTTCAATTCGACCTCCATAAAGGGCGGAACGGTGTAGGTTGGCCGCAATGATCTCCTTAGTTTTTACCGTGGTGTGAGTAATGAAACAAGACAGTTGTGGTAAAGGAGGTTGAAAAGGCTCGCTTCTATGTACAAAACCAACACCCCGATCTCCAGGTTGCTCTTCCATACAAGAAAAATCTATAGAAGAAGCTAATAGACGGGGAGGGGTTCCAGTTTTTAGTCTGCTTATAGGGAAGCCCTGTTTTTTAAGGTTTTCTGATAGACCTTGCGATGAAGGATCACCTAAACGTCCCCCAGAGAAATTACGATCCCCAATATGAATTAGGCCACGCATGAATGTTCCAGAGGAGAGCACTACGGTTTTTCCTAAGTATACCAAACCTTCCTTGGTCGTAACCCCAGAAATCGCGCCTTCTTTATCTAATAGAGATTCTACGGTGCCTTGCATCATATGAAGGCCTGGAGTATTCTCCAAAAGACGTTTCATATGGATGTGATAAAGCTGCTTATCTACCTGAGCTCGTGGAGCTCGGACAGCAGGCCCCTTAGTCTGGTTGAGAATACGGAATTGTATGCCAGATTGATCTGTGACTTCCGCCATGATACCGCCAAGAGCATCGATCTCTCGAACAATATGGCCTTTGCCAATACCGCCAACGGCAGGATTGCAACTTAACTTAGCAATAGTATCTAAATTAGAGGTGAGCATAAGAACGGAAGCGCCCATCTTTGCAGAACAATATGCCGCCTCACAACCCGCATGCCCAGCTCCCACTACAATCACATCGTAAGTAATTGGGTGAGTCCACATACGTTATTAAAAACTACTTATTTTTATGACGATCTCTACGACGTCTTTTTTTACGCTTGTGCTTGGCGATCTTGAGTCTTCGTTTTTTCTTAACAGATGACATAATTTCTTTATGGTTAACGTATCGATTTGATATGCTCCTTCGTCGTAAGTGACGAAGATTCTTCAAATTCAAACCGAAGTTTGAATTTGTTCAGCCGAACCCTGCTGCAATAGAACGCTCACGCTATTCTTCTACAGACATTGTGCTATCCTCAGCCGATCAAACAACTATACTGATTCCTGGGTTTTAAGACAAATCGGATTGTCTGATACACTTAGCCCTTGTTAGAACTGCGAACGAACTAGCTGATACATTCAAAAGCAGAATAATTACGAAAACGTGCCAGTTCTTTTTCAAAAACTAGAGGGACAGAACCTATAGAACCATGACGGTTTTTTGCTATAATAAGTTCCGCAGTGCCAGGTTTATCATTGGGATCATAATATTCTCTACGAAGCAAGAACATCACTAAATCCGAATCCTGCTCAATACTTCCGCTTTCCCGAAGGTCGCTCATCATAGGACGATGATTTGCACGATCCTCAACTTTTCGAGAAAGCTGCGAAAGACAAAGGATAGGAATGTTTAACTCCCGGGCAAGGGTCTTCAACATTCTAGAAATCTCTGAAATTTCTGTTTGACGACTTTCTATAGAACGCAGGGTCCCAGAGCCAGAAAGTAATTGTAAATAATCAATAACTAGAAATTGAATATCATAGCTTTCTTTCATTCTACGAGCTCGAGCTCGTAGATCAGAAACTTTTAACCCAGGCTGATCATCAATCAGCAGAGTGTGTTCCTGCATTTCATTGATCACTGAGACAATTCTTTGAAAGTCATGTCCAGAGAGGTCGCCTAAAGAGATTTTTTTAGATTCAACCTCAGATCGCGAGCAAATCATGCGATGAATGAGTTGATCAACTGTCATCTCTAAAGAAAAAATTCCAATAGGAAGGTGGCTTTGAAAACAAAGATTCTCTGCGATGTTCAAAGCAAGTGCTGTTTTCCCCATAGCAGGACGCGCAGCTAGGATCATCAAATTAGAAGGAGAAAACCCATGAATTAGCTGGTCTAAATCAATAAAATGTGTGGAAATGCCAGAAAAGAATGATTTGCCATCTCCCTGAGCATTCTGTAAAAATAATTCTTGTCTTTCCTGTAATTGTACGAGGTAGGGCTTATCTGTAGTTGTTGTTAATCCGCGTAACCTGTCAGCAACTAAAGTGTACTGACTTACTGATGACGACTGGCTGATTTTGAAAAAAGAATTCTGAGCTTCATCTAAAGCTTCCGTAACGTTTTTTGGCTCCTCTAAAGCCTTTTTTTCGATTTCTTTTGCTGTGGAAATCATCTTCCTGAGGATGGACTTGGATCGGATAATTTCCACATATTCTTCAAGATAGGCTGCTGTACCTGCGAATTCAGCTAAAGTAATTAGATAGGGAGGGCCTCCAATAACAGTAATCTGATTGCGTCGTTTCAGCTCTTCTCCAGCTAAGTGCACATCTATGGGCTTATCTTGCTTAAAGGCATCTTGTAGGACTCGGAAAATAATTTTATGTTCAAGGTAATAAAAATCTTCTTCATAAAGCTGGTTAGCCGCAAGATTGAGATAATGTACCCCCGTTAGCATACATCCTAAGACTATCATTTCTGATTCTTTCGAATGAGGGGGTGAGGGGAGAGGAACGGTAGCAGACGTATCCATCGGAGTCGAACTTTGGTAATTCGTGGCAGTTTTAGATTCTTCTAGGTAGGTTATGTTATCTAGTATATATCCCTCAAGTGCTAGTTACTCAGCGAGATTTTCCAAGGACTACCCAGACCCCGTATAGAAATCTTAGAGATCTGGAATAGCTTTTAGAGGCAAATTCTAATAGGTTTCGTCCCTTTTTTCTTCTTAGATTCGCGTAAGTTGACATTTTTCATTTTGACAGCTAACCTATTTTAACAAGAACGGTCAGATTAAAATCCAATGTTAGGCTGTGATGAACCAATAAGGAAAGATGACTGAGTGGTCGAAAGTACGTCCCTGCTAAGGACGCGTACCCCTAAAGGGTACCGAGGGTTCGAATCCCTCTCTTTCCGAACACCTCTACCTTGACTAACGCAAGCTAGTTGTAGTTCGCTCCTTTTTTCTTCTTCTTTTTAAAGAAAGCCTAATATATGTCAATGTAGAGCTCAACAGCCCCAAGACAAGAACCCGTGTGAGCGAACTCTATGCTTGTTTGTAGATTTAGCATGCTCTATAATGGGGTCTAATTATAAGGTTCCTATAAAAGGATCGTACTAGTTAGCCAAAATTATGAGACAATTTTGCAACCTACTTTCTCTATCACGTTTGTGGCTAGCGCTATACTTCTGCCAAGAAAAATTGCATATCCGCTTACTTGCTATTGTTGGAGCTATGCTAAGCGATGTCTTGGATGGCTATCTTGCTCGTCGTTATAAAGCAACAAGTCGTTTAGGATCAATTCTAGACCCTATTACAGATAAAATCTTTGTCTTTGTCTGTATTACGGTGCTCTATATAGAAGGATCCTTGTCCATGGCTCACCTCTTTTTCATTTGTGCTCGAGACATCTTTCTTATTATCTTCGTCTGTTACCTTTCTTTAGTCAATGGATGGAAAGGCTACGATTACGGCTCTTTGTTTTGGGGAAAAATCTTCACAGTAGTTCAATTTATTATTTTATTAGGGGTGACAGCGGGAGGTTACATTCCCTGGACTGGGCTAGTTCCTTTAGTAGCTCTCGGTTTTCTCTATTTTCTTGAGAGAATCATGGATTATAAAAAACAGTTCCTACGCTAATTTTAATAAGAAAAAGTGTTGTCAGCAAAGATTGTAAGTTTGTCTAGTAACCGCTTGAACTTTACGACAGGTTTAAGTAAAATGGAGTCTCTTTTTATCATGATCGTTAATTTATGCCTTGCCGTTTGCTAAGTAACCAGTATTATAGGGACTACAAGCATGCGACGTCTCTTGGGTGTAAACCGAATGTCTATAAGTCTTTATGCGCCATAAAGTTGGGAAGGAGTTTATGCAGTCATCAGAAGTGAAACCCTTTTCAAGGCTGCGGGCATATCTTTGTCCTGTTTATAAATCAGAATTTTCTAAATTTATTCCTTTATTTCTACTAGCATTTTTTGTCGGCTTTAACTATTGCTTGCTGAAAAATATGAAAGACACCTTGGTAATTGTCGGTTCCGATGCTGGGGCAGAAGTTATCCCCTTCCTTAAGGTTTGGGGAATTGTCCCGGGAGCTGTTATTGTTACGATGGTTTATGGATGGTTAGGCAGTCGGTATCCCCGGGATACCGTTTTTTATTGCTTTATGGCCGCATTTCTTGGTTTTTTTTTCTTGTTTGCCTCAGTAATTTATCCTATGGGCGATGTTCTGCATCTGGATTCTCTTGCTGATAAATTACAAGAGCTCCTACCTCAGGGCCTTCGTGGTTTTGTTGTAATGGTCCGTTATTGGAGTTACAGTATCTATTACGTAATGTCAGAACTATGGAGTTCGGTCGTTCTTTCTATGTTATTCTGGGGATTAGCCAATCAAATTACTACAATCTCTGAGGCAGGCCGTTTTTACGCTCTTATCAACACAGGATTAAACTTCTCATCAATATGCGCGGGGGAGATTTCCTATTGGATGGGGAAACAAACATTTATTGCTTATTCCTTCGCATGTGATTCTTGGCACTCTGTAATGCTCAACCTGACGTTGCTGATCACCTGTTCTGGTTTGATTATGATCTGGCTATATAGGCGTATTCATCATTTGACCATTGCTACCTCGATCCCCCCGTCTAGACAGACCTCTATGGAAGAGAGTGTAGCTAGTGTTAGGGCGAAGAAAAAACCTAAAGCAAAAGCTAAAAACCTCTTTATACATCTCATTCAGTCTCGTTACCTACTAGGACTCGCTATTATTGTCTTATCCTATAACCTAGTTATCCATCTATTTGAAGTCGTTTGGAAGGATCAAGTCAGCCAAATTTATAGTTCCCATGTAGAATTCAATGGGTATATGAGCAGAATTACCACCCTAATTGGTGTCGTTTCTGTACTGGCAGCCATTCTTCTTACAGGGCAGTGCATCCGTAAATGGGGATGGACTGTCGGTGCTTTAATCACCCCGCTGGTAATGTTGTTCTCGGGGCTATTATTTTTCGGAACTATTTTTGCTGCAAAAAAAGATATCTCTATTTTCGGGGGTATCCTTGGAATGACTCCTCTTGCGTTAGCTGCGTGGACTGGGGGGATGCAAAATATCTTGTCTCGTGGGACCAAATTTACTTTCTTTGATCAAACCAAAGAAATGGCTTTTATTCCACTGTCTGCAGATGATAAAAACTATGGGAAAGCCGCTATTGATGGTGTCGTTTCCAGAATAGGAAAGTCAGGGGGATCTTTAATTTATCAGGGGCTGCTGGTTATCTTCTCTTCTGTTGCAGCAAGTTTGAATGTCATTGCCCTAGTTCTACTCATCATTATGGTCGTTTGGATTGCTGTGGTTGCTTATATCGGTAAAGAGTACTACTCTAAGGCCTCCCACGCTGCAGAAACCCTGGAAGAAGGACCTGCTGCTGTACCCTCCCCCTCAATAGTACGCGAAACTCATGAATCTGTCGAACAAGAAGAAGTAGCTGTTCTCTAGATTAGTAGAAAAACATTGTTTTATAATTGGTGAGAATGTGAAATTTACATTTTCATCTTTAAGCTTTTCTACTCATCCCTTATTTTATCTATTTTAGAATTCATTAAAATTTACAGGTCATTATGAAAACGTTGTGGCAATTCATATCCAAAGGTTTTTTGTCAATAGTAGGACTGTGTTGCGGAGTTGTTCTTGCTTTCGTCGTTATATTCGCACTCATTAATTCAGCCTTAGGAACAGGGGATGCTATTTTCGTTAGTCTGCCAGACGCTGAAGGAGAGATAAAAGATCTAGGGAAAACAGCTCCTGTTATTGCTGTTATTGAAATGAAAGATGTGATTGCTTCCTCAAAAAACACCGCAAAAACCGTTCAAAATATTTTAGAAGGATTTGAAAAAGCTCCCCTTAAAGAACGTGTGAAGGGTATTGTTATTGATATGGATTGCCCAGGAGGAGAGATTTTTGAGATCGATAGAATTTACTCCATGCTTCGCTTTTGGAAAGAACGTAAAGGATATCCCATTTATATTTATGTTAATGGTCTCTGTGCTTCAGGCGGTTATTATGTATCATGTGCTGCAAATAAAATTTATGCCACCTCCTCATCTCTTATTGGTTCTGTCGGAGTGCGTTCAGGGCCGTTCTTCAATGTAAAAGAAGGTTTAAATCGGTACGGAGTTGAGAGTGAGCTACTGACATCTGGAAAAGATAAGGCTCCAATGAACCCTTATACACCGTGGACTTCTCATGATAGAGAAGAACGACAAGCTACTCTTAATTTTCTTTACGGAGAATTTGTAGATATAGTTACACAAAACCGTCCTCTGATCACTAAAGAAAAGTTAGTACATACGCTTGGAGCACGTATTTTTTCACCAGAGAAAGCCAAACAAGAAGGATATATTGATGTTGTAGGCGCGACTAAAGAACAAGTGCTTCAAGATATCGTTGCTGTTTGCAAGATTGAAGATAACTATAGAGTTGTTGGCGCTGGTGGTGAGGGTTGGTGGAAACGGATGGCTATGGCTCTAGCTAGAAGCCCATTAGTTACAGGTAAGATTAAACATGAAGTTATGCCTTTATCCCACGATGCTGCATACAAACCTCCCTACTTAGCATTGTAAAGTGGTCTTAAGTAAAGGGAAAGCGCAATGAAAAAACTGTTCGTTTT
Organism: Candidatus Chlamydia corallus; assembly: GCF_002817655.1. NCBI lineage: Bacteria > Pseudomonadati > Chlamydiota > Chlamydiia > Chlamydiales > Chlamydiaceae > Chlamydia > Candidatus Chlamydia corallus. The sequence continues at coordinate 206,279 of NZ_NWQK01000002.1, forward strand.
AGATGCTTCGGGATTTATCTTTCGTGCATACTTTGGTTTGCCAGAAATGAAAAATCCTCAAGGAAAAGCAACACAAGCAGTTTTTGGATTTATTCGTTCTTTAAATAAGCTTATTAAAGAATTCTCCCCAGAACACATGGTAGCCGTTTTTGACGGGCCCAATAATAAACAAAGCCGTCAGGAGATCTATGCTGATTACAAAAGTAACCGGCAGAAAAAATTTGAAGATATCCCCTCACAAATTGCTTTAGTTAAAGAGTATTGCTCTTTAATAGGATTAGCTTATTTAGAAAAAGAATCGGTAGAGGCTGACGATGTCATTGCAAGTATTGCTAAGCAGGCGATTCAGGAGAATTATGAAGTTTGTGTATGCACCGCAGATAAAGATTTGTTACAGCTTGTCGATGATCATGTTGTAGCATGGAATCCTTGGACAGATCAAGGGATTATAGGGATTCAAGAGGTGGTAGACCGTTATGGAATTCCTCCTAGGAACATTCCAGATTATCTCGCATTAGTTGGAGACTCTTCTGATAACATTCCTGGCCTTCCAGGTTGTGGGCCTAAAAAAGCCACAGCGCTTCTTAAACAATTTGGAAGTGTTGAAGGACTTTTAGAAAATTTAGAAGAGGTTAAAGGATTAAGTCAAACAATGCTGAGTGAACGGCGAGACACTTTAGAGCTTAGTAAAAAGCTAGCTCTCTTAGATTATAGTATCCCGATTCCTTTGCCAATACAGTCACTAACTTTCCCACAACATCTCTCTGATGAAGAAAAACTCATACACTTTTATATACAACAAGGATTTAAAACTCTTGTGCCGTCCAAGCAAACAAAAGTGTCTACAGTTGATGTACAGATACTCGAAGATGTCGAGAGCGTAACAAATGTTTTAAAGCTTCTGCAAGAGGGTAGCATTGCCTTTGCTGCAGCTTATACAGGAAACTATCTTCCTTCTTTGGAACTTGCGGGTTTGGCTTTAACTCAAGGTTCAGGGGTGTTTTTTATTCGCCTAGGGAAGGAATCCCCAGAGATCATTACTCTTTTAAAAGAATTTTTTTTAAGAAAGGATCTTGCTTTCTATGGTTATAATATAAAACGAGATTGCCACGCTCTTCTAAATGCAGGCATTGTGATTCGAGAAATTTCTTGTGATCTAGCTTTAGCTGAGCATTTGACAAACGGAGGAGGAAGGACTTCCTTTCAATCTCTTTTAGTAAACCATGGATTTACAGAAAACGCCCATCGGTTTGCTAAGGAATGGGGAAATTTGGGACTGCCTATAGGTCGTTTACCAGAACAACCTGAGCAATATTTTGGCGAGCTTGTTGCCCACCTCCCTACATTAAAAGAGTCTATTTTAGAAGGAATAAACCGCAAGAATTTAGGTCATATCTTAAGTGATATTGAAATGCCTTTGGAGAAGGTTCTCTTTTCTATGGAAAGAGCAGGAATGCCTTTAGATGTTGAGGAGCTAGCAATTTTAGAAGGCATCCTCGAAACAGAGTTAGCGACACTTACAGAAGAGATCTATGATCTTTCTGGAAAGCCATTTAATATAAAATCACCAAAACAGTTATCAGATATTTTATATAATGAATTAGGTCTTCGTCCTATAGATAAGGCAAAATCCACAAGGGCAGAGGTACTAGAGGCTTTACGTAGTGAGCATGAAGTTATTGAAAAAATTTTAGCTTTCCGAACTATTGAAAAATTATTATCCACATATGTAAAGGCATTACCGAGACAAGTAGATCCCAATACACAAAGAATACACCCCTCTTTTGATCAGACAGGAACTGTCACAGGAAGATTGGCGTGTCGAGATCCTAATTTGCAAAATATTCCTATAAGATCGGAACGAGGAATGTTACTTAGGAAGGCTTTTCGTTTGGCTGAGAAAAATAGTTATTTTTTATCTGCCGATTATTCTCAAATTGAGTTAAGATTTTTAGCGCATTTAAGCCAAGATGAATCGTTAAAATTTGCTTTTGAGTCAGGAGAAGATATTCATGCCTTTACCGCATCACAAGTGTTTCATGTGCCTTTAGAACAGGTTTTGAAACAGCAACGAATGCAGGCAAAGACAGTAAATTTTGGTATCGTTTATGGACAACAGGCTTTTGGTTTGGCAAAAGTTTTAAAAATTTCTGTTGGCGAAGCTCAAGAGTTGATTCAAGCATATTTCTCTCGTTATCCCGCAGTTGCTCGTTTTGTTGAAGAAACTATAGAACAAGCAGCTAAAGATTTAAAGGTGACTACAATGTTAGGTCGAGAGAGAATTATCGATAGTTGGAATGAATTTCCTGGCTCAAGAGCTGCTTCAGGGCGTTTTGCTGTAAATACTCGTATTCAAGGAAGTGCCGCTGAATTGATAAAACTTGCAATGCTAGATATTTCAAAAGCAATACAACAAAAGCAAATGAAGAGCCGTATGCTATTACAAATACATGATGAACTGTTGTTCGAGGTTCCTCAAGAAGAAATAGAAGAGATGCAGATGCTAGTGAGAGAGAAGATGGAATCAGCCATGACCTTATCTGTTCCTATAGCTGTGAATATCTTAATTGGAAAAAATTGGGCAGAATGTTAAAATTATTAAAAGTTTCCATTACAGGGGATCTCTCTTCTGGAAAGACCGAAGCTTGCCAGGTTTTCCGGGAATTGGGAGCCTATGTAGTTAGTGCTGATGAAATTTCGCATAGTTTTCTTATTCCTCATACGCGCGTAGGTCGTCGTGTTATAGATCTTTTAGGACCAGATGTTGTGGTTGGTGGGGCGTTTGATGCGCAAGCCATAGCAGCCAAAGTTTTTTGCAACTCTGTTCTATTGCAAGGTCTGGAAGCCATTCTACATCCAGAAGTTTGTCGAATTATTGAGGAACAGTATCATCAAGGTATTCAAGATGAGAAGCATCCGTTGTTTGTCGCAGAAGTGCCTTTATTATACGAGATACACTATGCAGCGTGGTTTGATTCAGTGATTCTTATTATGGCAAACGAAGATATTCGACGTGAACGGTTCATTAAAAAAACTGGCCGCTCCTCTGAAGACTTTTATCAAAGGTGCTCGCGTTTTCTAAGTGTCGAAGAAAAATTAGCACAAGCAGATGTTGTTATTGAAAACAACGGTACTAAAGAAGAATTACATCAAAAAATTGAAGAATATTTTTACGCTTTAAAGGGAGCATTATGAAAGAAGAGCGTTCTTCAGAAATCTTGCCTAAGGTGAAAGAAACGAAAAAACATGTATATGTTTCTATGCACGAGAAATCTTGTATAGGAGAGTGTGCTGTAGTTGCCAGTGAGTCTGAAGAGGCCGAGTCTGTCACAGTTACAAAGATTGCTAAACTGCAACGAATGGGAATAGAAGAGCTTAATATATTGGCTCGCCAATACGGTGTGAAAAATATAGGATCTCTAACTAAGTCTCAAGTAGTGTTTGAGATTGTCAAAGCTAAGTCAGAACGACCAGATGAATTGCTTATAGGTGAAGGCGTCTTAGAAGTTCTTCCAGATGGATTTGGCTTTCTGAGATCCCCAACATATAATTATTTACCTTCTGCTGAAGACATTTATGTTTCTCCAGCTCAAATTCGTAGATTTGATCTGAAAAAAGGTGACACGATTATTGGTACGATCCGTTCGCCTAAGGAGAAGGAAAAGTACTTCGCTCTATTAAAAGTAGATAAGATCGACGGATCTACTCCAGATAAAGCTAAAGAGCGTGTACTTTTTGAAAACTTAACCCCACTGTATCCTAATGAGAGAATCGTTATGGAGATGGGGAAAGATCATTTCGCTGAGAGAGTCTTAGATCTTACTGCTCCAATTGGAAAAGGACAGCGGGGCTTAATTGTAGCGCCACCAAGATCTGGGAAAACTGTTATTCTCCAAAGTATAGCACACGCTATTGCTGTAAATAATCCTGATATCGTTCTTATTGTCTTGTTAATTGACGAAAGGCCTGAAGAAGTTACCGATATGATTCGTCAAGTGCGTGGAGAAGTTGTTGCTTCGACATTTGATGAGCAACCAGAAAGGCATATTCAAGTGGCTGAAATGGTTATAGAGAAAGCTCGTCGTTTAGTGGAACACGGAAACGATGTGGTGATTTTACTCGATTCTATAACACGATTAGCTCGTGCGTATAATACAGTCCAGCCGCATTCTGGAAAAATTCTTACTGGGGGTGTCGATGCGAGTGCATTGCATAAACCCAAACGTTTCTTCGGTGCTGCGAGAAATATTGAAGGTGGAGGATCGCTAACCATTCTCGCAACCGCTTTGATTGATACTGGATCCAGAATGGACGAAGTAATCTTTGAAGAATTCAAAGGCACTGGAAATATGGAGTTAGTCTTAGATCGACGTCTCTCAGATCGAAGAACATATCCAGCTATCGATTTAATTAAGAGCGGAACTAGAAAAGAGGAACTCCTTTATCATCCTAGCGAATTAGAAAGAGTATACCTTTTCCGTCAAGCTATAGCAGATCTTACTGCCATAGACGCTATGCACCTCCTGCTAGGAAGGTTGAAGAAAACCAATAGTAACGCAGAGTTTCTGTTGTCACTCAAAGAATAATCTTGTTTAGTCTCTTATGCTTTTAGGTAGGACGTCACTTACTCTCTGGACTAGATGGTATTGGCGTACCTCCTATGAGTACTTCTGGGAAAATGATTAAAGGTATCTCTCTATATATAGATTTATAATTACAAGGGACTGCTTTATAAAGTAATTCTTGAGTATAGTGGTAATCTAGATTCAAATTATCGATATACAAAGGGTCTGTAGCCTCGCTATAAGTTCCCACAAACCGAGTTCCTTGAAATGTTGCAAGAACTAAGGGAGGCTCAACATATAAGGGAAAGCCTTTGGGAAGAGGAATACCGAGAAATAGGCGTATCAGCATGTTTCCCTTTATAGGTGAGCTTTTTGTATTTTGTCAAAAAATGGTCGGAGACACTAGAACATGGTAAATTACGAAGATGCAAAATTATGTGCTAATGCTGTAGCAATTCTATACCAGATCGGAGCGATAAAATTCGGAAAACACATTTTGGCCAGTGGGGAAGAAACTCTTATTTATGTAGATATGCGCCTTGTGATCTCCTCTCCAGAAGTTCTTCAGACAGTCGCGACTCTCATTTGGCGCCTACGTCCTTCATTCAATAGTAGTTTACTTTGCGGAGTTCCCTATACCGCTTTAACCTTAGCAACCTGCATCTCTCTAAAATATAATATTCCCATGGTATTGCGAAGGAAAGAACTGCAGAATGCCGATAATCCTGACACTATTAAAGTAGAAGGTTTATTTACTCCAGGACAAACATGCTTGGTGATTAATGATATTGTCGCCTCAGGAAAATCTATAATAGAGACTGCAACGGCTCTAGAAGAAAATGGCCTTGTAATTCGTGAAGCATTGGTATTTTTAGATCGTAGAGAAAAAGAGTGTCAACCGCTTGGTCCACAGGGAATAAAAGTAAGTTCGGTATTTACTATACCTACTTTGATAAAGGCTTTGATCACTTACGGTAAGTTAAGTAGTGGTGATTTGGCTTTGGCAAACAAAATTTCGGAAAATCTAGGAATTGAAATCTAATTTCTAGAACTTATTTATTAAAAAGAATTTAATTATTTCTATAAAATTTATTTGTTTTGTTGTGTTGGCCTTTTTATTTGTTTCTAATTTAAAATTAAATTAGAACAGGCGAATACAAATGATAGAAAATGATTTTCAGGGGGCTACCTCAAATTTTGAGAGCTCTCATTTTTATCGAGATAAGGTTGGAGTAATTATTTTATGTGGAGGTGAGGGCAAAAGGCTATCTCCTCTAACTAACTGCCGCTGCAAGCCTACCGTATCTTTTGGAGGACGGTATAAGCTTATTGATATTCCAATATCTCATGCAATTCGTGCAGGTTTTTCGAAAATTTTTGTTATAGGTCAGTACCTTACCTATACTTTACAACAGCATTTATTTAAGACATATTTTTACCATGGAGTTTTGCAGGATCAGATACATCTTCTTGCTCCTGAAGGACGTCAGGGTGACCAGGTGTGGTATCAGGGTACAGCAGATGCTATTCGAAAAAACCTACTTTATTTTGAAGATACAGAAATCGAATACTTCTTAATTTTATCGGGAGACCAGCTCTACAATATGGACTTTAGGTCCATTGTAGATACGGCAATAAGAACCAATGTAGACATGGTTCTTGTTGCCCAGCCTATCCCAGAAAAAGATGCGCATAGGATGGGAGTTCTGCAGATCAATTCTCAAGGAAAGCTCGTTGATTTCTATGAAAAGCCTCAAGAAAAGGAAGTTTTAAATCGTTTTCGGCTCTCTTCTGAACACCGCCGCATCCACAAATTAACCGAAGATTCAGGAGACTTTCTTGGGTCCATGGGCATCTACTTATTCCGAAGAGAAGGTCTATTTTCTTTACTTACAGAAGAACAAGGAAACGATTTTGGGAAGGATCTTATTAAAACTCAGATGAAACGGGGACAAGTACAAGCTCTGCTTTATAATGGCTATTGGACAGATATTGGAACCATAGATTCCTATTATGAAGCAAATATAGCGTTAACTCAAAAGCCTCACAAAGCCAAAAGAGGTCTCAATTGTTATGATGATAAAGGAATGATCTATAGTAAAAATCATCATCTTCCTGGAGCTATTATTACTGATTCTATGATCTCAAGTTCTTTATTGTGTGAGGGTTGTGTTATTGATACGAGTCGTGTATCTCAGAGTGTCTTAGGGATTCGTAGTAAGATTGGAGAGAACTCTGTAGTGGAGCAATCTATAATTATGGGCAATGCTCGGTATGGATCTTCATCGATACCCTCTTTAGGAATTGGTAAAGACTGCGAGATTCATAAAGCGATCATAGATGAAAATTGTCGTATTGGAAATGGCGTCAAACTACAAAATCTCATGGGCTATACGGAATATGATTCTCCTGACAAAAAACTATTTGTGAGAGACAATATTATTATTGTTCCCAAGGGCACACACATTCCTGATAACTATATCTTCTAAATCAAAGTAAAATGCTCAAGCTGAGCAAGGGTTCTCCAAAGAAACGAACTTCAGAGACGTTTGCTTTTTATGGTTGGAGTTTCTACATTAGTGACAATAATCGCGTTTTCACATTGGCTTCCCTCAAATGCATATTTATGGTTTGGCAGATTTACACCTTGCCTTAGGAGTCCCTAAAAAAACTATGGAAGTTTTTGGAGAACCCTGGATAGGATACCATCAGAAAATTCGTTCTCGATGGGAAGCTATTGTCAATCCAGAAGATATCGTTCTCCTGCCAGGGGATATTTCTTGGGCTATGAATCTCTCAGAGGCTCATAAAGATTTTGCCTTTATCGGCGATCTCCCTGGGACTAAATATATGATTCGTGGGAATCATGATTACTGGAGCTCCGCTTCAAGAAGTAAAATTGTACAAGCACTCCCCCCCTCTCTATACTATTTGACCCAGGGCTTTACCCTGCTGAAACCGCACCTCGCTATTGTAGGAGTGAGACTGTGGGATAGTCCTACAATATGTGTGAAGAGTGAGTGTCTACTTGTTCCTCCTGTTCAAGAAAAACTTTATACAGAGCAGGATGAAAAAATCTTTCTTCGAGAGTTCGGCCGTTTAAAGAGAGCTATTGCTGCCCTCCCTAAAGAAGTGACAGAGGTGATTGTGATGACGCATTATCCCCCGATCAGCAGTGATGGTACTTCAGGACCTGTTTCGGAATTATTGGAAACCGATGGAAGAGTCTCTTTATGCCTATTTGGCCATCTTCATAAAGTGCGACGTCCTATAGATGGGTTTGGTAACATCCGAGGGATTCAGTACTTATTAGTGGCTGCCGATTACGTGGACTTTATTCCGCAAGAGGTGCTTTGAGAATTTTAGCAGGTAAATACAAGGGGAAATCCCTAAAAACATTTTCTAATTCTAATATCCGACCCACTTCAGGTTTAGTGAAAGAATCTTTTTTTAACATCTGTGGGGCAGATATCGAAGGAGCTGCTTTTCTAGATCTTTTTTCTGGAATGGGGTCTGTGGGTTTTGAAGCCCTAAGTCGTGGAGCCGCTTATGTTGTTTTCGTAGACATCTCACCAAAAGCGGTACACTTAATACACGCAAATAGTGCTTTACTCGGGGAAGAACTTCCTATCATGATCTTTAGGCAAGATGCTAGATTGGCAATTCAAAGACTTATGAAACAAAAGAGATCCTTTGATCTGATTTATATAGATCCCCCTTATGATTTTCGTAATGATTATGTAGAAACTCTTTTACAGAATATTGTTTTGGGAAAAATTCTTAATTCTCAAGGGACTATATTTTTAGAAAATGCCTCAAATCAAGAGATTCTTTGTGAAAGTTTGATCCTAAGACGAAGAAGAAAACTTGGGAAAACCTATCTATCTGAGTATCTTTTGAAAAGCGACTCTCAAGAATCAGTAAGTATCGAGTAACTTGTCTTTTTATCAGAAAGTATTGATTTTCAGATTCATAATTTTTTTATAAATTTCTATTTTTTTAGATATTTATATTAATAAGCCTTTTTTAAAATTAGGATTTATAGCGCGCTGGATAAAAATTTCTTATCTAGAATATGATGCAAAAAGAGGCAGAAAAGAGAGGCACAGCTAAACGTGAAGATAAAATTTTCTTGGAAGATAAATTTCTTAATATGTTTACTGGCTGCAGGTCTAATTTTTTTCGGATGTTCTCGAGCAAAGAGAGAAGTTCTTGTAGGTCGTGATGCTACCTGGTTTCCAAAACAATTTGGCATTTATACATCAGATATCAATGCATTTTTAAATGATCTTGTTTCCGAAATTAACTATAAGGAGAATCTGAATATCAATATTGTAAATCAAGATTGGGTACATCTCTTTGAGAATTTAGATGATCAAAAGACCCGAGGAGCATTTACATCTGTACTCCCTACTCTTGAAATGCTCGAACACTACCAATTTTCAGACCCTATTTTGCTCACAGGTCCTGTCCTTGTCGTTGCTCAAGATTCTCCTTACCAATCTATAGAGGATCTTAAGGGGCGTCTTATTGGGGCCTATAAATTTGACTCTTCAGTTCTTGTCGCTCAAAATATTCCCGAGGCTGTGATTAGCCTGTACCAGCATGTTCCAATAGCATTGGAAGGTTTAACGTCTAGTTGTTACGATGCCCTTCTAGCTCCTGTGATTGAAGTGACTGCATTAATAGAGACTGCGTACAAAGGAAGACTAAAAATTATCTCAGAACCCTTAAATGCAGACGGTCTACGGCTTGTGGTACTAAAAGGGAGAAATGGGGAGTTGCTTGAAGCGTTTAACGCAGGACTTGTGAAAACACGACGTTCAGGAAAATACAATGCTATAAAACATCAATACCGTCTTCCTTAAAAGCTTATAAAACATAATTTTTCTTTTTCCCCGTTTTTATTAACCCTTGGGCAGCTACTGTAGGATTGTCCTTCATGATACCTGCAAGAGCAGAGACCCAAAGAGGGGAGCCATAAATCGTAGGGATTCGTAATGCCTGATATCCTCGGGAGCGTAGCAGAGGCAGGTAGTCTTTTTCTATTTCATATAGAGTTTCCAAGTGGTCTGAAACGAAGCCAAAAGGCACAACAATGACATTAGGCTTATCTGTCTGTATGTTTTTACATAGTTGCGCAGTTGATGGAGAGAGCCATTTCCCAGGACCAAATTTAGATTGGAAGCAAAGAAAATTCTCAGCTTCTTTGAAGTTAGCAGTAATTGCTGAAAATGATTCATAACATTGCTTACTATAAGGATCTCCCTGAGAGATATAGCGTACAGGGAGTCCGTGTACAGAAAATAAGAAGCAACACTCTTTTTCTAAGATTCTTGATTTTTGAAGGCAATCCTGAATATGAGAGGTGATGACAGAAACAAATTTGGGATCGCTACCAAATTGCGGAATCCAGGAAATAGGTGTTTCTGGCAAATGTTTCATAAAGAAACGCACAATGCTTCCAGTAACAGAATAGGTGAAATGAGGGAATAAAGGTATCCCTGTAATGGAGCGCGTGTTTAAAGAACGTAGAGCATCGAGGGTATTTTTATGAGTGCTAGGTAGATAGCGGTGAAACGGAATTACAGGAGTTCGGCAGATTTCAGAGAGTCTTTTAGCAAGGATTTCGGTGTCAGAATAAATAGGAGACCAGTCTTCCAGTGATTCATACTGAGGAAGAACCTTGGATATTCGTTTTTTAGCAATAAAAGTAAACAGATTTCTATGTAGTAATTTGGGGAGAAAAGTTCCTGTGACATCTCTATCAGTAAGTAACGAAATAAGAAACTCTTGAAGGTCTTCAGCATGACGAGGCCCTCCAAAATTAGCTAGTAGGTACGCAGGAGAAGTCATGGCTATAGCTTTTTTACTGGAAATAGGGAGATGGAACATTGCATTAAAACAATTAATCTCATAATTTTCCATTAGAATTAACAAAGAAGGACTCAGAATTCATGAAACCTTTAGGTTTTCAGGCCAGTTTAGAAGCTTTATGTAACAAAACAAGCCATTCTTTACGTAAGTACTTAATTAAGCAGACCGTTTTTGTTTTCAGTGCCTGTCTTTTCATGACTCTTGAGCTTAGCTTTTTTCTATATTTCTTTTTATTCTCAGGAAAAACAGTCATTCCAGCATTCTGTCTTGCTTGTTTCTTTCTTACGCTCTTTATTTGCCTTGTCACACGGCTCTATCTTCTTTCAGGGAAGCTAGATTTTTTTGAGGATCTATCTTCAAAGTATCTGGAAGCGGCTCTTCCTCTGAATAAACGAGCGCAAAACATTGTCGAAGAACAATCTCATTTAGCTGCAGCTGCTACTAAGTTATCCATAAATCTTCAAAATCAAGAATACTCTCTTCTTGCTGATATATTCAAATTCTTGCCAAATCATAGTGTCATTAGGAAATTTAGCTGTTTTTGTTTTTGGAAAGATTACTTTCTTTTTCGTGAATGTTTACTCCAGAAAGCTATCGAGGCTTATATCAAAGTTGTTCAAGCCGTCCCTGTAGACCTTAGTGCACATGTCTCTTTAGCAGATGCCTACGTAGCTCTTTCTGGTCTTTACGCAGATCCAAGAAAATATCCAGAGTTTGATGCCAATTATTGGATTCCCTCAGGTAGGTATAGCGATGAAATTCAAGAAAAATTTTTTGCAACAGCGCGAAGAGCGATTGAAGAATTTCAAATTTTAAATGAATATGCTCCAGGTAATGCTTGGGTACACGCACAACTAGCTTATAGTTATCATGACTTGCAAATGCCTATGGAAGAGATCCAGGAGTATGAAATTGTCCTCAAACTAAAACCCAATGATATAGAAACTATGTCTAAATTAGGAATTCTTTATTTTCAACAGGGTATGAATGCTAAAGGTCTAAGAATTTATGAGGAGATAAAAAAAAGAGATTATAAAAAATCACAAAAACTTATTAAATTTTACGGTGTTGAATATAAATACTAATTTTTTAGAGATTTTCTACAATACATCCTCAGGATATCATTAATTGAATGAATGAAATAACATTTAGTTATCCTCTTTTGAGCCAAGAGAGTCTATGGAACAGACTCAGGGTTTCTTGGCGGGCGGATTTTTCTGTACGTTCTCGTTATGAAATTGCTAGTGCTATAGCAATTTTAGGCTTACTGGTCGCCCTCTGTGCTTCTGCTGCGGTAAGTATTATATTTACCGCTAACCCTCTTGCACAGGTATTTATAGATGGGTGTTTGGCTTTAGGCCTTTTACCTATCCCCTTGGCTATAAGATTGCTAGTCTTGGGAATTGTAATTTTACTCTATGGTATTTACTTGTTTCCTCAACAACGCGAGCAATAACACTATGCATAGGTTAATATACTTATCTGTAGATTATTTTTCTTTTTTACATGATACAAGGAACCATGATCGCAGCCTTTATTTTGTTCTAGGTTACTGATTTTAAATAAGGAGGATGAAAATGAAAAAAATCATGTTAGCCCTTCTTTTAGCTCTTACGCTTTCTTCTGGAGGCTCAGCTTTTGGGTGCGAGCCTCGGCTTTGTGGAGCTCCCCAAGACGAAACTCACGACCATTCTGATGATGATTCAAAAGAGGGAACAGGCTCCGAGGAGGAGTCTGAAGATGATTGTGGTGAATGCGACTGCCATTGGTTATAGGATTGCCAGTTTTGGGAATTATAGTTTTACTCTATGATATTTACTTGTTTCCTCAACAACATGAGTAATAACACTATACATTGGTTAATATAGTTTTTATTTGCAGATTATTTTTCTTTTTTTATATAGTGCTTGGAAACCTTTACGGCAGCCTTTGTTTTGTCCTAGGTTACTGATTATTTGGCCAATCTCGGTTTGAGCTGTCGTATTTTAAATAAGGAGAATAAAAATGAAAAAATTAATGTTAGCCCTTCTTTTAGCTCTTGTGCTTCCTTCTGCGGGCTCAGCTTTTGGGTGCGAGCCTCAGCTTTGTGGAGCTCCCCAAGACGAAACCCACGAGAATTCTGGTGATGAGTCAAAAGACGGGTCAGAAGAAGAGAATTCAGATTCCCCAGAGTCTCCAGATCGTGACCATGCTGAATAACTTCAGTTTCAAAAAGACAAGCAAGAGTTTTTCAACTCTTGCTTGTCTTTTTTTTTCTACAACGAGCTGAGCTATGATTTCCATGCTCAAAGTACTCGGATATTAAAATTTTGGAGATTGTTTTGACTTTATGTAACGACGAATAATTTCTAAAAAAATCTTTGTTACTTGTCTCCCCTTCTGAAATTTCTTGACCCATTCATAGTCCAAAGCATAACATAGTTACATGAAGATTAAAAAATCTTTTCAATACGGTTTGTGTCAAGCAAAGAGACTTCAAAACATGCTGCTGAACTATTTAGGTTGTTTGCAGCTAGATAATTTACAATTCAAACAGGATCGATTGGCATACGAGGAGCTTGTCATATTGCTATCTAAATATCACCTAAAAATGTTTTCCCCCCTGCAGAAGGAAGAAATACGTTCTCTTGATTGTGCTAAGCAACACCTACTGTACAAGATTTCAAGAGATTTTAATACCACACAAAATCTAAGGTCCCTCGGGTTAAATGGCTCGGGAGAGATCCCTATGAGCCCTTGCCTCTAAAAGTGGAGGGGGTGGTCACATGTATAGAAGATGTGTGCTAGACAAAATTTTAAAAGGGATTGTTGCTGGTTCTTTAATTTTGTTGTATTGGTCCTCAGACCTACTTGAAAGAGACATCAAGTCAATAAAAGGTAACGTCAGAGATATTCAAGAAGATATTCGTGAAATCTCACGCGTAGTTAAACAACAGCAGATATCACAGGTCATGCCTGCGGTGCCTGGCTCTATAACTCCTCCTAACCTCGTCCGAGACGAGGCTTTTGCTTTGTTGTCTGGAGATCCTGATTATCCTAATTTACTTTCGCCAGACCCCTATAAACAGAAGACTCTCCCTGAACTGCTAGGAACAAATTTTCATCCTCATGGAATTCTGCGTACCGCCCATGTTGGGAAACCTGAAAATTTGAGTCCTTTTAACGGCTTTGATTATGTGATGGGTTTTTATGATCTTTGCATCCCTAGTTTAGCCTCTCCCCACGTAGGAAAATATGAAGCATTTTCTCCAGATCTTGCTGTCAAAATAGAAGAACATCTTGTTGAAGATGGCTCTGGGGATAAGGAGTTTCACATCTATCTCCGTCCTAATATTTTTTGGCGTCCTATAGAGCCTAAGGTCTTTCCAAAGCACGTTCAGCTAGATGAAGTATTCCTACGTCCTCATCCTGTGACAGCTCATGATATTAAGTTTTTCTACGACGTTGTTATGAATCCTTATGTAGCAACAATGCGAGCAGTAGCTTTGCGCTCTTATTATGAAGATATTGTTTCCGTCTCAGTAGAAAACGACTTAAAATTAGTAATCAGATGGAAAGCACACACGATAATCAATGAAGAAGGAAAGGAAGAGCGTAAAGTCCTCTATTCTGCATTCTCTAATACCCTGAGCTTGCAGCCTCTCCCTAGATTTGTATATCAGTATTTTGCTAACGGTGAAAAAATTATTGAAGATGAGAATAACAGCGATGCCTACCGGACAAATTCCATTTGGGCGCAAAATTTCACTATGCATTGGGCGAACAACTATATTGTAAGTTGTGGAGCCTACTACTTTGCAGGTATGGATGATGAGAAGATAGTTTTTTCTAGAAATCCTGATTTCTATGATCCTCTTGCAGCTCTCCTTGAAAAGCGTTACGTTTATTTTAAAGAAAGCTCAGACTCTTTATTTCAAGATTTTAAGACAGGAAAAATAGATATTTCCTACCTTCCCCCAAACCAAAGGGATAACTTCTATAGTTTTATGAAAAGCCCTGCGTACAACAAGCAAGTGGCTAAAGGGGGGGCAATTCGTGAAACGATCTCATCAGATCGAGCCTATACTTACATAGGATGGAATTGCTACTCGTTATTTTTCCAAAGCCGACAGGTGCGCTGCGCTATGAATATGGCTATCGATAGAGAGAGGATTATCGAACAATGCTTGGATGGCCAAGGCTACACGATTAGCGGACCTTTTGCTTCTAACTCTCCTTCTTATAATAAGCAAATCGAAGGATGGCATTATTCTCCAGAAGAAGCAGCTCGTCTATTGGAAGAAGAGGGTTGGATAGATACCGATGGCGATGGAATCCGAGAAAAAGTTATCGACGGTGTGATTGTCCCGTTCCGTTTCCGTTTGTGCTATTATGTGAAGAGTGTAACAGCTCGAACCATTGCTGATTACGTAGCTACTGCGTGTAAGGAAATCGGGATAGAGTGTAGCCTTCTAGGTCTGGATATGGCCGATCTTTCACAAGCTTTTGATGAGAAGAATTTCGATGCCCTTTTAATGGGGTGGTGTTTAGGAATTCCTCCTGAGGATCCTAGGGCTTTATGGCATTCTGAAGGGGCTATGGAAAAAGGTTCGGCGAATACCGTAGGTTTTCACAATGAAGAAGCTGATAAAATTATAGATAAACTAAGCTATGAATACGATCCCAAAGAACGTAATCGGCTTTACCATCGTTTTCATGAAATTATTCATGAAGAAGCTCCCTATGCTTTCTTATTCTCACGACACTGTTCCTTGCTTTATAAGGATTATGTGAGAAATATTTTCGTACCTATACATAGAACAGATTTAATTCCTGAGGCTCAGGATGAGACTGTCAACCTAACTATGGTATGGCTCGAGAAGAAGGAGGATCAGTGCTTAAGTACATCCTAAAACGTTTAGTTTTAATCCCGCTCACTTTATTTGCTATTGTCTCTATCAATTTTGTAATTTTAAACGCAGCTCCTGGGGATGTTTTGGAAGAAAAGTCTATGGACTCTTTGGGGGAGGCTGGGAAATCCGATAAGATGCGCTCTTATAAGGGTCCTGACCGTTATTTGCAATTTCGAGAACACTATGGGCTCACACTACCTATTTTCCTTAACACTCGCCCTAAGATTACTCATAAGAAGATTCAGGCAGGACTCCAAGAACTTGCACATGCGAGTAATAAAACTGCAGGAGTGAAAAATGGTTCCAAGTCCTGGGTATATTGGGGGGATTGTGCCAAGTTTATCATGCCTGCATTGCTATTTGAAGCTGATGATACCTCCCACGATCTTAAGTATCGCCATATTGCTGCAGACTTATTTATTCGTGGTGGAGTACTCCAAGGCATAGTCGGCCCTAATCTTAGCCCTGAGCAAAGAGTCCGAAATAAAGAGATCGCAGAGAGCAATGCTTTTTTAGTAAGACAGCTCAACGAAGAAGATATCAATACTAAAGTTGAAATGTTAAAAGGATGGTTTCAAGATCACGGAGGAACAGAAGTTTTTTGCTATAGCTCTAAGCAGTTCTGGAAGATTTTTTTTTGTGAGACCCGCTTTTCTCGCTACATGTCACGAGTTTTACGATTAGATTTTGGAACTTTACGAAATGATTCACATAAGACTGTAATTTCAGAAGTCACCAAGCGTTTACGTTGTTCTTTAGTACTATCAATCTTACCTATGATTGTTGGCTTTGTTTTATGCCAACTATTCGGTATGGTAATGGCATTGAAAAGAAACCACTGGATAGACCACTCCCTGAATTTTATTTTTCTTATTCTATTCTCAATTCCTGTATTTGTTGCAGTTCCCTGGATTCTAGATAACTTTGTTATTAATAAAACGATTCCATTTACCTCAATTCCGATGCCCTACTCAGGTTTGTGTTCGCCTCCAGAGGTGTTGAATGAGCTCAGTACTTTAGGGCGTCTCTTTGACTTCTTGTCGCACGGGTTTTTACCTTTCTGTGCAGTTAGCTACGGAGCTCTTGCTGCGCAATCACGATTAAGTCGAGCGATATTTTTAGAAGTATTAAGCCAGGATTTCATTTGTGCGGCTAAAGCTCGAGGGGTGCGCTGGCTGGATATTCTATATAAGCATGTAGGGAAAAACGCTGCAGTGTCTATAGTGACCTCTCTAGCATCTTCATTAGGAACGTTACTTGGAGGGGCTTTGGTTGTGGAAACCTTATTTGATATAGATGGATTTGGAAACTTCTTCTATCAGGCAATTTTAAATCGTGATCACAATGTAGTTTTGTTTTCTGTGCTTGTAGGATCAGCACTATCTTTGGTGGGATATTTGCTGGGAGATATTTGCTACGTACTATTAGATCCACGGGTTCAGCTAGAGGGAAGGAGGATATAAATGCAGAAGCATCCTTCTTTTTATCAACGTTTTTTAGCTGCTTATCATAAGAATTTACTAGCCTCTCTATCATGGAAATTTTTTATTGCGGTTTCCGTGATTGGAATTTACGCTCCTTTATTTGCAAGTAGTAAACCCCTACTTGTCACTTGGCATGGAGAGGCCTTTTTTCCTTTGCTGAGGTACTTGTTTTTCCCAGGATACTACACTAAGCCAGTGGACCTCTTTTTCAACGTTCTGATGGTAATTTTTCCCTTTTTTGTACTTTCTTTTAAGTTGACAAGGGGATGGTTACGCCGTTGGTTGGTGGGGGTGTGTGTCATTTCTCAATGTATTATCTTTTTTTGGGCTTATAGTGGGAAAGTCCAAGATCCAGCATCAGCGGAACATTTAAAAAAAATGCGAGCTGAAAAGGTTCGAGAGAACATGAGTAAGGTACACTCTGAGATGCTAATGCTCGTGCCTAAAGACACACGTACTTGGGAGATGGAACGGCGCTATATGAGTACGTATGAGCAGTTAGGGATTCTCATTAAGGCAAAGTATCGGAAGAAACAAGACGCTTCTTTACAGAAGTACCAGATAGCTTTTGAAGACAAAAGACGATCTCCGATGCCAACATTGCGTCACCTTGAAATGAAAAATGAGAGAATCTGCCTTCAAAGATTACAGCAAAGAGTAGACAAGATGCAGCGTCCCTATGAGACAGCAAAGCAAGCTTGGAATCGCGCTACTGACAACTACCGGCCGTTTCTGATGGCATTGACAAGAATAGAGCATGAATTAAACCTAGCCGATTATAACAATTGGGGACAGCCCGAAGACCTTTGTATTGCTTATGCTGATGTACAGAAACGGGCAGAGCCCTATAAAAATTCTTTGTTAGAGACCCGACACATACTTGAGGGTTATGCAAAGCTGCGCAGTGCTATAAACTTTATTCAAGATAAGCGTGTGTGGATAGAGAAAGAATCCGAAGATCTTCGCATTTTGATCCACCCTTTCTTTAGTAGTTTTCATTGGGAAGATGACGCTGGGGGATCTCGGGAAATGAACAAGTATGTTCCCTGGTGGCAACTTACCAGAGTGACTCGGAAAGATCTGTTTGCATCCTTGGTATTTGGCATTCGCATAGCTTTGGTAGTCGCAGGTATTGGGATTGCTATAGCCCTAGCTATTGGGATTACCATAGGGTTAGTTTCGGGATATTTTGGTGGAACCGTGGATATGATCCTATCTCGGTTTACTGAAATTTGGGAGACCATGCCTGTGCTTTTTATCTTGATGTTGGTAATTTCCATAACACAAAAGAAATCTTTAATATTGAATACGGTCTTGCTGGGATGTTTTGGTTGGACAGGATTTAGTAGGTATATCCGAATTGAAGTGTTAAAACAACGAGACCGCGGATATGTTCTTGCGGCCACAAACTTAGGGTATAGTCACTATTATATTATGGTGCATCAGATTCTTCCCAATGCTGTTGTCCCTGTCATTTCTTTAGTTCCCTTTGCCATGATGGCTATGATTAGCTGTGAAGCAGGTCTGACCTTTTTAGGTTTGGGAGAGGAGAGCTCCGCTTCTTGGGGAAATCTTATGAGAGAAGGTGTTACAGGGTTCCCTGCAGAGAGCGCTGTTCTTTGGCCTCCAGCACTCATATTAACGATGTTGCTGATTGCGATAGCTCTGATAGGAGATGGAGTCCGTGATGCTTTAGATCCCCGTCTGCAAGACTCTTGAGTAGCTATTCATACGAGAGGATAGTAGCTTTTCTCGAATTTCAACAGTATCTCATGAATTGCAGGTCCTAGGATGTAATTACGTTCGCCATTGCTTCCTATGACGCGGTGACAAGGGAAGAAAAGCAGAAGAGGATTTTGCTTGCACGCAGCTCCTACAGTCCTGGGATGTGTATCGGTTTTTTTTGCGATCTCAGCGTAGGTTTGCTGTTCCCCAAAGGGAATCTTTCCAATGCAGTTTAGGATTTTCAGATATTGTGGGGGGATAAGGTTTTTAGCGAAATGCGAGGAAAAGGGAGGATGTTCCCCCTGGGCATACCGCGAACACCATAAAACAATTTCTTGCATGGCTTTGTGTGCTGCTGGCCCTAAAAAAAGACAGGAGAAAACAGGAGCTACTGAAAGATTGATTTTTACAACAAAATTCTTATCAAAGTGAACTATAACCTGAAGCGGAGGGTATTTGGCAATGAGCAAACCCTCAGAACATGCTTGGGATAGCGAGTCCTTCATAAGTTTAGGAATGAGGGTATCATCAGCCATTAAAGTAAACTATCCTGCAGCATTCAGCCGTTCGAATTTGGCTTTAGATACGGATCTCCCACGATAATACCATTCATGCTTCTGGATTCCCCCAGCATAGATTTTACGTTCGCCGTGCAGAGAATCATTACGCCAAGAAACTTCTTCAGCGACAATTTCCTGTTCATTGTAACGTAGCTCTAAACCTTCTTTTGACCCCTTAACATAAGAAATCTCAGATGTCTTACAGCCATTTTTAAACACTATGGTGGTTCCATCTTGAAAACCGTAACGCCACTCCTCAATGGTGTTAGGGATTCCCCCCTGGAGGTAGGTGAACCGCAAACCATGAGGCTGCCCGTTTTGATAGTGAGTAATCGTTTCGGGATCTCGATTGGGGTAGAAGGTCGTGTATTTCACCATAACGCCTTCATTGAAGGTTTCTTCAGAAAGAAGGATATTATTGGAAGAGAAAACAGAACGGACTCCTTCCCCATTCTGGATTGACGATGAGTATTTCCCATTAAATGAAGTATAACTTCCTTCGATAACACGCCCTTGATATGTCGTTTCTATGAAGTAAGGTTTTGTGATTGTATCACTGTCGTTGTTGTCTGGCCATCGTGTGAGCACAAAGGTTCCGTCTTCGTTGAACAGCTCTTCTTGACAGGGGAGCCCGTTGACAAAAAAGGTTTTGCGAGAAACGAGTCTACCTTGGTCGTAGATTTGAACAAGATCTAGTGCTGTGGTATGAGGAAACGTTAGGGTAATTTCCCCATGAAGGAGCCCTCCAGAATACACTTCATGAAGGGTAGCTCCATTTTTGAGTACTTTGGTGATCGTGCCGTCGGAGCCACGCTTTATCCATTCTTGACCCGAAACAATGATACCATAATTATTTCGAAATGTTTCCTTCATAATAGAAGGATCCTGTCGTCGTGGTGATGCGTAAGCAGAACACGACATTGCAAATACGCAAACACAGAAAAGTAGTTGTTTCATGAATTGATAGTCCCTTTAGTCTCAGTTAGCAATTCGTTAAGTAAAGCTACCAAACGACAGTATTCTTCTTCAATGTCTTGGTTAGATAATGTTCGCTCGTAATCTTGAAATACGAGGCGTAGAGAGACATTTTTGTGTCGTGTTTCCAAGCTTTTATCTTGATATATACTGATAATGGTTACACTTTCAAGGCATTTAGAGCCTTTTTCTAGAAGTTTTTTTCTTAGTAGATCAGCAGGCATATCTTCGGGTGCTGTCAGGGTAATATCACGAAAAGATGAAGGGTAAATAGCATAGGGTTTATAAAGCTTCGTTGTCTTTTTTAACACTTTGCATAGAAGATCTACGTTTAGTTCTGCAAAGAACACAGGATATTTAATCTGTGCCTTTTTCGCTAACTCAGGATGTACCCTACCTAAAGTAGCAAAAAGCTGTTTGTGTATTTTCAGAATTCCCTGTTGGTAGGGGTGAAAATCAGATAGCGAGCTGCACTCTAAGGTAAACGTATCTAGGGAAAGATGGTGGTGGTAAAGGAGCTTTTCTATCCAGCCCTTTAAAGAGTAAAAAGATAGAGGTGGTGGTTTAGGAAGCCAGGATCTTGAATCGCCATCTTCAGTTAAGAGGATTCCTAAAGTTTGCGTTTCTTGATATTGTGCTCCATTTTTTGCATAGAGGGTGCCAATCTCAAAAGCTTGGACAAAGGGAGCTTGGCGATTTAGGTTTGTAGCAGCACTTTTTAATAATCCTGGAAGCAATGAGGATCGTAGCACGGTTGCATGTTTAGAGCCTTGAAGCGAGATTTCTTCTCTTTCTGTTCTTGTTAAAGAAGCTGTTTCAGGATCTAATAAGTCAGGAGTGAAGAATTCTTGAAGTCCTGCGTTTGCTAAGAATCGAGCAGTTTCACGTTTTATTGTGTATATCGGGCTATAGCAGGCTATAGGATTTTTATGTTCTATCTTCCAAAATTCTGTCCTGCAAATCTCTTCTACTAGGTCTATTTCCTCATGAATGTCATGGCGGTATGAAGGTACCTTCACAACTACAGCGTTTTCTTTTGGAGTGGAGGAGAATCCTAGGCTATTCAACTTGTGAGAGATGGTCTCTATTGTGAAGGACTCTTTTAGAATTCTTTGTAAAGTTTTAGGGCGTAAAGCAACTTCTTTTAGCTCACGACAAATCTCTCCAGAACTATAGATAGAAGAGATTTTAGCTTCTGGGAAGATCTCTAAAATATAGTGAATCGCAGCTTGTAGTGCTGGCAAAACATTTTGTGGATCTACACCCCGGGTGAATCTATAGGCGGATTCCGATTGAATAGGAAGGAGTTTTTGCGAGGCACGGATAGCTGCAGAGAGAAAATACGCAGCTTCGAGGACTATCGTGGTTGTAGTTTCTTGGAATGAGGATGCTTTCCCTCCCATAACACCTCCGAGACCTAAGAGAGAAGTATCATCACGGACTACAGTGATTCCTGAGGGCAAAAGGACGGTTTCTCCGTTCAATAGGACTAGAGATTCGGGGGTTGAGAGTTTTTCTGCTCGTAGAGAGTTGAGAGCGATTTGACTGGCATCGTAAGCGTGCAGAGGTTGTCCTAGAGAAAGCATGATGTAATTTGTAACATCTACAATCGCATTTATAGGTTTTTGTTTAAGAGCTTGTAGGGATTCCTGAAGTTTCATTGGTGAGGGTTGGGCCGAAACTCCAGAAATGACTACATAGGAAAACAAAGGACAAACATCAGGATCACTACCCATTTCTATCGTTGTGGTTGGGAGATCTTCAAAAGAAAATTCGTTGGGAATGACAAGGTTGGCCTGAGTGACATGGCAGATTTCTCGGGCAAATCCTAGCAGAGAAGCACAGTGACCTAAATTTGGTGTTAGAGAGAGGTCTAAAGAAGTATTGCCTAACCATGTCGCAAGATCTTCACCTAAAGGAGTAGTTTCTGGGAGTTCTAAAAGAGCTCTCTCGTACATGTGTAGTTCATCGAGGCCTAATTCGTCTGCTCCGCAGCACATCCCTTGAGATTCTACACCACGAAGTTTAGATTTTTTGATTGTGTAGGCTTTCCCTTCGCTATCAAATAATTGCGCCCCAGGTAGAGCAAGGGCTACAGTTATCCCTGCGTTGCAGTTGGGGGCTCCGCAAACAACTTGGTACTCTTTTCTCCCATCGGTAAGAGTGGCTACACGGAGGTTATCTGCATTGGGGTGGGGAATGGCATCTAAAATTTTTGCCGTGACCACAGAGCTGAATCGGTGGGGGGTTGTTTTTAGGATATCGGCTTCTATGCCAATATGATCACAGGCTTCTAAAATTTCCTTTGTAGAAAGAGGTTCTGAAAAGTATGTTTGCAGTAAAGTTAAGGGAATCCGCATGGATGATAAACGCAAGGCTGTTTTTACGAGGGATTTTACGATGACCTGTGTATAGTGGCAAGTGTTTTCATCCGAGAGAATGGACTGAGTTTTAGGCGCAAAATGTATGGCTTTCAAAAGAAAAACTAGGTGGCTCTGGCAAGTATTGATCCTCAGTCTGGGATTGAATATGCTTTTTTTGCTCTTATTTTACTCTGCCATATTTCGAAAAGACATCTACAAACTGCATCTATTTTCAGGACCTTTGATTGCTAAAAGTAGTCGTAAGGTCTACCTTTCTGAAGATTTTCTAAACAAGCTGTCTCAAGCACCTCTAGATGATTTATTTTCCCTACTCAAAGATGAGTGCTATGTTTATGGTAGGCCTATAAGACTTTGGGCTTTGAGCATAGCCATCTCTTCCCACCATATAGATATTACTCCTGTGCTTTCGAAGCCTTTGACCTATACGGAGTTGCAAGGGTCTGGAGTTCGGTGGCTTTTGCCGAATATTGATAATAAAGAATTTCCTGGCATTATTGACTATTTGTATCGCCACAAGTATCCCTATACGTCTAGGGGCTTGTTTTTGATGATAGAAAAGACTGTACAAGAAGGTTGGGTAGATGAAGACTGCCTCTATCACTTCTGTTTGACTCCAGAATTTCTTTACTTGCGTACATTATTAGTAGGTGCGGAAATTCGGGCGTCTTCAGTCGCCTCGTTAGCTCGTATGGTAATTCGTTGCGGAGCTGAGCGTTTCTTTGAATTTTGTAACGAAGAAAGCCGTACCACGATCATTTCACCTACACAACGTCAGAAGGTATTAAAATCATATTTAGCTTGCGAGGAGTCTTTAGCTGCCTTGCTATTGCTTGTTCATGATAGCGATCTTGTTTTGCATGAATTTTCTGATGAAGATCTTCAGAAGGTAGTTCGCCTTATGCCTAAAGAATCTCCCTATAGTCAGAATTTCTTATCCCGACTACAAAATTCTCCGCGTAGAGAACAGGCTTGCCAGGCCACCCCAACTGTAGATATTCGTAGTGTTTCAGAAGATCAGGATGAAGAGTATGTGATTCAGGATGGGGATTCTTTATGGTTGATTGCAAGGAGGTTTGGTATTCCTGTGGAGAAAATCATTCAGAAAAATGGATTGACTCACAACCGTCTCTTTCCTGGCAAGGTTCTAAAGCTTCCTCCAAAGTCGTCTTAGGAACAAGGTCGATGCCTCCAGGATGCCAAGGCCCACATTTTCCCATTCTCTTTATAGAGAGCCAACACCCCATAAGGAAGCCATGAGATTTTAAGGCCTGTGCTGCATAGTGGGAACATGAGGGAAAAAATCTACAGGAGGAGCCTAGAAGGGGGGAGATCAGCCATTGGTAGAGGTAAATAATAAGTAGACACAAACGTAGAGGGATTTGTTGAAAGAAGTATTTAAATGACATTGAAAACATCTTTGAGGAGAGCTACAGAGAATTCTAACATAATCAACCATATGATTGTCCATTCTAGAGATGACGAGTGCTGGTGGTTGAGTTGGTCATTAAGAATTTCTAAGACATCTCCGAGGATCGTCAGGCGATGGTTAAGAACATTGATCCTTGCCTCAATATCTAAGCAGCTTAGAACGTCACGATAAATAGCCTGTGTTTCTGGATGGTCCCAGAAAAAATCGGGTTCGTCCAATATATCCGAATGGAGGTTTACTGAGGCTTTATCAAGGAAGAGTTTGCCAATTTTTTTCGCAATCGCTTTCCGAGACATTGAGATTTTCCCTTTAGTAGCAAGATCTTGGGGAAGTCGTTTTGAATCTTCTATAGTTTTGTAGATTGTGGTTTCGAAGGTTGTCAGTTTTACGGATTGTGCCAGGCCAAAGGCAATGGCAAGTTTTGTATTTAATGTAGTGTCAGCAAGAGTGAGGCGGTCCCTCCGGATTTGCAGTTTATCTCCGTAATGAAAATTATAACAATCGATCTCGGGCTGAGGAAGGATTTCTGGCGATGCTGTAATTATTGTTTGTAAAAATTTGATTTCTTCGGACTCTTCCCAACCCCAGAATACTGCGACTCCAAAAGGAAAAAAGATCGCTAACTGGTTGCTTTCCTGCGCACTTGCACTATCTAGGTTTGCAAAAACATACTCTCTAGATAAAATGGTAGGATAGCGAGGTTTGAGTAGGTGAAAAAGGACGTGGAGATTGTAAGCGGATGCTGTACAATAGGCAGTGCAACGCATAACTAGGCTTAACTCCTTCTATCTATAAGACAATGTATCTGATTTTTCATGATAGGGGAATACTTTTTTTCTTGAGGTAAAGGGTATAGCCTCGGTAAGCTAGTTTCTTCTTGCGGAAGTGGCGGAATTGGTATACGCGCTATCTTGAGGTGGTAGTGGAGCTTTCCTTAGGGGTTCGAGTCCCCTCTTTCGCAATAACTTCATGATGTCCCCCTTCTTTATATTTATTTTTTGATTATTTTTGTATGGAGATCATAATTTGAGATTCGCTTGTCGATATTTATTTTTTGTCTTTGTTTTTTTTGCTTTGGCTTCCTTTGGGAATCAATTGCTCTCTGCTCCCTGTTGGCTTTCTGAAGAAGAATCCTTTTATACCCATCGTTTTGATTTTTCGAAAAGTTATCCTGATATGGAGAATATGGAAATCCAGGCACAGAGGAAAAAGCGTGTTGAATTCAATCTGACTGGAGAGTTTCCTAAGTTAGAGACTATAAATTATAGAGGTTCTTTTGGTCATCTTCGTGCTAAATGCAGGGGAGTCTATCCTGTTCTCTCTTCTCTAAATTTTTCTTGTAGTTCTTGTAAGATGGATATGGATTTCCGTGGCAAATGGAACAAAAGTGGTACAATTATCATTTCCAATCAGCAAGAACCTATCCATTTAAAACTTCCCGAAGATGTTGGTGTAATTGTAAACACAAAAACCTCTTTAAAAGGAAACGTTTGTATTGGAGGGAATTTTGTAAAACAGGGTTGGGGCATATGGAATAAAACATACCATAATGATTTAGTCGGATTATCTGAAGTGACGTTAGTATTTAACGTATCCAGTGAGGGCGGTACGATTACCTTCTCTTAAAGTTTTTATTTAGAATTCTTACCACAACTCTTCTATGGGGGCACGCATCTTAAGATTTGATGGCAACGACCGCTACACTTCATATTCATTATTAAAATTTAGATAGCTTATAAATGTCTTTCAGCAGTATCGGTTGCATGCTTTAGAAAGTTTTAAGATTTCATGGTACTTAACTTCGGAGGAATTTCTTTTGAGGAATTTTCCTCCTGTAGTGAATCAAACAAATAAAAGATTTTTTCAGTTATAGCAATTGGGAATTCTGCAATGGTTAGAAGTTCACGAAACTGTTTAGCATGGACGATAGCTTGCAAGATGTGTTCTTCTTCTTTTTCGATAGCGATGGCGTGTTTATGCTCGTGTTCCTTACATAACTTATGGCCTTGATAGCGGTAGCAGGCGTGGGGTAGAGATGCTTTGCATAATGAACATGCTGGAGTCAGGTCTAGGATTCCTTCGTATTGGAGAAGTTTAAGTACAAAGATGGCCGAAAAAAATTCTGGATTACTGCTTTTAGGAATGCGATGGAGGAAATTTAAGAATAATGAGAAGAGCTTGTGCGAGGGCTTTTCTTTCCATTGAGAAGCAAGAATGGCTTGAATCATTTTCCCACTTGCCTCTAGCAGAGGATATGTTTGTTTAATTTCTTCGAAGAGATTTAGGATCTCTGCATGGATTAATGTGGGAAGGCGCAAGCCCTTATGATTTAGGGTATATTCCCCTAAAGATAGGGGTACAAGGGTGTCTCGATAGTCACATTGGAGGGTTTGCCCTTGCTTCACAAAAAAAGTGAAGAGCCCGTCAGGAGTAAATAACGTGGTAAGTATATGATTTTTCCCTGAGGGACGGCTTTGAAGTACGAGGCCAGTAACACAGATCTGCATGGAAGATTAGCTATAAGTTTAAAGAAATAAAATAGTTAAGGAGTTGAGAATACTCTGGAAGACCAGGATAAAAATCAAAAGTTTGTGTTTTAGGATTGAAGAGGGCTGACAATTGAGAGTGTTTACTTGCCATAGCAAGACAGGTCGCTCCGATAGAGTAATTGTAGCTAAGGAGTTGTTTTAGCGCATTTTGGTTCGTGGTCAGGGCTTTACATTCGATAAGTAATAGAGGTTTAGGATCGCCTAGGTTATGTGTTGTTCCCTCAGGATCTGTATATGTCGGAGGAGTGATGATTACAATATCTGGTCGGCGTTTTGGGATTGGGGTTCCTTTATCCATGAGCAGAGGTAAGAGGGTTTTCAGCTCTTTTTCTATGATGATGAGCTGTTTAGGGTAGTTCAGTGTGTTTATTAGAGAAAAGAGCAATCCTTGGCGGACCTTCTCTTCGGGAGTGGGAATCAACTCCCGATTTCTGATGGGATCGAAGATTTGAGATTGCGGGTTGGAGTCCTCAGATGCAGAATCCTGGTTTGAGGGAAGGTTCAATAAGGACATAGCTGCCATCATGTTTTTTATAAATGCATTGGATTTTATGCTCTTGCTCATTCAAGAAGATTAGAAAATTGTCTTGCGCGGATTCTAGTTGGAGAATGGCTTCATCTTGAGATAGCATACGAATACTGATCTTTTTCTTGGAGATCTTCTTTTTCACCGATGCTGGAACATAACCAAGGGTTTTTAGAGAGTCCCAGGCATCCAGGGTTTCAAAAGGTAGCCACTCATCACTGATGTGATCTTCTTCTTCTTTTTGTATTGCAATACGGTTTTCTTTTGTAGCAAGACCTAGATCATGTTTGGTCTTATCCTTACGCTTATTGTAGTGCTTATTTGCCATCGTACGGATTTTCTTAAAAGCATTAATAACAGCTGTATAGGGGTTGGCATTATGAACTTTAGTTTGTAGGATTTCTTTGCCATGAGAAGCTACAACATGAACCTCGGTACCTAGCTTATCTTTGTGTGAGGTCAGCACTACATGGATAGTCTCCATAGGAGGAAGATGGTGGCTTTTCTCAAAGATTAGCTCTTTTAGAGGGGTTGAGAGACGAAAGGCTTTTGTTGTGATCTCTACATTAGTAGACATGGGCCTGACTGAGTTTAAGCTTGTAGATGGCAAGCGTTTACGATGAGATCTCATGCTATCTCCTAAGGTTAAATAGTGCTTCAGGAGATTAGATAAAAAGAAATAGTTCTCCATAAGCTCTATTATACGGAGAAATTAGCATTCAAAAAAAGTATTTAACGCACCGAAGAGGGCTCGAACCTCCAACCACCTGGTCCGAAGCCAGGTACTCTATCCAATTGAGCTATCGGTGCTTAAGGAATATAAAGATTAAAACAAGCAAGTTTACCACACGCTCTTGAGAAAAACAAGAAAAACCCCTAGAGGGTTAGGTTAGTGCCAGCATGTCTTCAGTGAGTAGAGAGGTATTCTCTAGGATAACCACGCGTTCAAGAACATTGGAAAGCTCACGAATATTTCCTGGCCAGGGGTAGTTTAGAAGGAGCTCTTGAGCCCTAGGAGAAAGGGTTTTAAGAGGGGTATTGTTCATGCGACAGAACTTGTTTAGGAAGTAGTTAGAAAGGGGAAGAATATCATCGCGTCGTTCTCTTAGGGGCGGAAGGTGCAGGGGTATGACATTTAACCGGTAGTATAGGTCTTGTCGGAAGCTTTTATCATCGATAGCCTCTTTAAGATCTCGGTTTGAGGTAGCTAAGATGCGAACATCTAACGACAAGGTCTTTGTTCCTCCGAGATGTTCGATTTCTTTCTCCTGGATAGCTCTAAGGAGTTTTGCTTGAAAATTCACAGGGATTTCCGTGATTTCATCTAATAAAAGGGTTCCTTTGTGTGCAAGTTCAAAGCGCCCTGCCTTTTTTGTAGTTGCTCCTGTAAATGCCCCCTTTTCGTGGCCGAAAAATTCTGACTCTAAAAGAGTTTCAGGAATTGCTGCGCAGTTAATTTTGATGTAGGGATGGTTTGCTCGAGTAGAGTTATGATGGATAAAAAAGGAGAGCACCTCCTTCCCGCAGCCAGATTCTCCATGAATGAAGATGTTCGCTGAGCTTGAAGCTGCTTTTTTTGCTACTGCAAGAAGATCTTTCATAGCTTTGCTTTCCGCAATCAGAGGGTGAGAGTCTAGTGTTGTCTGGGAGTGTAGAAAGAGATTCTCGTGGACTAAATTCTTAATTTCCTCAGCTTTAGAGATAAAAGCAAAAAGTGCTTCCGAAGAAAAGGGTTTTGTTAAGTAGTTGAACGCCCCTTGATGCATCGCTTCTACCGCATTTTCTATACTACCGTAAGCAGTGACCACAAGCACTGGAGTATGTGGAGAGCTTTGCTTTATAGTTTTGATTAGATCAAGTCCAGAGCCATCGGGCATACTCATGTCTGAGATGATAAGGTCATATTCTCGAGTTTTGATCATTTGGAGAGCATTTCTTAAATTATCAGCAGTATCGGGGGTGTATCCGCGGGAGAGAAGAAGTTCCGATAGGAAATCTCGGAGTAGAGGCTCATCGTCAACAATAAGTATTTTTTTAATCGTCATGTTTTGTCCCCCCAAATTGATAGATTTTTTCTTTCTACTAAATCCCGAAAAATGAAGCAAAATTTTCTATTTAATAGAAAGAATTTAAAAAAATTTCATTAAAACACCTTTTAAAAAACAAAAAAGATAATTTTATCGTTGCATTTAGTATTCATTAAGTTATAAAATCCTTAGTCCAAATTGTTTTTAATCGGAGATTGAGGAAGCAACATGTCCACACCTACCCAACCCTCCCCAGTAAATCAAAATCCTAGTTTAATAATAAACAAGGACTACTCCCTATTTTCCCCGCTGACTCCCAAGGAAAGAGGGGAATCGGTAGCACCAATTCAGTGCAGATGGAATCATACTATTGTTAAGGTAAGTCTTGTCGTTCTTGCTCTTTTAACTATTGTAGCAGGAGCACTGTTATTAGTATTACTCCCAGAAATTCCTTTGTTTATCGGAATTAGTGTTATTGCTTTGGGAGGGGTTCTACTCGCTATAGCTTTACTTTTATCTCTTTGTGATTGTCGAGTATTTGCTAAAAAGGAAATCCCTTCAGCTCCTGAATTAAAAGATATTCAGATTGCAGATTTACAAAGTGAAATGAAAGAAGTGCTTGGCCAATCTCTTTTAGAGGCTCTCTTAAATGGTAAGGAAGTTGGAGATCCTCAGGTACTAGAGCTAGTTCATAGCTGCCAAGAACGACTTGCAAAGTTTGATCGGAAGCTGCGTTGTAATGAGGAAATGCTCTATCGCTTGTTTGCTGTAAATGTCAAAGAAACCGAAGTAGTAACGAAATATGAGCTTTTGATAGAAATGCTGGAAATGCGTAGTCGCGTTGCTGATCAGTTAGAACTTAACAATCGGAGTTACGAGAACTTTATTGCAGGAACTTTGAGAATTAGATCGGAAGAGGAAGAAAAACAGCTCATTGCTATAGAAACGGAAATAAGTTTGAGTCAGCAGCAGTTGCAAGATTTAAACAACCAGATCAGTGACCAAAGGAAAAGGTGTGCAAGTCTTTTACAACGTATTCGCCAATCTTATCGGGAGATACAAGAGGCCCACACCAAAGAACTCGCAGAATGCATCTCTGAATCCGGAGAGATCGATCGTGCAACAAGGGTTGAAATAGAGAGAGCTTTAGCTAGACAACTGCGAAAGATGGAAGATTGGAATCTGATGAGGTCTGACATCCAAAAACAAGAGAAACTTTTGCATGCCACGAAGGCTAAATTAGAAAAATTACAAGATCAATTGAAACTCGCTCACATTGCTTTTGCGAATAGTTCTCTCTTTTATCGCGAATATAAACTGAAATACCTTGAACAGCAACTAGATCTTAAAAACTTGTTAAAGGAATTAGAAGCAAAGAGGAGCGAGGCCGCTAAATTACGGCGCGCGGTGCAAAGTTATGAGGAGCAGGTTGTGAATGACGCTGCTGATGCCACAGCAAAAAAAGCTCGTTGGGAAGGAAAATTACGGGAACAAGAAGAAAAAGAGGAAAAACAAGCCCAAGAAATCCGTCGCCTGACTACATTCCTTCAAGAGTACAGGGAAGGTGCTGAAGAGGCAAAAAAAGTTGAACAAGCCCTCAAAGTTTTGGAACAAAAGTATCAGCGTCTTCAAGAAGAGAAAGCGCAGAAAGAAAAAAGCTTAGAAGATGCTGTAACATCTTTTGCAAACCAATATGAGAAGGTACAGGCCGAGAACGAACATTTGTGCAAAACGTTACAAGGTCTCCATGCAACGATCTCACCCACTATGAGAGAAGAAGACGATTGGGTAATCGCAGAGTCTTCCAGTGAAGAAGCTCAGAAGATAAAGTATCTCCTTAAAGAGAATGAACGTTTAATGGCGGCCCTGAATGCTAAGAATGAAGAAGTGGCTCGACAGGTTACTGAGCTTGATGCGAATGAACACCTACTGCTGGAACTTCGAGGCGAAATAGCTAAACAACAACAAGCATTACGAGATCTTGACAAGCTGCACGAAGAGTCAGTGGCTGCTTTCCAAGCTTCTCAGAAAAAATGCCAGGAACTTGAGGGGCTTCTCTCTCCTGTTCGAGAAGATGCTGGAGTAAGGCCCTTCCTAGAGCAGCAGGTTGAACAATTAAGAGAGGAAAACGCGCAGCTTAGATTGGAGATCGAAAGATTAAAGAATCTTATAGAAAAAGATAAATGAGCGCCGTAAACGATTCAAGAATTCACTTTGATTAGCGGCTCTTCTGGTAAGGCTGCTTGGATTGCAGGGAGTGTTATAGAGAAGCTCACGGTGGAGGCCCCCTGTTTCAGGTGGATATCCCCTCCGTGGAGCCGTATAATTTTTTGAGCTTCGGCAAGTCCCAAGCCATTCCCATCTCTTTTTGTTGTGAAGAACGGAGTGAAGAGCTTCTCTACGATCTCGGAAGAAATGACCCCAGGGTTGGTTACTGAGATCTCTCCAGATATATGGAGGGTCAGAGTGATCGGGGAGTTTCCTGTTTCTACAGCATTTTTTACTAGGTTCCAAACGACACTATTCATTCGATCAGAATCTATAGACCTGAATAAAGGTTGTGAGCCCTCTCTTACAAACTTGCACTTGGGGAAGGAAACTGAGAGTAAGGGGATAAGAGAAGAAAAGAAATCCTGTAAATTTATAATCTTTAGGTTTAACGGCTGAGATTTTGTATATTCTAGCATAGAAGACACAAGGTTGTTTAGAGATCTTGTGCCAGAGATGATCGAGGAGAGCATGCGTTGGTGGCGAGCAGAGGAAATCTCCTTTTTTAGGATAGAGGCAAATCCAACGATTGCACTTAGGGGGTTGCGGATTTCGTGAGCCAGGGTAGCCGTCATTTTTCCAAGCTCAGCGATATTTTTGTATCTTTCTATGGCATTTTCTAGCTGTTTATAATCTGACCGATCTCTGATTTGGATAAATAGATACCCAGTAATCTCATTTTTACGGATGAAGAGCTCCACTTCTTTTTCTTTAGAGTCTTGGCAGAGAGAGAGCCTGAGAGTTTTGGGGACTTTTAGAGATTTAAGAGTCTCGTGAATAGAAAATCCAAGACATGTATCAGGGAGAACATCAGTAAAGGATTTATTGAGGATTTCTAGATTTTCACTGAGTCCTAGAATTTCACGTGCTTGTGAATTACAGATGAGGAAGATCCCTGTTTCAGAAAGTAAAATGATACCATCGGGAATTGCTGTAAGTATCGCGCTCGCCTCTTTATAAGATTGTGTGATGCGAGCCTTGATTTCTAGTAATTCATAGGCTGGAGGATTGAGGTTATTGGAATCAGGAACGTTCATAAATACCAAATTCCTTTTTTTTCTGCACATAATTGAGTTTATCAGTATTTAGGATGCGATTAAGTACTTCTCGGATTTCTTCGAGCTCTTCTTGGATATCTTGCGGAAGTACGGAAGTGAAGGTATGGCGGAACTCTTTGATTTGAAGATCTACCCTATCGATGCAAGAAAGAAGAATTTTTTTTTGTTGTAATACCTTCCCTAATTCTGCAGTAGTTAGAGAAGACTCTGTTTGCGTAAGATCTAAAATGGCAAGGAAAAGGCCCTTCTTCTTTTTTAACAAGAGCAAGAGGGTTCTTTCATTCATAAGAAATCAGGGTGTTATTTTGGTTTTCCCTAAGAAAAACGACAAAACAATTTATTGGCAACCTGAAAAAAGAAAGAATTATGCTGGTGATCGGACTCGAACCAACACCTTATTGCTAAGAGTAGATTTTGAGTCTACCGCGTCTACCATTCCGCCACACCAGCATAAAGTGAGCCACAAATGTACGGTTTCGATTCTAATTATCGCAAGAGAAATCTCTTATGTATAGGAAACAACCTCGTCTTTTTGTAGGCTATTAAGAATTTCTAATGTGATTTGTGTATGTAAGCCCAGATCTTTCCGTGTTAGCCGCAGCTCTGAGTTGCTTAGTGTGGCTTCTGTAACTATAAAATTAGTGAGGGAGGGATCAGATTTTTTTGTGTATAATTTCTTTATAATTGCCAAGATGTTCTCAACGGAGAGGGGGGGATCTAGAATAAGGAGAGCCGCGGTTCCTTGGAGATGCAATTGAGAGAGGAAGACTCCTGAGGCTTCTAAAAAACGGAAGTGCTTACGACAGCAAAAGCCTTCAATAATAGAGACCTTCGGGTGATGCTGTTGTAAGAGTCTTACCACCTCAATCAATCTAGGATGGATATAACGAAACTCTTCTTTAATTATGCTGTGGTGGAGTCCCTGACAATCATAGAGGATCCCCTCTGGAGTACTTAAAAAGCCCTCTTCGCCTCGGCAATAGAAAGAATAGGCGGTGAGGACGTGCTTGTTTGGGGATAGCCAATCGTAGAGGGGCGGTGCAATAGGCTCGCTTTTTGGATAGAGAACCACTGGGCAGTCTTTTTGAGAGGTAATGCGTTCCGCAGTGACGAAACGCACACATCGGTGTTTCGATAAGGAACAGCTTGCTAGAAGAATTACGATTGGGAGCCACAAAATCATTTTTAAGACAATTTTGAATTTATAGTATGCTGGTAAGCAATAATTTCTAGCCCTGTGGGAGGAATGGTATGCGTTTAGATGACTACGATGTTTTCTTTTTTGATTTAGATGGCTTGCTTGTAGATACAGAACCTTGTTTTTATCGAGCATTTCTACAAGCCTGTGCTGAGTTTTCTTTAGAGGTCCACTGGGATTTTGCTACCTACTATAGTCATACTACCTTAGGAACAGAAATTTTTAGCAAAAAGTTTATAGAGCAATATCCCGAAGCGGAAGTGTATACTAAAGAGATCTTTAAGAGAAGATTGCAGATTTACTACGAGTCTTTGGAAAATGCAGGTCCTCCACTGATGCCAGGAGTTGAGGCTTTCATAGAGCTTGTAGTATCTTTAAATAAAAAATTTGGAGTCGTAACCAATTCTCCAAAATATGCCACGGATTCGCTATGTACTATGTATCCAATTTTAAATAAATTTTTGTTCTGGGTAACCCGAGAGAATTACTCACGCCCTAAGCCTTACGGAGATAGTTATGACTATGCTTATCAGACTTTTGCTGGTGCAGGAAAGAAAGTTATTGGATTTGAAGATTCTGTGAAGGGACTTCGAGCGCTTTCCACGATTCCTGCAACCCTGGTCTGTATTAACTCTATGGTTCAGATTACCCCTGAAGGCTGCCCTCAGCTTAAGGACAAAGAATTTTTCTTTTATCCTTCGTTTGATGTGCTGATAGAGCATTGCCTACAACAGAAGTAATTATAGGGAGGTGGATAACATACGTGGTGTAAAGAAAGACCATGGGCAGGAGCAGCCGACGGCCCCTTTCTACGATTTTTCTGTTCTAATATATCTAGGAGATATTGAGGTGGATACGCTCTTTTCCCAATATCTAGAAGCGCTCCAACAAGATTACGCACCATCTTATAAAGGAAACCACTTCCTCTGCATATTACGGAGAGAGATTCTCCTTCATCTAAAATATCCAGGGTATAGATAGTCCGTACAGTAGAGTTATAGTCTCTTCCATGATTCGCAAAAGAGGCAAAATCGTGAGTTCCTACAAGGAGGTTGGCGCCTTCCTGCATTAGCTCAACAGAGAGGGAGTGGCGAGGGCTATAGAAAAAATTGCGTTGCCAGGGGAGAGGTTTGGGAAGTCGAGAGAGGGAATAACGATATTCTTTAGCAATAGCAAGATAGCGTGCGTGGAAGTTGTCATCAAACAAAGTCACATTTCTAATTACGATATCCTTTGGAAGAATAGCATTGAGGGCTTTTTTTGTTAGGTAACAGTCTTCAAACAGAGGGTGATCGGGAGCTTGAAAATGAACCACTTGCCCATAAGCATGGACGCCCGCATCGGTTCTTCCAGAGGCAGTCAGGTGGGTACGAGTCTTAGTAATTTTCTTTAGAGAGCTTTCAATAACCTCCTGAATAGATAAGTCATTCGGTTGTTGTTGCCATCCTGAATAGGCAGTTCCTTGATAAGCAATAAGAAGAGCTACTTTAGTCATAGGAGAGCTTGGGCAATAGTTAAATCCTCAGGGTAGGAAATTTTAATTTGAGGATGCTTATTGAAAACAAGTTGAGGGGGTTTACCGAGGATCTCAGCAGCTTCGATATCATCTACCAGTGTCAGCCGTTTTTTTTCTGCAAGAGATAAACCCTCTCTGAGGATTTCGGTTTTTATGCATTGAGGGGTATGAATCACTGCTAAATTGTTTCGGTCTAGAGTGCGAACAGGATTGCGTTGTTTTATGGTATAGGGAATCGGAGATGCTAGAGCCGCTGCTCCAATTTTTTCTGCTGTTGCTACTAAATCAAAAATTTCATCGGGATAGACAAAAGGACGGGCTCCATCATGGATTAAAACCCAAGAATAGGAGACTTGCTGCAATCCCGAAAAGACAGAATCTTGGCGACGCTCTCCAGGAAGGGCAAAGGAAACCTGATATTCTTTGAAAATTTCTTGGTGTGAGGGAGCGCAAACAACGATAATCTCAGCAATTTGTGGTAGAGAAGAGAGAGTCTTTAATGAGTGGAGAACTAGTGGAAGTCCATGTAGAGGTAGGTATTGCTTGGGAATATCGGAGCCAAAACGCCTGCCCTGTCCTCCACTAAGAAGAATTAAGGAAGACTTAATCATAGGAACACGTAATGCAGCAGATTTCAGGAGGTGAGCAAAAGCGAATTCTTTTTAACCCACCCAGACCACGGTTTACATATAGTTGCTTTCCTTCGTTGGTAACAAAATAACCTCGTGCAAGATGAGGATTTTCTAATCCAGAGAGTCTAGCAAAGAATTTCTGAGCAAATTTAGGCCATGATAAAGTGACTTGTGGGCCATGGGAATGCCCTGATAGTATAAAATCTCCAGGATAGTGTTGCAGCATATTTATGGTATCGGGATTGTGAGAGAGGAGGATGCCAGGGAGAGAAGGGTTATAGTTTTTGAATGCCTGTTCTGGATTGAATTGCTTAGCAAAAATATCGCCAAGTCCTACAATGTTTAGTTTTTCAGGAATTACATGGGTGGCATTGTGAAGTAGAGTTAGGGGAGTATTTTCGAGTAGCTTTAAGAGGTCAGGGTGGGGTGCTTGGGGAGTCAGGTATGGATCATAGCAATAGCTCGGTGACGAGAATAGTCCCTGCATTACAGAAACTAATGCGCGTTGTATAGGACGACTTTTTTTCTCGGGTATACAGGTAATCTCTCCCTTGGTATTTCTTGAGATGTACGCAGAATAATCGTGATTTCCTAAAATAGCAAAAATCCCTAGAGGAGCTTCTAGCGTATTTAGGAATCTTTCAAGTCGCGCGTTATCCTCAAGTCGAGCACGACAAAGAAGGTCCCCACAAAATACAATCAGGTCAGGAGCTAAATTTTTTATTGATTTGGAAATTTTATTAAGAAATTTCTCAGGAACTTTCTTATGGAAATGTAAATCAGAGATCTGAACGATACGAAGATTGTGCAAATGCGCATGTTTTTTTGAAAGTTTCCATGTAATCGCAGTTGTATTTAACCAATTCGGTTCAATAAAGGAGGCCCAGGAAAAGGCAAGAATAGGAATCGCTGCTAAAGAAATAGAGATAAGCACTACAAAACTATTTGTTGTCTAATTTCCTGTCTTTAAAAACGAGAAATTGGTGACTATTTACAAGATTCAGGTGTTTTTACAGTTTTTCTTAAGAGAAAAAGCTTCATTTTACAGGTAAACATAAGAGATCACCCCGTACCCCCGCCCTAGAGGGCAGGGTGCTTAGGATATCAGAATGTGAGTTCATGCTTCTTAAGTTTAAGTCAACAGCGAACCAACCCCTTATTTTATAATATGTTGGGAAAGAGCTTTGGTCATTTGAAACATATCAATAGGCTCACTAGAACCAAAGACTTTGGCAAGATTCGCATCGGGAAGGATATTGCGTTTATTTTTTTGATCCTGACAGTTGTGTTTTTTAATGTATTCCCAAACTTTCTTTACGATTTCGGTTCTGGGCATAGGTCCCTTGCCAACTATAACTGCTAAATCGGTGGAAACATTCACAGGGTGCATAAAAGCAGAGTTTTTATTTTTTTGACTCATTGGTGACTCCTAGTAAAGGTGGTAAGAAGAGACCAGAGCTCTTCATCCCAACTTTTTTATCTCTCAGAGAGGTTTCTCGTCAAAACAAAAAAGTAGAATTCTCTTTACCTTTTCTATTTAGAAAGCGTCAAGGGGACTCTTTAAAAAAAATATAGGAGAGGACTCTCTCCAGAAAATAGCAAAAGTCTTATTTTTTATTTAAGTCACAGAGGCTCTAGGAAGTACTTGCTGTAATTGACTTTATTGGCTTTTGTTTTTTAGAATCTTGATGTGAATCGTGGGCAGGTGAGTGTAATGCAGGAAAATTTAGATAAGCGTTTGGAAGCAATTCGAACTGGAATGTCTTTAGCTGCGAGGTCTCTTTGACCTCCATAAAAAACAAAAAGAGCTCCAAGTCCTAGAAGAAGAAAGCTCAAAAGAAGATTTCTGGCAAAACACGGCTCATGCGGGCAAAATTTCTGAACAGATTGTGAGTTTGAAACGGCAAATCCATGAGTATCAGGAATTAAAAAGCAAAGTAGATGCCATAGAATTTTTCCTTGAAGATGCCGAGGCTCTTGAAGATCCTACTATTTGTGAAGACTTAGAGAAAGAGTTTGTCTTTTGTGAGAGAAAACTTTCTGTTTGGGAAACGCAACGGTTGCTTTCTGGAGAGGCAGACAAGAATTCTTGTTTTCTTACGATTAATGCTGGGGCAGGAGGGACTGAATCTTGTGATTGGGTAGAGATGCTTTTTCGTATGTATTCCCGATGGGCAACGAAACATCAGTGGACCATAGATATTGTCGATCGCTTAGATGGTGAAGTTGCTGGAATTAAGCATATTACTGTAAAGTTTTCAGGTATGTATGCTTATGGGTATGCTAAGGCGGAGCGAGGAGTTCATCGATTGGTTCGTATCTCTCCTTTCGATAGTAACGGGAAACGCCATACAAGCTTTGCTTCCGTAGATGTTTTCCCTGAGATTGATGATCAGATCAAGATTGAGATACGACCTAATGATTTACGTATAGATACGTTTCGCTCTTCGGGAGCAGGAGGACAGCACGTCAATGTTACAGAATCAGCAGTAAGGATCACTCATCTACCTTCAGGAGTCGTTGTTTCCTGTCAAAACGAGCGTAGCCAGATACAAAATCGAGAGAGCTGTATGAAAATGCTGCAAGCAAAATTATATCAGCAAGTTTTACAAGAACGTTTAGAGAAACAGTCTCTCGATCGCAAGGATAAGAAGGAAATTGCCTGGGGATCTCAAATTCGTAACTACGTATTTCAACCCTACACTCTTGTCAAAGATGTACGCACGGGACATGAAATAGGAAATGTACAGGCTATGCTGGATGGCGAGCTATTGGATGAATTTATTAAGGCATATTTGGCAGAGTTTGGAGAAGTTTCATGACAGCAGAAAAGGAAAATACAGGAATTTCAGAATTAGAAATACGATTCACTCTTCCTAGTGATGCAACGTATATGCTGCTATGGCTGAATGATCCCAAAATTTTACGTGGATTTCCTGTACAAACAGAAGCAGAAATCCGCGAAACTGTAAATTTTTGGGTAGGATTCTACCGTTATCATTCTAGTTTAACAGCAGTGAGCCAGGGTAATGTTGCTGGAGTCGCAACTTTGATTCTTAATCCCTATGTTAAGGTTTCCCACCATGCGTTGATTTCCATTATTGTTGGAGAAGATTATCGCAATAAAGGCATAGGGACGGCTTTGATTAACAATCTGATTCATTTAGCAAAAACGCGATTTAAGCTTGAGATCCTTTATCTTGAAGTTTATGAGGGCAATCCTGCCGTTCATCTCTACGAACGCTTTGGATTCATTGAAGTGGGAAGGCAACGCCGTTTTTATAAAGATGAAATTGGTTATCTTGCTAAAGTTACGATGGAAAAAGATCTATAGGTCTCGGAAAGAGTTTTTAGAAAACATATGACTATGGTTGAAACAGTACTTCACAATTTTCAACGCTATCTGAGAAAGTTTTTTTATAAAGCATTTAGCTTGCCCTTTCCTAAAAATGCCTTCGTATCTTCCGAGAGCGTTTTTGTGCGTTCTTCTTTGCCAGTAGACTATTCTCAGGGAAAGGTCTATGATTTGCAAGAGATCTATCAGGGATTGAATACTCGGTTATTTCAAGGTGCTCTACGTTTACAGATCGGTTGGTTCGGAAGGAAAGAAACCAGAAAAGGGCAGAGTGTTGTCTTAGGATCTTTCCATGAAAGTGAACAGCTAATTCGGATTCATCGTTCTTTAGATCGTCAGGACATTCCAAGATTTTTTATAGAATATCTTGTTTATCATGAGATGGTTCATAGTGTGGTCCCTAGAGAGTATTCTCGGTCAGGGCGTTCGATTTTTCATGGAAAAAAGTTTAAAGAATACGAACAACGCTTCCCCCTCTATGACCGTGCTGTTGCTTGGGAAAAGGCAAACGCTTATTTATTGCGGGGGTATAAAAAAAGAATAGGTATAGGACATGGCAGGACATAGTAAGTGGGCCAATACGAAACATCGGAAGGAAAGAGCGGATCACAAGAAAGGCAAGATTTTTTCTCGTATTATTAAAGAG
This sequence comes from Candidatus Chlamydia corallus, assembly GCF_002817655.1. Classification (NCBI taxonomy): domain Bacteria; kingdom Pseudomonadati; phylum Chlamydiota; class Chlamydiia; order Chlamydiales; family Chlamydiaceae; genus Chlamydia; species Candidatus Chlamydia corallus. The sequence continues at coordinate 245,945 of NZ_NWQK01000002.1, forward strand.
TTGATTTCTGCTGTTAGGTTAGGGGGGGCGGACCCTAAGTCGAATGCACGATTGCGTATGGTGATACAGAAAGCTAAAGATAATAATATTCCTAATGAGAATATCGAAAGGAATTTGAAGAAAGCAACTTCTGCAGAGCAAAAAAATTTTGAAGAAGTTACCTATGAGCTTTATGGTCATGGTGGAGTGGGAATTATTGTTGAAGCTATGACTGATAATAAGAATCGTACTGCTTCTGATATGCGCATTGCTATAAATAAACGTGGTGGTTCTCTTGTAGAACCTGGAAGTGTACTTTATAATTTTGTGCGGAAAGGGGCATGTATTGTGGCTAAAAGCTCTATAGATGAAGATCTGCTATTTTCTTACGTTATAGAAGCAGGCGCTGAGGATCTAGATACTGAAGATGAAGAAAATTTTTTAGTGATCTGTGATCCAAGCGAACTTGCCTCTGTTAAAGAGAAGCTTATCAGTCGGGGTGTGATTTGTAGTGAAGACAGGCTTATCTATCTCCCCTTGCGTCTAGTAGACTGCGATGAAAAAGATGGAGAGGCAAACCTCGCTCTTATTGATTGGCTAGAGCAAATCGAAGATGTTGATGACGTTTATCACAACATGTCCTAAATTTATAGACGCCTTATTTAGGGAGACTAGATGTTATCTCCTGCGGCCCCCTCTTCCTGGACTAGATTGTGGAGAAGAGCGACTTCCTCTTGAACTTGTTGGGGAAGATTGAGCAGAGGAGCTTTGAGAACTCGATTCTCCTGTTGCTTCGTTTAAAATAGTGCTTAAATTTTCAGCAACTTGACGTGCTGCTGCCCACAGTTGTGGCCCCAGATTTTGAGAAGGGCTTAGAGGAACGGCCATGCTTTGAGACCGACTTCCTTGTTGTACTATTATAGACCTTCCTGCAGCATTACGTACCAACGAGATTGTGGCGACATGTCTTGTCCCAGTGGGAAGAGGTTCTGGTGGTGTTTGTGTCGAAACAGACGCTGTGGTCGGTGATGCTGAAGTGCCTGTAGATCGCGTAGATACACTTTCTGTTCCAGTTCCTGTATCTGTAGTGGATGTTTGAGTTGTCCCTACGCCAGTATCTTGAGTAGATACACTTTCTGTTCCAGTTCCTGTATCTGTAGTGGATGTTTGAGTTGTCCCTACGCCAGTATCTTGAGTAGATACACTTTCTGTTCCAGTTCCTGTATCTGTAGTGGATGTTTGAGTTGTCCCTACGCCAGTATCTTGAGTAGATACACTTTCTGTTCCAGTTCCTGTATCTGTAGTGGATGTTTGAGTTGTCCCTACGCCAGTATCTTGAGTAGATACACTTTCTGTTCCAGTTCCTGTATCTGTAGTGGATGTTTGAGTTGTCCCTACGCCAGTATCTTGAGTAGATACACTTTCTGTTCCAGTTCCTGTATCTGTAGTGGATGTTTGAGTTGTCCCTACGCCAGTATCTTGAGTAGATACGCTTCCTGTTCCAGTTCCCACGCTAGTTGTTGACGTACTTGTTGTTATAGGTTGTGGTATAAGCACGGTTGCTAGTTGAGATTGTTGTAGGGGAGAGCTGTAACTTATATTTGATTGCGTCAGAGCAGTCACTATCTTCGCTATAGAAGGTTGTGTAGGTGCTGATGTTTGATTTCCCTCTTCCTCTTTGATAATCTTACTGATATGTCCGCCACCTTGATTTAGGGGCTGGCCATCTTTGTAAGCATTATCTAGATGGTTACGGATTTTCCCTAAGAGTCCTGAAAGATCCAAATCAGGACTTGGCGAAAGATTCGTTGTTGTGGATTTAGTATCAGTTCGCGCGCCTCCTGTGTGTCCAGTGTTGTTGTCGTCGTCATTAACGTCTACGCGTTCAGCAGTGTGGATAGATCCATCCTCACTAATGACGTTAATGCTATTGGCATTTCCTGTAGAGCCTCTGACTCCTCCAGAACTTCTAGATCCGTCTTGAGAAGCAAGCTTAGCAAAACGAGCTATACTTTTAGATTGGAGAGGTCCTGTAAAAGTATTGTCTGAACTTTGAGGACCGTCTTGAGAAACAAGCTTGGCAAAACGAGCTACACTTTCAGGTTTGAGAGGTGCTATAAAAGTATTTTCTAAATTTCCAGAAACGTCATTCTTTACGATCGAGCCTATAGTCTCTCCATTTTCTAAAGGAGGGAGTACGGGACTACCAGTCGTTCCAGGATATACATCATTTAAATGCTCGCGAATTCGAGCGAGGAGGCCTCGGTTGTCAGTAACTTCACCATTGTTGTCTCCAGGTATCCTTCCTCTTCCAGTAGTTCCTCCTGCACCTCCAGTGCCATCGCCAGTTCCTCCTGCACCTCCTCCACCAGCTCCATCAGTATTACCAGCAGTAGTTTGGGGAAGAATCACGGTGGGGATGTTAATTCCGTTTTCACTATTTCTTACTACCTGGCCTAAATTCTGATTTAGATTTCCGACTAAATTACCCTGTTGATCATAAGCGACATCAAGATGTTGTCTAACATTACGTAAGACTTCCTTTAAAGTTTGATTCGAAATAGTCAAAAGACGAGAACCGCTGATATTTGGCGGAGGAGTTGGAGGAGGAGCGTTATCATCCATTCCTGGACCTGGATCTTCAAATTTTATAACGGGTTCTTCTACGGTATCTCCAGATCCTGTAGACCTTGTATCGACTTCTTGATCTGTATTTGTTGCTTTCGTAGATGTTGCGTCGGCGGCTCCTGCACCTCCTCCTCCTGTAGTCACATTAGTTGTAGTTCCACCTACATTTATGCCACCAAGGTCAACACGAATTCCTCCCAAATTGACATTAACATTAGGAATAACTACACCACTTCCTGGAGTTCCAGGACCAGGACTTTGATGAGAAGTTGGAGTCCCTTCTCTTGGAGTTTCATTCAAGAAGCTAAAATCAGGAGTAGGGGTAGTTTTCCAGTTAATGCCCTTTAACCCGCCAACATCATCCCAGATTGGGCCTGTATTTACTTTTGCTCCACGACGCCATGCAGAAGGTGTGAATCCACTGCTAGATTCTTTAGCATTCCAAGGGCCGTAGACTACAGCAGTTTTAAATTTCATGCTAAGCATGAGGTGATTGTAATCTCCCCCTGTGGTGCCAGAACGTTCTGCTATTGTAGGCTCGACTCGGTTGGTCCAATCTGAATGGATAGTTTCGTATCCAACACAGAATTTGGCTACGCACATCTCTAAGTCAGCAGGTTTGGTAAGATTTTCTTTGGTTTTTGCATTAGTAACTTTTATAGATTCAGCAGTTTTCCAATCGCCATTGCGGACAAAAATGAAACTACTTCTAGCTTCATCTACATAAACAAAGTGCCCTCCTTTGGTTTGCATTTTCTGCTGAACACCAGGATTTTGCAGGAACGCCATAATAGAGGCTTTATCGGTAGGATCGTAATTTGGAATAGTACTTTCAGGGAGACCACCAGGTCCTTCAGGTCCTTCAGTTCCTTCAGCGCGCTCGCTTCCTTCCAACCCGTGCAAGCTGCCTAGATCTGGACTACTACTCCTAGCTTGTTCAGTGCCTCCAGTAGGGGCAGACATAGAGTCATTCGAGCCTGCTCTAGGTGCAAAACTGTCTCCAGACGAAGAGGAAAGTTCAGAAGGTCTTCTGGTCGTACGACCAGATAGTGCAAAAAGCCCTGCAGATTGGGCTGCTTGTGCCGTAGGTCCAGCACCGCCAGTAGATGGGGAGAAAGTAGAAAAAGAGTGTTCGGCAGAAAATTGTACAGCAGTTTCATCTTGCGTTTCAAGATTTTGAATTTCCTCTCCTGAGAGTGTAGCTACTTTCTCTGCTGTACTTTCTGCCTGTCCAGATCCTGTTGTTGTAACAGTGTGGTCTCCTAACGCTCCTACCGTTGTTGTCGTTACAGTCGGCCCAGTTTGGGTCACCTGAGTAGTTGTCGATGGTTGATTGATAGGAGATGCCATAATCTATTTGAGAAATAAATAATTTTTAATTCTATTAGTTATATTTTAAAATAGATTGATTATATTTATCTTCGTTTTTGTTTTTAATAAAACAAAAACGATTATTCAATATTTTTAATTATTTTGAATTAAGTAACTTTGATCTAAGGAAAAAGTTTGAATGGCAATAAACCTTGGAGAACGTTAACGTTTCTTTTAATGATTTTGATGCCGAAGGAAACGCAGAATGCAGATTGCTGAAGTATTTGGTGGTAGTAGACTAAATGGTGAAGTACAGGTTTCAGGAGCAAAAAATGCTGCAACTAAGCTGCTTGTTGCTTCTTTGCTTTCCGATCAAAAGTGCACACTGCGGAATGTCCCTGATATAGGGGATGTCTCTTTAACTGTAAGGTTATGTGAATCTCTAGGAGCACATGTCTCTTGGGATAAGGAATCTGAAGTTTTGGAAATTCAAACTCCAGAGATACAATCTACGCAAGTTTCTCCCATATTTTCAAATGTCAATAGGATTCCTATCCTTTTATTAGGGGCTCTTTTAGGGCGTTGCCCCGAAGGTATTCATGTTCCTACTGTTGGAGGAGACGCTATAGGAGAGAGGACCTTAAACTTTCATTTTGAAGGGTTAAAGCAACTCGGCGTTCATGTTTTCTGTGATAGCTCGGGTTACTACGCAAAGGCTCCTGGAGGTCTTAAAGGAAACTATATTAAGTTGCCCTATCCTTCTGTAGGGGCTACAGAAAATCTCATACTTGCAGCAATTTATGCTAAAGGAAGAACTGTCATAAGAAATGTAGCTCTTGAAGCTGAAATCTTAGATTTGGTGCTCTTTTTGCAAAAGGCAGGGGCCGATATCACTACCGATAATGATCGTACGATAGATATTTTCGGGACTGATAGTCTTGGTTCTGTAGACCACACAATCCTTACAGATAAGATTGAGGCAGCTTCGTTTGGTATGGCTGCCGTAGTTTCTGGGGGACGCGTTTTTGTTAGAAATGCTAGACAAGAACTTATGATTCCTTTTCTCAAGATGTTGCGGTCTATAGGCGGAGGATTTTTGGTCTCCGACTCAGGAATAGAATTTTTTCAAGAACGCCCCTTAACGGGAGGCATTGTCTTGGAGACCGATGTTCATCCAGGATTCTTGACGGATTGGCAACAGCCTTTCGCAGTTCTATTGTCACAAGCTCGGGGATCTTCCGTAATCCACGAGACTGTCCATGAACATCGTCTTGGCTACCTTTATGGGCTTCAGCAAATGGGAGCAGATTGTCAGCTTTTTCATCAATGCTTAAGTACCAAAGCATGTCGTTATGCTATGGGGAATTTCCCTCATAGCGCTGTGATTCATGGGGCCACGCCTTTACAAGCTTCGCATTTAGTCATTCCAGATTTACGTGCAGGATTTGCTTACGTCATGGCGGCTCTCATTGCAGAAGGAGGGTGCTCAATTATCGAGAATACGCATCTTCTAGATCGTGGGTATACAAATTGGGTAGGTAAGCTTAGAAGCCTCGGAGCTAAAATTCAGATCTTTAATACGGAATGCAAAGAACCTACAAACGTTCCAGAGTCTTTAGCCCTAAGAGATTCATCCCTGTAGCTAAGACCTTTTCAGTTAGAGCACAAAGAAACAGTCTTGATTTCGCATGGGGAGAGTCTTGAATATGGCAGTCACGAAAGAATCCATTAAATTTATGGGTCAGGTTGTAGAGATAGTCCGTAAGAAAATGCGGACAGAGCTCCTTGATTGTGCTCTCTAAAGCTTCTGGGAAGCGTAGCAAAGCCAATGCGAGTGCCTCTTCGGCAGGTTCTTGAATTTGAGCGGGTCCCTCTAAGGAAAGTTGAGAAAGTTCTAAACGACGTTTGATTCCCTGAATCCGCACATAGGCATAAAGTAGGAACAGGGCCGTGTTGCCATCAAAGCGTAGCATTTTTTCAAAAGAAAAGACGTAATCGCTCGTCCGATGTGAAGAGAGATCACTATATTTTATTGCATTGATTCCAATGACGGGCGCCCTCGCTTGGATTTCTTCATCCGTAAGTTCGGGCCGATGTTCCCTCAAGGTTTCTTCGGCTTTTTCAATAGCAGTATTGAGAAGCTCGCGGAGTTTTACATTTTCTCCAGACCGAGTTTTAAGTTTCTTTCCCTGAGGATCCAAGACGAGACCGAAGCCCACATGGGAAAAGATCCCAGGTTGTAGATAGTCTGCAGCAATCGCTGTAGCCTCAAGTAGTTGGAAATGTAGAGACTGGCCTAAGTCGGTCACAATGATAATCTTATCAGCATGATCTTTCTCTATCCGATAACGCATAGCGGCAAGATCCGTGGTGGCATAATTGTACCCCCCGTCACTTTTTTGGACCATAAAAGGAATCGAAAAGGCTTCATGAAAAACGCACTTAGCATTATTAGAAATAGTAAGGAGATGTTTCTTCTCTAAATCTTGGATAATTTCAGGAAGGAAGGGGTTATAAAAAGATTCTCCGCGTTTTTCAATACTAATATCCAAAATATCATAGATTTTCTGGAAGGCCCTTTCCGAAGTTTCACAGATCTTCTCCCATAGGGCAGTTGCTTGCGGATCCTTAGCCTGTAATGCTACTACATTTTGTTGGGAGCGTTTTTTAAATTCTTCATTATTAGCAAAGCATTCATAGGCCTTTTTATAAAGACTCGTAAGATCTTCAAGATCACTATAGTCGCAAGGAATCTCTTGCAAATAGGTGATCAACATCCCAAACGCAGTTCCCCAATCGCCGACATGATTGAGTCTAAGTACATCATGACCTACATAAGCCAAGATTCTAGCAAGGCTATCACCAATAATTGTAGAGCGTAAATGTCCAACATGCATATCTTTGGCAATATTTGGAGAAGAGAAGTCAACAATAATTTTTTGAGGCTGAGCCACTCGAAATCCTAACTCTAGAGTGTCCCTGAAGTCCTGTAGCTGTCGACTTAAAAAAGCTGGAGAAAATTTAAAATTTATAAATCCTGGTCCAGCAATTTCAATTAAAGCAAAGGGTTCTTCGGGAAGCTCGGCTACTATAGCTTCAGCAATATTTCTTGGAGCTTTTTTTAAAATACCAGCCAACTTCATGGCATCGTTGCATTGATAATGACCAAAATGTTCTTTTGTAGATTGGGTAATTTCTGTAGTCCAAGCTTCTAAGTCGGGAAAGGCCTTTGCTATTGCCTGGGAACATAGCGAAGATAGGATAGAAAGTAATGTCAACATAAGTTTAGGGGATGTCTCCTTTGCAACCTGATTCATACCATGCCTTCAGTTCGGCAATTTTGTTCATAATTTGATTCGTGATGATCTGATATGCTTCTTTGTTTTTCATCTGTGGATTTTGAATGCTATCATCGAAATGCATAGGTGTGCCAAAAACACAAGTGACGGTTTTCCAGACATTGGGGAATTTGTGATGACGGTTAAAAGCTTCAAAGGTCCCTGCAATATAGACAGGGATGACGGGAACCTTACATTTCACTGACATCATACCAATACCGATCTTACCAGGCTGTAGCTGACCGTCGGGGCTCCGGGCTCCTTCTGGATAGATGACTAACTTCTTTCCTTTACTTAAGAGTTGCATGGCGATTTTAAATGCTGCGGAGTTGCCTTCGTCATGGCGGACTGGAAAACAGCCCCACTGCTTCCATAGCCATGGGATATTAAATAAAGAAGCTCGTGCTAGGTGATAGATACACTCGTGGACACTCATGTGCAACGCTATGGGATCCAAAAAGGAATTGTGGTTTACTGCAATAATGGCGGGGCCTTTAATAAAATTTTTTTTCACTCCATAAACTTTCAGTTTATAGAATAAAGAAAAGGCTATCCAGGTGAAAAATTTACAAATGCGGAAAATCATAGCTGGTGTCGAAATAGTAAAGCTAAAATCTTCTCCAGAACTTGGGTTATTGTCAAATCTGAAGAGTCGATTACTATACCATTTTCAGGGATGACTAGGGGATCATGAGTACGTTGCGAGTCTCTAAGATCACGCTTGATAAGCTCGGCCCGCAATTGCTCAGGAGAAAGAGTTCCTGCAGGGAGATCTTTTAAGCGTCTTTGAGCACGCACTTCAGGACTTGATGTTAGAAAAATTTTTAAATCTGCATCGGGAAAGACGGTGGATCCCATATCTCTTCCTTCGAATACACAGTTGCCAAGTTGAGCATAGCGTCGTTGCAAACCCTGCATGAATGTACGCACTTCAGAAAGTTGGGAGAGTTCTGATGCTGCGTTTGCGACTTCTTGAGTCGTTAGTTCAGAGGTAAGGAGATGACCATTAAAAAAAGACTCTAAAGGTTGGCCTGTAGCAAAAGTAAAAGAAAACGGAGGTTCTTCTAAAAACTGTGCCAAAGGGAGAGTTGCCCAAGGAGATTGTAAACGAGCGTACGCTAACGTGCGATACATCTTTCCTGTATTGCAGTAATTGAAATGGAGATGCTCTGCTAGAGCTTTTGCTGTTGTGCTTTTCCCTGTTCCTGAAGGTCCATCAATGGTAATAATCATCCAATAAACTCTTTAGATTGGGTTATGAGTAAAAACAAGTACGCAATTGGTGTTGACAGAAGCAACGAGTCTAACGTATCCAGCATACCACCAACAGCCTTGAGCTTGTTGCTATTTTTTAAATGAGCATCACGCTTGAATATGGATTCGATAATGTCTCCAAAGAACCCCGTGATTCCTAAAACGAGTCCTAGGGGAATTAAAATTGCAGGCATAGGGAAGTAATTCATAAACCTAGAGGGAATTTGTAGAAAGAAAGCAAAACTAATAAGCGTGGCTCCTAAGCAGCCTGCAATAAAACCTACCACAGTTTTATTAGGGCTAATTTGTGGGGTGATTTTCTTATTTCCAAAGGCCTTGCCAAAGAAATAACCAAAGATATCAGCACCTTTAGTTGTAGCAATAAGAAAAGAAGCCCACCAAATCCCAAGATAGGGTTCTTGTGTATGAACAAACCCATAGAGGATGTATAAGAATAAACGTATCGGAATGCCTACATATACAATAGAAAAAAGCGTGACTCCCGATAGCTGTAAAGCTCCAATCTTAGATTTTCGAACCTTAAAGATGCTCCACACGACCCAGATGATGAGTAGGGTCCAAGGAAGGGCTTGGAAGAACTCTGGGAGAATGCTTCCCCAGCGAATTGAAAGAAAACTTAAAGCTAAAAATAAAAAAGTTCCGACAGCACTAAACATTCTTAATGGGTACTGTATTTTTACTTTGGCCATTGAAGAGTACTCGTAGGTACCTACAGCACCACAAGTTGCGGTAATAAACCCTAAAGCAAAAGAAGTTAGGGGAAATAGGGAGCTATAGAGAAGAAGAACTAGAAATGTAAGTACTAACGAATGAACAACAACACGCTGAAATAAATCTCCGTACGCACTGGACTTCGATTTAGACTTATTTAAATTAAGCACCTATTTCCCTCCTCGTCTTGACCTTTTCTGGTAGACGTTAATAGCTTCAAACAAATCTTGAGGCGTAAAATCTGGCCACAAGACCTCAGTAATATAGAGTTCTGTATATGCTATTTGCCACAATAGAAAATTACTGACACGCATTTCACCCCCTGTACGGATAAGTAAGTCGGGGTCCGTGAGTCCTGATGTGTCTAAGTAAGAGCTAATCAAAGATTCTGACAGGTCATCAGAAGATATTTTTTTATTTAAAATATCAAGATGTAATTTTTTAAATGCACGGACTAACTCATCTTTTGCACCATAGTTAATAGCTAATACTAATTCTAAACGGGAGAATCGTGCTGTCATGCGGATGACTTGGTTTATCTTTGTTTGTATAACTTTAGGGAGTTTGGAAAGGTCTCCTATACAGCGTAAGCAAATTTCGTTTTCCATGAGATAGGGAAGCTGCTTATCTAACTGGGTATAAAAAATTTTAAAGATTTCTCGAACTTCCTCTTTGGGTCTCGCAAAGTTTTCTGTAGAAAATGTATAGAGGGTAAGAACTTTAATCCCTAAATCCAGAACAGCATTTAAAATATTTGGAAGGACCTTGGCACCATGATAATGACCCGATGTATATGCGTAATCATACTCGTCCCGATGTTTTTTGTACCATCGGCGATTCCCGTCCATAATGATAGCGACATGTTTTGGAAGGGGCTGTAGAGAGGGAACACCTGGTTTAGCATTTTTTGGAGCTAAAGACAAATCCACAGAATCATTTATTAGGGCGTAAGTCACAATTCGTTCTCAGGAACAACTTTTCGAACCTATCTTTTAGGAAAGGAGCATCCACCCCCTTGCCTAAGACAAAAACCCCTAAGGACTTTTCCCCTGCCATTCACGTGGGGAGGCCGTATTCTATAAGCAGATATTTGCTCCAAAATAAAGACTTCTGAGATTTCTTCTCAAATGAATACAATAACGGGGCTTCTTAGGCGTCCTCATAATCTAATTATACTTTGCTTGCTCATGGCAACCAAAGAGTAGAAAATATTAGGTTGCATAGTAGAAGAAACTAGAATATCTTGACAAGTTGACATTCATTTTTTCAAAGTCGAAATAGTTTTCAAAGTGTTTTTTGTATTTTTTCAATAAGAATTTTAAAGCAAATTCTTTTGTTTTTTTAATTTTTTGTTTTGTTACTATTAATCTAATTTTATTAAATTCTAGTTTTTTATTAAAAATAAAAGGATTCTTTCAATGAAATTCCCTCGTATATCCATTTCAGATTTGCTTCCCACCCAAATGGTCATTTGGTGGCGAGGTGGAAGTAAGGTGCAATATCTCCCGAATACACAAAACCTATCTAAAAAAATAGTTGCTGGTGTTTTAGCTTGTTTGGGTTTGGGATTATTAGGATGCGCTGCCTTTGCTGCTGCGGTTTGTCAGACCATTTTCCCGTGCATAGGTCTTATGATTATAGGATGCGTTCTTTTAGGTATTGCTTACTTACAATACTCTAAAGGATGGTTACGACTGGAGTCTCCTCTGTTTCGAAAAACTAATATTTTTGAAAAACCTATAAATTGGTTAGGATGCCTCTCTCTATTGCAATCTTGGGGGAAAATACGACCTGGCTGTTACTATCATCCAGGTTGTCCTCAAGTAGAGATCTGTGAAGGGTCTCAGGAGATCATTGATAAGATATGCCAAAAAAAAGCAGATAGAAATACCAGTCTCTTTCTAATCCAAGAAATGGATCGAGCTGCACTAAAACAAAGGACCGCAACGAAGACTACCTTGTCAGAAAAAACTTTTGATATAGATCCTTCTGTAGTTTCTTCGCTACTTTCTGAAATTGAAGGGGAGAGTCAGGAAGAATCGGGACCTAAAGTTATTTCCTGGAGTCCAGCAAACGAAGAGAGTCATCGCACCTATCCTAAAAGTGTGATTTATGTAAATATTCCTGAAGTTTCTGCAGGAGCCAAGGAGTATCCAGGAAAACAATATATTGATGCCTATTCTGAAGCATTTTCTACTGCATTAAATCAAATCGGTGATCCCTCTATAGTGAAAAAGCATACCATCTATATACTCACCCCTATACTTGGACTTCCTGATACACTACCCCCAGAGGAAAGACAAACCATAAAACTGCTTTCGCAGGCTGCTTTCCTCTACACTGCAGAGCTTGTTGCAGAACAGCTTGCGGAACAAAAGCGCGACTCCATTCGGATAAAGTTTGTTTTAACAGATCCAACAAGCGCAACACCATTGCGTTTTTCTCCTTGTCGTTCGTCAATTTCACGGAGTCCTGTTCCTCTCTCTTTTTCTGGTTTTGTTGAAGAGGGGGACAACCGTAATTTTGCATAGTTTCTATTTAATTTGACCCCTCTTCGTGTATTGTACCTTAGTAATATTAAAAATAGTCTTTTACAGCAAACCTGGGATAAAGAACTCTCTTTGAAGATAGAGGCTCCTCTTCGTTTGACGATTTTTTTTTCAACTGGTATTTTGGTTTTAATATTTCCTGATAAAAAGTAGAGCGGTGCAATGAAACAGAAGGTTAAGCGAAACTTCGCTATCATTATTTGCGTGTTTGCTTTGGCTTTGTATTATGTTTTGCCTACATGTTTATATTACGCCAAGCCTCTGGACAAGAAAATCGATGCGAATGAAGCTGAGCACATAATTAAATCTTTTACTAAACAAGCCCAGCAAGTTCGAAAAGACGTCATTCCTCGTGTCTCCGCGATCCTTTCGTCTTTACATTTATCTGGGCACATACAACAACATTCTGCGATTCCAGATATTGTAAGTGTTCGCTTTAAGAGTAGTGAAGATGCAGGGGACTTTATCGAAAACCTTGTTCATGGAGAGCCTAACGTTCCAATAAAATCTTCGAGACTCCATGTGGTTGGCTATAATCAAGAACATGGAGACCATGTTATACAGGTAGCAAGCTCTTTAAATACTTCCCTAGTAGAAAGTGATTTTTCCTTTGTTCCGTATTCTTCGGAAAATGAACAGGAGATAATATCAAATATTTTGCAACAGGTGTATTCTGAGTGCACTTTTTCGAATCAAAAAGACTGCTCTTGTAATTATCCCTCTACCTGGGAAACTGCACCTCAAGAACAAGTGCTACACTACGCCCACAGCCTTGCTTCTGGATTTGAGATTTTTTCCTCTCGACTTTCAGCGTTTTGCCAACAATCCTTTTCTTCTAATCAAGATAAAAGCACATTTTTATTACGCCTGTCTCTCTTGTCAAATGACACGAAAGTCAATGTTGAAGACCAAAAGCTATTAAGGAGTGTGCATCAAGTTCTTTCTCAAAGCCTATTCGTTCGCAGTTTAGACTGCCCTTATATTGAGGGAAATCGATTAGATTGTAGTGAGTCATCGTTATTTTTTAGTTGTATAGAATATTGTTCTAAGGAACGCAAAGTTGTGGTGAAACTGCATCCTGATTTGTTAGCACAGCGTAAGAACCTGTCTGCAGAGCAAATCTTAGATTTTGAAAGTCGCTTTGCTATGGAAAAACAAAGGCTCTCTAAGAAGTTGACAGTTCAAATAGAAGATCATGATGCGGGGCTTTCTTTTGCATGGACGGATAAAGATGCTCAAGGGAAGATCGTTCTTCATGGAAAGCGTTTGCACCAAGGAATTGCAGAACATCTGACTACTTTGCTTTTACATAGGCCTGCACCTGAATGTTGCGATCTTATTCCAGAAAACTTTCCAATCTTTTGTCGTCCGCCTGCAGAAAGCGAATCTTTTGGTTGTTACATCTTTTCACCTAATGCAGACTGTAAGCATTTTTCTAAAGGCTCGGTCTACATCTTACTGAAAGGACTACGTTCTATCACTGCAAAGTATCAACAAGGAGGAGGAAAGGAACTCCACAATTTCCAAAAAGATTTACAAAATCTCTATAACTGTTTCTCCCATACAGAAGCCATTTCCTGGACTCTCGGGGAAGATCAAATTTTAGAAATTACGCAACCTTTGCAGCAATTTATAGATATTTGGGGAGAGGGATTTGTCATAGGAAAAGAAGGTAGCGCATTTTTAAAAGTTAAAGACATTAAAGATCGCCTTGCCACTGTAAATCAAATTGAAAAGAATCGTCAAAGTGATTTAGTGCGTTGGCATGAGCAATACCGCCACGCAAAGTGTTCTATGGATCTTCAGGAACGTTTGAGTGCTCCAGTTCCTTATCGCAATCTTTTTTTAGAGAATATCAAACTAAACATGAGAAAATTTTCTCGTGGAGAGAACGTACTGCGTCTTGGTATTGATTTTGTTGGTGGACGTCAGCTTCTCCTCACTTTTAAAGATCATCAGGGACAGCAACTTACTGATAAAGAAGATATTCTCAAGGTTTCCGACGAGCTATATGCTCGATTGAATAAACTTGGCATATCGGAAATAGAACTTCGCCGTGAAGGAGATTGCATCCATCTTAGTGTGCCAGGATCTTCTACAATCTCCTCATCCGAGATTCTAGGCACCTCAAAAATGAGTTTCCATGTTGTGAATGAGAGGTTCTCTTCTTACAATTCCTCACGCTACGAAGTGCAAAGATTTCTAGACTATCTTTGGTTTACTTCTCAAGCTCGAGGGACGACATCCCCTGAAGAAGTGAACACTTTGGCTAGCATCTTATTTAATGAGGAAGTCGATGTACCTCGAAGTGTTCATGAGGCAATTAGTAAACTTAAGAATGAAGGACTTGCTTTTTCTCCTGTAGGATGCGAAACGCCCTCCAAAGATTTAGATACCACGTTTTCGATGATTGCTATCGAAAAAGACAAAGAACAAAAAGCAAATCCTTTAGTGATTGTTTTTAGAAACTATGCATTAGAGGGAGCTTCTCTGAAAGACATTCGTCCAGAATTTGCTGCGGGGGAAGGCTATGTTCTAAATTTCTCAGTCAAAGATACAGGTCCTAAGAAAATCGCACAAAAACTTTCTCCCGCGGAGAGCTTCCATAAATGGACTTCTGCATATTGTCAAGAAGGGATCAGTGGTACTGCGAATGGACAGTATTCTGGAAATCGTGGTTGGCGTATGGCCGTAGTCATTGATGGTTATATGATCAGCAGTCCTATTTTAAATGCTCCATTGAAAAATCATGCAAGTGTTTCTGGCAAATTTACCCACCGTGAAGTCAGCAAACTCGCCTCAGATTTAAAATCTGGAGCGATGTCTTTTGTTCCCGAGGTTCTCAGCGAAGAAACGATCTCTTCCGATCTTGGAAAAAAACAATGTACACAAGGCATTATTTCTGCATGCTGCGGTTTAGCAATGTTGATTATTTTAATGAGCGTATATTACAGATTCGGAGGGGTCATTGCTTCGGGGGCTGTGTTGCTGAATCTTCTGCTTATCTGGGCTGCTCTACAGTATTTAGATGCCCCGCTCACCTTATCAGGACTCGCTGGAATCGTCCTGGCTATGGGGATGGCTGTAGATGCAAATGTTCTTGTATTCGAAAGAATCCGAGAAGAATTTTTATTGTCTCAAAGTCTTAAGAAATCTGTAGAAAAAGGATATACAAAGGCTTTTGGAGCTATTTTTGATTCTAACTTGACTACAGTATTGGCTTCTGCCCTTCTTTTCTTCCTAGATACGGGGCCAATTAAGGGTTTTGCATTAACATTGATTTTAGGGATTTTCTCTTCGATGTTTACGGCTCTTTTCATGACTAAGTTTTTCTTCATGATGTGGATGAATAAAACCCAACATACACAATTACATATGGCGAATAAGTTCGTGGGTATTAAACATGATTTCTTGGGAGGTTGCAAAAAACTTTGGGCTGTTTCAGGAAGTATTTTCCTTTTAGGTTGCGTAGCCCTTGGTTTTGGAGCTTGGAGTTCCGTTTTAGGTATGGATTTTAAAGGAGGGTATGCATTTACCTTTAATCCAAGAGAGCACGGCATAACAGATGTTGCTCAAATGCGTGGGCAGGTTATTGATAAACTAAAGCAAGCGGGCCTTTCTTCTAGAGATTTTCGTATTCAAACATTTGGATCTTCAGAAAAGATCAAGATTTATTTCAGTGATAAGGCTTTAAGTTATACGAAAGTGGATAGCAGTCCCCGTCCTCAAGTGAATGATCATGAGTTGGCGTTAGCTGTAGGATTGTTGTCAGAAACAGGTCTCGATTTTTCTACTGAAAATCTGAACGAAACCCAGAATTTCTGGTCAAAAGTGAGCAGCAAGCTATCAAAAAAAATGCGTTATCAAGCGAGCATTGGGCTTTTAGGAGCTTTAGTAATCATTTTGCTATATGTTAGTTTGCGCTTTGAATGGCAGTACGCTTTTAGCGCGGTATGTGCCTTAATACACGACCTTTTGGCTACCTGTGCTGTGTTGTTTATAGCACATTTCTTTTTGAAAAAAATTCAAATAGATTTGCAAGCTATTGGTGCTTTAATGACCGTATTGGGCTATTCACTAAACAATACTTTGATCATTTTTGACCGCATTCGCGAAAATCGCCAAGCAAACCTGTTTAAGCCTATACATATTTTAATTAATGATGCCTTGCAGAAGACCTTCAGTCGCACTATGATGACAACAGCTACAACCCTATCAGTGTTATTAATGCTGTTGTTTATAGGGGGAGCCTCTGTCTTTAATTTTGCCTTTATTATGACCATAGGAATTCTTCTAGGAACATTATCATCTCTTTATATTGCACCACCGCTTTTGTTATTGATGGTTCGTAAAGAAAACAACGCAAAATAAGTACCCTTAATCTAACATTTAGCAATATAAAAATGTCCTTTCAGTTGGTAAGCTCAAAGGCTCTTTGGTATTAAATTTATGGAAAATTTAGATAATGCTTCTGCAGCAGGCCTGTGCTGGACTCATCCCAAGCAAGATTCTGCGTTTCTTGGAATGATTATCAAAGAATTCCACCTTCCTCCCACAGTTGCTCAGATTTTTATCTCAAGAGGATTTCAAACGATCGAGGAAATTCATCAATTCTTATACAACCATCTCTCTAGTCTTTATGATCCTGGACTGTTCTTAGACATGTCTAAGGCTGTAGAACGTCTGCTGCTTGCCAGAGATCGTAAAGAACATGTCATGATTTATGGAGATAGTGACGTCGATGGAATCACAGGTGTGGCACTCCTTGTAGAATTTCTAAGAGAAATTGATGTCCACGTCAGCTACTTTTTTCTTGGTGCGATACTTAAGCAACACGGAGAGACCTCCATGCTCATTGCTAAGTTGAAAGAGGAACAAGTTTCACTTCTCATCACTGTAGATTGCGGAATTACTGCAGGGAAAGAGGTGAGTGACATTACAAGACAGGGTATTGACGTAATCATTACAGATCATCACATGCCGACAGGAAAAATTCCCCACTGCATAGCCACCCTAAATCCTAAATTACGAGACCATACCTACCCTAATCGAGAACTCACGGGTGTAGGCGTGGCTTTTAAGCTTGCCAGAGGAGTGTTGAATGCACTCACTTCTAGAAATCTTGTTTCCAAGAGTCAGGGTAGTTTGAAAAAATTACTTGATCTTGTGACATTGGGAACGATCACCGATGTCGGCGTTTTATTAGGAGAAAACCGTGTTATGGTGCGCTATGGGATCAAAGAAATTGCTAGAGGTGCTCGACTGGGATTGAATAAGCTCTGCGTATTGTCTGGAGTAGAGAGAAGTGAAGTCACCTCCACAGATATTGTGTTGAAGATCGCGCCGAAACTCAATAGCTTAGGGCGATTGGATGATCCTGCAAAAGGTGTGGAACTTCTACTTACCGAAGATAATGAACGCGCAGACGCTCTTATTGCAGAGCTTGATAATATAAATAAAGAAAGGCAAAGAATAGAAGCCAACGTGTTCCAAGATGTTCAAGAGATTTTAAATAGTAACCCTGAGATTTTAAAGCAGGCTGCTATCGTTCTCTCATCCACGGCATGGCATGCTCGTGTGATTCCAATTATCTCAGCACGTCTTGCTAAAACTTATAACAAACCTGTAGTAATCATCGCTATCCAAGGAGGAATAGGAAAGGGATCAGCAAGAACTATAGGATCGTTCCCTCTACTTGGAGTGTTAAAGAAGTGCTCCTCTCTTCTTCTATCTTATGGAGGTCACGACTTTGCAGCAGGCGTGATTATGAACGAAAATAAGGTCGAGGATTTTAAAAAGAAATTCATTCACCTGGTTCACTCTTCTCTTAAAAAAGGCGATGCACTTCCTCGTCTTGACATTGATGCCTATGCGGATTTTGATGTTATAGATTACGATCTCCTAGCTTCTATGGAGTTGTTTGAGCCGTTTGGGAAGGGGAACCCTATGCCCGTGTTCTATTCAAAAGTTCGCCAGGTACGTTACCCAAAAGTATTGCCTGGGAACCATCTTAAGCTCTATCTTAGCCAAAAGGACAGGAACCTTGAAGGTGTAGCCTTCGGTATGGGAGATCACGTTGCTGCATTGAAAGCACGCTGGCATTGTCTTCTTGAGGTTGTGTACACACCGCGCTTATCCCAAACTTCTGCACCAGGTGTCATTCACCTATTTGTGCGCGATTTTCGCATTTCCTCAGAATCTAATTTTTAATCTTAAGAAGCAGAACGATTCTTTGTTAACTGAAAGTCAAGGATTTTGTTTCTCTTCAATCCAACGAGTCAAGATAGGTTTGATTAAAATAATTAGTAATATTGATAGAAATAAATGCTACTTTTCTTTTTGGTTTATCCAATTATTTTATTATAATAGTTCGCTTGCCAATTCCTGTATTAAATAATAAGGTAATGATGTCAGCAGCTATTACAAGGGAGCAGTACGCAGCTATATTGGATACCCATCCTAAACCTTCCATCCAGATGTTCTCTTCAGATCGGGCGCGAACTTCTTGGAAACAAAGAGAAGCGCATCCCTATCTTTATCGTCTTCTTGATATCATATGGGCTGTTGTTAAAGTTATTCTGGGCTTGATCTTCTTTATCCCCCTCGGTCTTTTCTGGGTAATCAATAAGATATGTCAGAATTTTATTCTTCCCAGTGCGGGAGGCTGGATTTGTAAAGCCATATGCAGGGATTCTGATTTATTGCGACAAGTTTATGCCGCTCGTCTCTTCTCTCCCTCATTCCAAGATCGTGTCTCGTCTGCTCAAAGAATTTTCTTACAGTATGACGATCTCTTTATTGACGGATTAAAAATATGCTTCCCCAATGCTAAACCTGATCGATGGATGCTAATCTCTAACGGAAATTCCGACTGCTTAGAATATAGAACCGTGTTGCTCGAGGGCAGGGACTGGATTTTACGTGTTGCTGAAGAGTCTCAATCCAATGTTCTGATCTTCAACTATCCAGGAGTGATGAGGAGTCGAGGGAATATAACAAAAGAAAATCTCGTAAAATCTTTTCAAGGATGTGTACGCTATCTTAGAGATGAACCCGAAGGACCTCGGGCGCGTCAAATTATTACCTATGGCTACTCTTTAGGGGCAAGTATTCAAGCGGAATCCCTAAGTAGGGAAAAGACGGATGGCAGTGATGGTATCCGTTGGTTTGTCATTAAAGATCGTGGGGCCCGCTCTCTAGGAGCAGTTGCTAAGCAGTTTATTGGGCATCTAGGACCTTGGATGGCGAATCTTACCAATTGGAATATTAATTCTGAAAAGAAAAGCAGAACCTTGCGTTGTCCAGAGCTCTTTATTTATGGCAAGGATTGCGAAGGTAAGCTCATTGGTGACGGACTATTCGAAAAACATACCTGCTTTGCAGAACCTTTCTTAGATCATAAAAACTTGAGAGAGTGTGTAGGAAAGAAAATCCCTATAGCTCAAATCGGTTTAAGACATGATGAAGAGCTCTCTGATGAAGTCATTACAGCGATCGCAGGGCATGTCCAGAGACATTTCGAGAACTAGAGACTGATCCTTTTAGCCTGAAAGTAGGTTTTCGAATAACTGCAGACTTAAAATCAAGAATTTTGAGCTTTTATTTTAAAGTGTTAGGAAATCTTTATATTTTTCGTTGTCTTTCGCTTATGTAAATTGCTGATCGGTAAGGAGAATTAAAAAAAAAAATAATTCGTCAGGGAAAAGAAAAGAGTAGATATTTTGTTGGTTCTTGGTATTTTGTCTTGTCTGTTTAAGAAAAAGCCCTGGTTTAGAAAAACGCTTCAGGGGATATCCAGGACATGTTTTTTTGAAAACACATTTTTTTATAACGTAAAGAAATATTAATAAATCATAATCCTGCTGACGCTTTATTAAGATTTTAATCTGAAAACATAAACTTTGTATTAACAAAAAAGCTTGATTAATAAAGCTTTTCTTAGGAAAATGCTTCTTTAAAAACTTCTAAAAACAAGGAAGAAACTAACTGTTGCGGTTGTTTTAATTATAAATATGTTGAGGGGGAGGGATGCGAGCTTATGGCGTGCGAACAACATGAGGGGTGCTACGAACTAGAAGAACAAGAAGAAGTTGAGAATATCAAAGACTCAGATACAACATGGGTTTCGATAACTCAAGCTGCTAAATTACATAACGTTACTAGGCAAGCGATTTATGTGGCAATTAAGCAGAAAAAACTTAGAGCTTCTAAAGAAACGCGCTGGGAAATAGATATTAAAGATCTAGAAGAGTACAAACGTAATCGTTACTCTCGAAAAAAATCTCTTTATCAAGGAGAGCTTGTTTTCGATAACGGTAAGGGATGTTACTCTATAAATCAAGTGGCACAGATTCTAGGAATACCTGTCCAGAAAGTGTACTACGCAACTCGTACGGGAACAATACGAGGAGAGCGTAAGGGAGCCGCTTGGGTGATTCATGTATCCGAGATTGAAAGGTATAAAAACGAGTATCTAAGTAGGCAAGCAGCTAAAAAATTAAAAGGAGCTGAACCAGCTGAACACCAAGCTCCAAATTTTGAACCTCCTACCGATATTTCTCCTGAACTTCACTAATTCACTCTCGATTTTTCGATTCTTACCTACAGCACTATTGATTCGCTTTTCCTTTTGATACCTTACAAGCGCTCCCCGACCTAAGGGTAATCCTACTTTGAGGATATTCCTCGAGAGACTCCTTAATTTTGTATTAAATTATGGAGTTTCTTTTATTTTTGGATTTATGCATTTCTACAGAGAGGATTTCCCTTGAAGAAATAGTTGTTTTCAGGGTATGAAGTCTCTCTTGTCTAAGGATAAAAGAAACATGAATTGGGAAAATGTCCGTGTTAGGGTAGCTCCTTCTCCTACAGGAGATCCTCATGTAGGTACTGCCTACATGGCTCTGTTTAACGAAATCTTTGCAAAACGATTTAAAGGGAAAATGATTCTCCGTATCGAAGATACGGATAGAACACGTAGTCGCGAAGATTATGAACAAAATATTTTCTCAGCTCTTCGTTGGTGTGGGATCCAGTGGGACGAAGGCCCTGATGTAGGCGGTCCTTACGGCCCCTATCGTCAGTCAGAACGCACGAAAATCTATCAAGGGTATGTAGACGCTCTTTTAAAAACAGATTGCGTTTACAAGTGCTTTGCAAATCCTCAAGAACTTGCTGAAATGCGTGCGGTTGCAAGTACTCTCGGTTATCGTGGTGGCTACGATCGCAGGTACCGGTACCTCTCTCCAGAGGAGGTCGCTTCAAAAGAAGCCGCAGGCCAGCCTTACACTATACGTCTGAAAGTTCCTTTATCAGGGGAGTGTGTTTTTGAAGATTATAGTAAGGGAAGGGTCGTTTTCCCCTGGGCAGATGTTGATGATCAGATTTTAGTAAAATCAGACGGATTTCCAACCTACCATTTTGCTAATGTGATTGACGATCACCTCATGGGAATCACTCATGTTTTAAGAGGAGAAGAATGGCTAAGTTCTACTCCTAAGCATCTCCTACTCTACGAAGCTTTTGGCTGGGAGCCTCCCGTATTTCTCCATATGCCCCTTCTTCTTAACCCCGATGGAACGAAGCTTTCAAAAAGAAAAAATCCCACCTCTATTTTCTATTACCGTGACTCGGGCTATATCAAAGAAGCCTTTGTTAACTTTCTCACCCTCATGGGTTATAGCATGGAAGGGGATGAAGAAATCTACTCTCTCGAGCGGATCGTAGAAAATTTTAATCCCCGACGTATTGGCAAATCTGGAGCCGTTTTTGATATTCAAAAGCTTGATTGGATGAATAAGTATTACCTCAACCATGAGGACTCTCCAGAAGGCTTGTTAAAAGAACTTAAGGATTGGCTGCTTAACGATGAATTTTTCTTAAAAATTCTTCCCCTATGTCAATCTCGGATTACAACTCTAGCGGAGTTTGTGAACCTGACTTCTTTCTTTTTCTCAGGATTGCCAAAATACCGTCTTGAAGAACTTCTTCCACCAGTTCTCTCTCCAGAGAAAGCGAGTCTCCTTCTCTACAGCTACGTAAAGTATCTTGAGAAAGGCGATCAATGGACAAAAGATACCTGCTACCTTGGTTCTAAGTGGCTGGCCCAAGCATTTAATGTCCACCATAAAAAAGCGATCATTCCATTGCTTTATGTTGCAATTACTGGCGAAAAACAAGGACTCCCTCTCTTTGACTCTATAGAAATTTTAGGGAAACCTCGAGCAAGAGCGCGTCTTGTGCATGCCGAAAAGCTTTTAGGCGGTGTTCCGAAGAAACTCGCTAATGCTGTGGATAAATTCATACAAAGAGAAGATTTCCAAGAAGCTGTTTTTGATTTCTAAGTTTTTATAGTGGTTATTTGTAGGTCACCCAGCCACTACGGTTTATATTCATAAAAGGCGTATTGTGTATATTTAGGAGTAGATCAACAAAGACCTCCTAAGCAGCTCCATCCTGACCCCTTTCTTCACACCTCTTACCATAACTTATTTATTTTGAGGTTACTCGTATTATAACAAGTGTTAAACACGGCCTTTGCTAAAGCGAACTCTAAGGAGAGGGCTTTGTTTACGAGCGGCCTCCCTCTTTGAGCGAGAATATAACTACGTGGAGGAGGTGCGTAGGTACAGCCTACAGAAAATAAAGATATCAGGAAAACAATGTTACAAAAGTAAAATAATTTCATTCCTCCCCCTCATTTTTATTTTTTAATTTTACGTAATTATTTTGTTATAATTCAACGATTTGATTGTATTATTTAATAATAATTATATTTCAACTTTTTGATTCTAAATGCTATGTGTTTCTAATATAGAAAATTAGTCGAAGAGTCTTACTAAATAAACTATTCTTTTTGTTTAACCTTCTCTAGCTTACTTAATTTGCTTCCTTTTGAAAATTATAGGGGTGTATTTTAGTATTCAGTTTTTTCTAAAAAGAGAATTAATTCTCAAAAGATTTATCTAGAAAAAATAATTGATAAAATTTTTATTTTCATTTGTAATATTGTTCATGGGAACGTGCTTTATTAATTATTAAAAGTTTTGTTCAATTTTCAGTAATAAATAAGACACGTAAGTTTTCTAATTAGAAAGGAGTTAAAAACTTATGAAGAAAGCTGTTTTAATTGCTGCAATGTTTTGTGGTGTGGTTAGCTTAAGTAGCTGCTGCCGCATTGTAGATTGTTGTTTTGAGGATCCTTGCGCACCCTCTTGCAATCCGTGTGAAGTAATGAGAAAAAAAGAAAGATCCTGTGGCAGTGCTTGTGGATCCTACGTTCCTTCTTGTTCTAATCCATGTGGTTCATCGGAGTGCAATCCTCAAGGTCCACAAGTTAAAGGTTGTACATCACCTGATGGCCGATGCAAGCAGTAAGGAGAGTTGTCTTAACTGTTTACTTAAATTGATCAGGTAGTTAGGAGATAAACTAATTCCTGACTACCTTAATGTAGTTACCTGACTACCTTAATTTAGATAATAAACCCAAATGTTGAGGGTAAGAGTTTACAAAACGTTCTACCCGATGGCAGAAGAAAAAAATAAACATGCGATAGGAGATCCCTATGTCCAAACTCATCAGACGAGTAGTTACGGTCCTTGCGCTAACGAGTATGGCGAGTTGCTTTGCCAGCGGGGGTATAGAGGCCGCTGTAGCAGAGTCTCTGATTACTAAGATCGTCGCTAGTGCAGAAAGACAGCCAGCACCTGTTCCTGTGACAGCGAAGAAGGTTAGACTTGTCCGTAAAAATAAACAACCAGTTGAACAAAAAAGCCGTGGAGCTTTTTGTGATAAAGAATTTTATCCCTGTGAAGAGGGACGATGTCAACCTTTAGAGGCTCAGCAAGAGTCTTGCTACGGAAGACTGTATTCTGTAAAAGTAAACGATGACTGCAACGTAGAAATTTGCCAGTCCGTTCCAGAATATGCTACTGTAGGATCTCCTTACCCCATAGAAATCCTTGCTATCGGCAAAAAAGATTGTGTTGATGTTGTGATTACACAACAGCTACCTTGCGAAGCTGAATTCGTAAGTAGTGATCCAGAAACGACTCCCACAAGTGATGGGAAATTAATCTGGAAAATCGATCGTCTAGGCCAAGGAGATAAATGCAAAATTGCTGTTTGGGTAAAACCTCTTAAAGAAGGTTGCTGCTTCACAGCTGCTACTGTATGTGCTTGCCCAGAGCTCCGTTCTTATACTAAATGCGGTCAACCAGCCGTTTGTATTAAGCAAGAAGGACCAGAGTGTGCTTGCTTAAGATGCCCTGTATGCTACAAAATTGAAGTAGTTAACACAGGATCTGCTACTGCCCGTAACGTAACCGTAGATAATCCTGTTCCTGATGGCTATTCTCATGCATCTGGTCAAAGAGTTCTTTCCTTTAATTTAGGAGATATGAGACCTGGAGATAAAAAGGTATTTACAGTTGAATTTTGCCCTCAAAGAAGAGGACAAGTGACTAACGTGGCTACTGTAACTTACTGCGGTGGACACAAATGTTCTGCAAATGTAACTACAATTGTTAATGAGCCTTGTGTACAAGTAAATATCTCTGGCGCTGATTGGTCTTACGTATGTAAGCCAGTTGAATACTCTATCTCGGTATCGAACCCTGGAGACTTGGTTCTTCACGATGTCGTTATTCAAGATAACCTTCCTTCTGGTGTTACATTAATCGAAGCTCCTGGCGGAGAGATCTGTTGTAATAAAGTGGTTTGGCGTATTAAAGAGATGTGCCCAGGGGAAACTCTCCAGTTTAAACTCTTAGTGAAAGCTCAGGTTCCTGGAAGATTTACAAACCAGGTTGCAGTGACTAGCGAGTCTAACTGTGGGACATGTACTTGTTGCGCAGACGCAACAACACATTGGAAGGGTCTTGCAGCTACCCATATGTGCGTATTAGATACAAATGATCCTATCTGTGTAGGAGAAAATACAGTCTATCGTATCTGCGTAACTAACCGTGGTTCTGCTGAAGATACTAACGTATCTTTAATCTTGAAGTTCTCAAAAGAACTTCAACCAGTAGCCTCTTCAGGACCAACCAAAGGAACAATTTCAGGTAACACCGTTGTTTTCGACGCCTTACCTAAACTTGGTTCCAAGGAATCTGTAGAGTTTTCTGTTACATTGAAAGGTATCGCTCCTGGGGATGCTCGTGGCGAAGCCATTCTTTCTTCTGATACATTGACCTCACCAGTATCGGATACAGAAAATACCCATGTGTATTAAATTCTAAGAAGTGACTAGGAAAGGGTGGGAACACCCTTTCCTAGGATAGCTTTCAAAGAATTACCGTCTTAGTGCATTACGCATTAAGACGGTTTTTTTTGTTTTAGTCACCGAATCAAAAAGTAGGGTTTATTCTCAAGATACTCTCCAAGTTTCTGATGTTCTGGGATTTATTTTTCTAATCTTCTCTTCGCAAAAATACAATTAAAATTTTTAATTAATGTTTTTGTATTGTAATCTGCTTCTTTAGAAACTACATTAGGAGAACGGTATGTCATCATCAAATCATCCCGTAGGAGGAACAACAGCAGCAGCGGCTGCTACTAATACTGTTATAAATATAGAACAAGCAGCAGAGGATCCCACTGCTCTGAAAGAGGGTATAAAAGTGATTACGTCCAGCCCTGGCGTTGTAAATGCCGCCTTAGGATGGGTAAAAGCGAAAATTATCCAACCTGTGCGTGAATCCAAGCTCTTTCAATCTAGGGCTTTCCAAATTACCTTGCTCGTTTTGGGAATTCTTTTGGTTGTTGCTGGATTAGCGTGTATGTTTATTTTTCATAGTGAGTTGGGGGCAAATGCATTTTGGTTGATTATTCCTGCAGTCGTGGGCTTGATTAAGTTGTTGGTTACATCATTATGTTTTGATGAAGTTTGTACGTCAGACAAACTCGTGCTTTTCCAAAAATGGGCAGGTGTTTTAGAAGATCAGTTTGATGACGGTATCCTCAACCAATCAAATAAGATTTTCGGCCATGTGAAATCGGAATCAAAAACAGGGTCCAGGGCTTCTAGCCCAGTACTTGGTAGTTTGGCTTTAGCCAAATCTTCTTCACCTGGACCTTCACCTTTGCTAGATCGCAAGACTCAGAATTAGACTATTTCATAAGCATCCTAGAAACGTGGGATGCTATCTTTCAATTTTTGCTATCAACTGTAGAGATATTGCTATTATTTTTTGGACTGTAATAAAATCATGTCCTTTAAAATATTTACTGATTCTTCCAATTGTAAATCGTTACATCCGTAAGATATATCGATTTTTTCAGATGATTTTATCCGAGACAAAAATGTCTGAAAATTTTGATTCTCAGAAAGCCTCTGCTGACTGTTTTCCATAAGCTGAGGTAGCATCTCCCTCCAAAGAGTCTCTTGCTTTTGTAGATTAGGAAGATAGTACTTTTGAAACCACGGACGTGTATGGCTATCTAAATCTGTTAGAGGATCATGAAGCACATTGTCGCAAGAATCCGCGGGCAAGGGATGCTCTAAAAAACGCTCTCCTAGAGGATCTTCAGCATAGCGAGAAGGAATTAAAATATCGGATTTTACCCCCTGAAGCTGGGTCGATTTCCCTGAAGGTGAATAGTATTTTCCTACAGTAACTTTAAAACAATCGTCATGAGAGGCATCCCCAGTAATCGTTTGATGCTGAATCGTTCCTTTTCCATAAGTCTGCTCGTCTCCCACAACTAAAGCAACGCCATAATCTTGGAGCGTTTGTGCCACAATCTCAGCTGCTGATGCTGAACTTTTAGATACTAAAATAGCCAAAGGACCATCATAGAATTTTTTGGGAGATACGGTACGGTAACACTTGATGCTACCATCAACATAACGAGATACAACCACAACACCATTGGTCATAAATAAACCAGAAACTTTGATTGCTTGAGATAAAAATCCACCAGTATTTTCCCGGATATCTAAAACTAATCCAAGTAGGTTCTTTTCCTTTAATCCCTGAATGGCTCGACGCAGATCTTGCTCGCTAGAAACGTGATTTTCTCCTTCATAAAAAGAATGTAACGTAAGTTTTCCAATCACACCATCCCCATAAGATTCATAGGAAACGTCGACACGACGGTCTTCTAAGAGAATTTTCTCTCTTTTCAAGGTGACCATATGATTGCTGTCTCCACGATGGATATCTAGGATCACAGTCGAGCCATCTGCCCCACGTAAACAATCCAAAACACCTCGAAAAGAAAGATGCTCGATATCATTGCCGTCCACGCGATAAATGATATCTCCAAGCTGAAGGTTCCCCGATTTAGCGGCTGGTCCTCCAGGAATGATTTCTTTAACAACAACCCCATCAATATCTTCTTTTAGCACAACACCAATGCCACACATGCCTTTTTCTAACTGGATGCGCATCGCCAACGCTTCATCCTTACTGAAATATGCCGTATGGGCATCTAAGCTATGAGCTAAAGCTTTAACTACACGAATATGGAAGTGATACGCCTCTTCATCCTGATCCATAGCAACACCATGGTCGTTGATGCCTAAATACGCATTCTCATGGTTCTCTATTTGACGTACACACAAAGCAGCAAGCTGATCTTCTTTGTCCTGATACCGACAGGCAGGAACCCCAGAGAGATGTAAAGAAAGATAGGAAACTAGTAGAGCGCGTTGTTTTTGTTTAACCTCATCTATGGATTTGCTCCATTGCGTAGGTTGCTTAGATATCTGATATGATGATGCTTCTAATACAAGTTCTTTTGGATTCTTGATCCACTCTTTTCTCCATTGTCGCGCACGAAGAATACTCTCACGAATCACTTGATTCATGTTACGATAAATAGCAAAGTTACTTGCTTTGTAATTTTTTAATAGACGTTTTTTTGTTTCTGGAGACTGTAAGAAAACTGCAACCTCTTGGTTCGAAAGATAGGATTTATGAGGATCAAAAGCTTGAATGTAACTAGATAAAGAATGCGATAGTATGTCCGTAGATATTTCTTGAGTATCGACATGATACTCAATCAGCTTATCCATCATCTTTTTGATCCCTTCTTCTCGTAAGAGGTCTGAAGAAAACACTACATTCGGAAGTAAAGAAAGAAGAACTACGCACAGACGGACAAGTTTTTTCATTACGAACATCTATTTAGTTTTAAATGGGTATTCGTAACATCGGCACGAAGGCAAGGGTCTTTAGCAAAGATTTCTTGTAAATATGGAAAACTAATTTATTACAAACAGCTTAGTAAGGAAAAAACTTTTGTAATAAATAAAAAAGACGAGCTGTGATGCTCAAATTAAGAAGAAGTCGTGATGCACTGTTTGAGATCAACGATGCAGTTAATAAGAAGTATTCCTAAAGCAATAAACGCTAAAAAAGAACCAACAATAAAATAAGCTCCCGAAAAGGCGAGGACGACTTGAGGAAGCAAGCTCAATCCAGAAAGAATGAGAGCAAGAATAAAAAATACCAATGCTGTGGCAATCATAGCAAGGCTGCGTGAAGAGTCAAAGACCTTTGGTTCTAACCGTTGTTGTAGGTACGACTGTCCGTTAATGGGCAGGGTCATGAGTACATTTCCTTTGTATATAAACAAATATTATACAAAGAAAAAAGTAAGAAAACACTTAAAATAAAATCTTACTTTTAGTTTAGTAGTAGGAGTTCTACTTTTACTGAGGTTGTATGCGGCCCGTTGTCCTCAGATTGCTTCTAATTTTTATCTTAGGAAGAGCTGCCTTCCCTCTAAAAGCTTCAGAGAGTTTCTCTTGGGGAGATTCTCCCTATTTGACGGTATTAGGGACTCCTTTTATTGATATTATTCTTACAACAGAGGAACACTTTATTACTGAGTGTGATCTGCAAATAGGAACCATTTCTTCTACAAATCATGCAAAAATAAAAGAAATTTTTTTAATATATAAAGAGAAGTTTCCAGAAGCTGCTGTGTTTTTCAAACGTAAAGAACCCCTAAACCTCTCACAGTCAGATCTCTCTAATTTAGGCATTTTATGCATGCGCAATGGAGAAAATTATGCCGAAGGAATGATAAGTGAAGAAAATGGACCCGCTCTACAACAGCCAAAATATCTAAGACTAGTTTTACGCTGTCCTAACCAACCAGATACTCTTCTCTACTCTGAAAGGGAAGACGAAACAACCATAGGGACTGGCCCCTACCTCTGCAATCAGGGATATACACTCCTTGATGGCCAACTTGTTCTCTATGGTGATAGTATGGAAAAGTTCCTAAAAGAGACAAAGAGGAAAAATAACCAGACACTTGTTGATCTTTGTGACCTGCAAGTCGTCACTAAATTCGTAAATCGCTTTTGGACTCTTCTAGACTACATTCAAGTTCTTTTCTTATCAGAAGATTCCGCTAAAATTCTTGCAGGCATCCCAGACCTAGCCAAAGCTACCCACTTGCTTTCCCACACAGTGCCTCTGCTCTTTATTTATACTAACGATTCTATTCACATCATAGAGCAAGGCAAAGAAAGTAGCTTTACCTATAATCAAGATTTAACAGAGCCTATTCTAGGATTCCTATTTGGATACATAAATCGCGGCTCTATGGAATACTACTTTAACTGTGCGCAATCCTTGTTAGGAGACGCTTAAAATTAAGATCCTTTGGATATAGATTAGAATAAATTCGTTCTTATTAGAATTTCTTTTAAGAAGGATAAAAATGGTTCACCTAAAAAAGGTAGCATTTTTTTAAATTCAAGCAGGATACGTTGCCTCCTCATCTGAAAATAAGCCCTTGCCAACAAAGAGAGCCTTGCTCTATATTTCCATGCTTGTAGTAGTGAGGTTGAAGCGAGAAGGATACATGCCCACCATTAATCAATTAATACGTAAAAAGCGTAAGTCAAGTCTAACTAGAAAGAAATCTCCAGCTTTGCAGAAGTGTCCACAAAAACGGGGAGTTTGCCTTCAAGTAAAAACAAAAACTCCAAAGAAGCCGAATTCGGCTTTAAGGAAGGTTGCTTGGGTCCGATTGTCTAATGGGCAAGAAGTCATTGCCTATATTGGTGGTGAAGGGCACAATCTTCAAGAGCATAGCATTGTGTTGATCCAAGGTGGTAGAGTCAAAGACTTACCTGGTGTTCGTTATCATATCGTTCGCGGCACTCTAGATTGTGCAGCAGTAAAAAATAGAAAGCAAAGTCGTTCACGATACGGCGCAAAACGACCTAAGTAATAATATAAAATTCTTGGTCTAGATTTAGAAGATAGAGGTTAAATTGTATGTCAAGGCGGCACTCCGCTGAAAAGCGTAATATCCCTGGAGATCCTATCTATGGCAGCGTAATCTTAGAAAAATTTATTAATAAGGTTATGATGCATGGGAAAAAAAGTGTGGCAAGAAAGATTGTCTACTCTGCTCTAGAGCGTTTTAGTAAAAAATTGAATTTAGAAAATGTGCTTGAAGGTTTTGAAGAAGCTTTAGAAAATGCAAAGCCTATTTTAGAAGTTCGTTCCCGTCGTGTTGGAGGTGCTACCTATCAAGTGCCTGTTGAAGTTGCTAGTGACCGTAGGAATTGTTTGGCTATGCAGTGGATCATCAAGCACGCTCGTAATAAGCCTGGAAAATCTATGGAAGTTGGGCTTGCTACCGAACTGATTGACTGCTTCAACAAACAAGGTGCAACAATTAAAAAACGTGAAGACACCCATCGTATGGCAGAGGCAAATAAAGCATTCGCTCACTATAAGTGGTAGGATGAGTTAAATTACGGAGAAAATAAAAAGTTCATGACCAATCAAGAATTCGATTTAAGTGCAATTAGAAATATCGGCATCATGGCTCATATTGATGCTGGGAAAACAACGACTACAGAAAGAATTCTTTTTTATGCTGGAAGAACTCACAAAATCGGTGAAGTTCATGAAGGCGGAGCTACAATGGACTGGATGGCCCAGGAACAAGAAAGAGGAATTACCATTACCTCTGCTGCAACTACTGTGTTCTGGTTGGGCGCAAAAATTAACATTATTGATACTCCTGGGCACGTTGACTTCACGATTGAAGTAGAACGTTCTCTTCGTGTTCTTGATGGTGCTGTAGCAGTGTTTGACGCTGTATCTGGCGTGGAGCCTCAGTCCGAAACTGTCTGGAGACAGGCAGACAAGTACGGCGTTCCACGGATTGCCTTCGTCAATAAAATGGACCGTATGGGAGCAGACTACTTTGCTGCTGTAGAATCCATGAAAGAAAAATTAGGGGCGAATGCCTTTCCTGTTCATTGTCCTATTGGTTCTGAAAGCCACTTTGTTGGCATGGTTGACTTAATCTCTCAAAAAGCTCTTTATTTTCTAGATGATACCCTAGGAGCTAAATGGGAAGAAAAAGAAATACCAGAGGATCTTAAAGAACGTTGTGCAAAGTTGCGAGCAGATCTTTTGGAAGAACTCGCTACTGTAGATGAAGGCAACGAAGCTTTCATGATGAAAGTTCTTGAAGATCCCGACAGCATTACAGAAGATGAAATTCATCAGATAATGCGCAAGGGGGTTATTGAAAATAAAATCAACCCCGTCCTTTGTGGAACCGCTTTTAAAAACAAAGGCGTACAACAATTACTTAACGTAATTGTAAAATGGTTGCCTTCTCCTATGGATAGAGGAAATATCCGCGGAATCAATCTTAAAACAGATCAAGAAATTAGTTTAGAGCCAAGACGTGATGGGCCTCTAGCTGCTCTAGCCTTCAAAATCATGACAGACCCTTATGTGGGTCGTATTACATTTATCCGAATCTATTCTGGAACCCTGAAGAAAGGGTCCGCTATTTTAAATTCCACAAAAGACAAAAAAGAACGAATTTCTCGTCTTTTAGAAATGCACGCTAATGAGCGTACTGATAGAGATGAGTTTACCGTTGGGGATATTGGAGCCTGTGTAGGGTTGAAGTTTTCTGTCACAGGGGATACTTTGTGTGACGAAAATCAAGAAATTGTCCTTGAACGTATAGAATTTCCTGATCCTGTGATCGATATGGCAATCGAGCCAAAATCCAAAGGAGATAGAGAAAAACTCGCTCAAGCACTAGGTTCTTTGTCCGAAGAAGATCCTACTTTCCGCGTCTCGACAAATGAAGAAACAGGTCAAACGATCATTTCTGGAATGGGAGAACTTCACTTAGATATTCTTCGAGATCGTATGATCCGAGAATTTAAAGTTGAAGCTAACGTAGGAAAACCTCAAGTTTCTTATAAAGAAACGATTACTACGAATGGAAATAGCGAAACAAAATACGTCAAGCAGTCTGGCGGTCGCGGGCAGTATGCTCACGTTTGCCTTGAAATAGAACCTAATGAACCTGGAAAAGGAAACGAAGTTTGCAGCAAGATTGTTGGAGGCGTCATTCCTAAAGAATATATCCCTGCAGTAATTAAGGGGGTAGAAGAAGGGTTGAATACTGGAGTCCTAGCTGGCTATGGTCTTGTGGACGTTAAGGTAAATATTGTTTTTGGTTCGTATCACGAAGTTGATTCTAGTGAAATGGCATTTAAGATTTGCGGGTCTATGGCTGTCAAAGACGCCTGTAGAAAAGCTAAGCCTGTAATTTTAGAGCCGATCATGAAGGTGGCAGTAATTACCCCAGAAGATCATCTTGGCGATGTAATTGGAGATCTCAACCGACGTCGAGGAAAAATTTTAGGACAAGAATCTTCTCGACGAATGGCTCAGGTGAATGCCGAAGTTCCTTTAAGTGAAATGTTCGGGTACACCACATCTTTGAGATCATTGACTTCAGGACGTGCAACATCGACCATGGAACCTGCATTCTTTGCTAGGGTTCCTCAAAAAATTCAAGAAGAGATTGTTAAGAAGTAAGGGATGTATGAAGCAGCAAAAGCAAAAAATTCGTATTCGTCTGAAAGGATTCGATCAGGGGCAGCTAGATCGTTCCACAGCAGATATTGTGGAAACTGCTAAAAGGACAGGGGCTCGTGTTGTAGGACCGATTCCTCTGCCTACAAAAAGAGAAGTCTATACTGTGCTGCGTTCGCCACACGTCGATAAAAAATCAAGAGAGCAATTCGAAATTCGCACTCACAAACGCCTTGTAGACATTTTAGATCCTACAGGAAAAACTATCGATGCTTTGAAAATGCTTGCTCTTCCTGCAGGAGTTGATATTAAAATCAAAGCCGCTTAATTCAAGCTTGTCTATCGAGATGTATTTACAAGAAAAGTTGAAAGCTCAGCAAGTCCCTTTAATATTGCGTGAGCTACTTTCTTGTTCCGATTCCGACTCCACCACTAATGATAGCGATCCTGTCTATCGGATCGTCTTTAATAGCAATGATACGACTTTATCTTATAAAGTAGGGGATGCCTTAGGAGTCTTACCCGAGAACTCTAAAGAGGCTTCGGAACACCTTCTATATCTTCTAGGCTATTCCTCAATGAGCCTTGTAAATATAAAAAAAAGTTCTGAAAAAGTTCCTGTCCAAAAATTTTTTAGATGTTATGTTGATCTTGATAAGATTCCAGCAAAGCTCACCTCTTTTTTCCCTAATAGAGATGCTAATATCACGCTCTATGATGCAATTCAGGAGTATCGTCCTCGTATCCCAATAGAGCTTTTCACTGAGAGCGTTTTTCCCCTACTGCCTCGTTTTTACTCTATAGCCTCCTCACCACATGTATGCCCCAAGAGTATAGAGTTATTAGTGAAACACGTTTCCTATCCTGGAAAGTATCAAAAGCGTTTTGGTGTTTGCTCCTCGTTTCTATGTAGTAAACTTCAGATACACGATTCTGTTCCTATATTCGTACAACCTACAAGACACTTCACGCTATCTAGAGAGACCCAAGGGAAGCCTTTAGTTATGATCGGAGCAGGAACAGGAATTGCCCCCTATAAAGCTTTCTTAGAAGAACGCCTTTTCAATAAGGATCAAGGAAGTAATCTATTGTTTTTTGGTGAACGAAAAGAAAAAGTAAACTTCTATTATCGAGAATTTTGGAATCGTGCAAAAGAAAAAGGAAAATTAAAACTCTTTCTAGCCTTCTCAAGAGAAGGAGACCAAAAGATTTATGTTCAAGATCTTCTTAGGCTTCAAAAAGATGATGTAAGAAAAGCCTATGAGGAAGGAGGGTTTTTCTTTGTTTGTGGACGTAAAATCTTAGGCATAGAAGTAAAACACGCTTTAGAAGACATCTTAGGAAAAGATGCTTTAGCTTCCCTAAGAGAGCAGCATCGTTACGTTATTGACGTCTATTAGCCGCAGTATTCCATCAGAGTTAAAATACAGAAACACTGTACGCCATCTCCACAGCCAAAGTCACTCAAACCCTCTCCAGAAGTTGCAGTAATGCCAACATCCGTAGGTGGTAAATTCATTGCCTGTGCAATATTTTGACGTAGTGCAGATAGCTTACAGAGAAATTTAGGTCGGCTCCCCTCGATGGTGATTGCCACGTGAGAAATCTTTTGATTGGGCTTCAAAGATTTTAAAGCTTCCTCAAGATACATGCCGCTATCTGTAATTCCTCGTGTTTGGAGAAGTTCATCAGCAACCTTCCCTAAAATAAGTTTATTAGTTACCGAGGAAATGGCATTACAAATCGCATGAAAGATAATGTCACCGTCAGAATTTGCCTGAAATCCTGGGCAATGATCAAAAATTATACCACCCAAAATGCAGGGCTTGGTGGAACTTTCTGGGAGAAAGCGGTGGCTGTCTTGACCAATGCCTGTACGGTAAATCCATTTCGGCTTCGGCAGGGGAACGTCATTGTCTCGATCCATAACTACCTGGTATATTTTTTAGAAATTTCTTTCATAAAAGATACTACAGAATTTCTAAAATTCACGCATCATTCCAATAATCTACGACGAACTTTCTTTCTATGTCTAGACATTGTCTTCCAAAAAAAGAAACTTTGGTTAGTGCAAGAGACGTTCCCCCTAGATTCTATAGTAAAGAATTTATTTATCCTTTCAAGAAGAGCACAAAATATAAAAAAAGAAGCGTCCACCACTGCCTTTCTTTATGCTCCATAAAAACTTGATACTCGAAGTTTCCCTTAGAATAAAAAGAGAAGTTATGAATTCGAAATCTCATTGATATTAAACTGAATGTTTTCCTATGATAGCTAAGTACAAATGGCTAGATAGCTCAGATGGTAGAGCAGAGGATTGAAGATCCTTGTGTCGTCGGTTCGATCCCGGCTCTGGCCATACCCGCTTGAGGATAGCGCTCTCCGAGGGGTTAAAAATTATAATCCAAGACTTTGTATTTTGTATAATCCTCAAGTTTGCTAAAGTAACTTAGCAAACAGCGCCTAGCTTTAAGCATAGAAAGATTCATAAGGAAAAAATTAATGGAGCCTTACGCAGTAATTCAAACAGGAAGCAAGCAATATCAAGTTCGCGCAGGCGATGTGATTGATGTTGAGTTGCTAGGTGACCTTGCTTCGGGTAAAGAAGTCATTTTTGAAGACGTTCTCTTCGTATTCGATGGAACGAAGGCATCTTTAGGGAGCCCTACGGTTGCGAATGCACAAGTAAAGGCCCAATATCTTTCTCATGTTAAAGGCGAAAAAGTAATCGCCTATAAGTATAAAAAACGCAAGAATTATCACCGTAAGCACGGACATCGTCAGAAGTATCTTCGCGTGAAAATCCTTGAGTTAGTGATATAAACAGAAACTAGAGAGTTTAGAATTATGGCACATAAGAAAGGACAGGGAGCAAGCCGAAACGGCAGAGATTCAAAATCGAAGCGCCTTGGGGTCAAAGTGGGTGCTGGACAAAAAGTTTCTACAGGAAGTATTCTTGTTCGTCAGAGAGGCACACGATGGAATCCTGCACAAAATGTAGGTCGTGGTCGCGATGATACACTATTCGCTCTAGTCGACGGTATTGTAGTAATGAAAAAGACAAATCGTACCTATATCTCTGTTGTTCCTGAGCAACTTTAGATCCTTGCTTTCCGATTTTTTACAGTAATATTAAAAAAGCTCAGTTTTTTGCTCAGGCATCAAACCGAGCTTTTTTTGTTTTAAGAAGGATAAGAATGTATTCATGTTTGTAGATCAAATTACCCTAGAACTGCGTGCTGGAAAAGGCGGGAATGGTGTTGTTGCTTGGCGAAAGGAAAAATATCTTCCTAAGGGAGGACCTTATGGCGGCAATGGCGGCAACGGCGGCTCGGTAATCATAGAAGCAACCACGAATGTATATTCTTTCGAAGCTTATAGAAACACCCGCTTTTTAAAGGCCCCTGACGGTCAGTCAGGAGCAACGAATAATCGTACAGGACGTAGTGGTAAGAATCTCATTGTTTCTGTTCCTACAGGAACCCTTCTTCGTGATGCCGAAACTGGTGAGATCCTTCATGACTTTACTATAGATGGAGATCGTCTCCTAGTTAGCCAAGGGGGCAGGGGAGGTAAAGGAAATTCTTTCTTTAAGACAGCAGTAAATCGAGCTCCTACAAAAGCTACTCCAGGAAAACCTGGAGAAATTCGTCAAGTAGAGCTGGAACTTAAACTTATTGCTGATATTGGTTTAGTGGGTTTTCCAAACGCTGGAAAGTCTACACTATTTAATACGCTCGCACATACCGAAGTTAAAGTCGGAGCATATCCTTTCACAACTCTAGCCCCCTCTTTGGGCCTGGTTCTCTGCAAAGACCGCTTATATCAAAAGTCTTGGATTATCGCTGATATCCCAGGAATTATTGAAGGAGCTCATCAAAATAAAGGCCTGGGATTGGATTTTCTTCGCCATATTGAACGCACTCTTTTATTGCTGTTCGTCATCGACGTCTCGAAAAGAGAAAGAAACTCTCCTGAAGATGACTTGCAAACGCTGATCCACGAGCTCCACTCTTATCAGCCAGATTTTGAAAAGAAAGATATGCTAGTAGCTCTAAATAAAATCGATGATCTTCTTCCCGATGAGCAACAGGAGTGTCTCCAAAGCTTTCAAAAGCGCTTCCCTAGTTACACATTTATGTTGATTTCAGGGTTAACAGGAGAAGGTGTTAATGGATTGTATGGTTTCTTCACACAAAGGCTCGCAGTATAACCTATGCCCATCAACAAGGATATCGTAGGTCCTACTGGGAAATCTAAAAAGTATGCAACGCAAATTCCAACAAAAGAACAGAATATATTCAAGAGAATGGATATCACCATAATCCGTGTCATCTTGTAGGAAAATCTACACGCTATAGCTACAGGCAGCACCAACATGCTAAGCATGAGAATCGTTCCCATGACATAAATCAGCATAACAATAGTGATTGCTGTCAGAATGAGCAGTAGGAAATACCAGATTTGTACGGAACAGCGGTTTAAAGCCATATACCTCTCGTCAAAGCAAAGAGCAAGGAATCGAGTGTGACAAAGTACCACAATTCCTAAAACAAGAAGATCGAAGAGCCCTAAGCTATAGAGATCGGAAGGGGTGACCCAGAGAATGTTCCCAAATAAAAAGTTGATGAGTTCCCCGTTAAAGGTGGGCAGTTGGGAAATGAATATAATTCCAATAGCCATGCCTACAGACCAAATCATAGCAATCAAAGAATCTTCCCTTTCTTGGTATTTCAGGTGGATCTTTCCAATACAAAGAGCTAGAAAAATAGCTCCAATAATTGCCCCATACATAGGAAGAAAAGAAAGATGAAGCTTGTATTGTATCCATAAAGTAAGGCCAATTCCTCCTAGAATTGCATGAGAGATACTTCCACTAATAGAAACAATACGTTTTACAACGATATATGTTCCCATAACGCCGCCAGCTACAGAGGCTCCTAAAGCTGCCAGGAATGTGGGAAGTAAAATAAGGAGGGGAAATGAATCATGGATTAGCGAAGAGAGCATGAATGTTCCTTATTCTTGTAGGGATGACAACAAAATTGGTCTGTTAGGGTCGAGGTGTCTGTTAACGAAGTCAAAGTTTTATTCATATAAAAAACCTTGTTAAAGTAATTCGTCGTATGGTGAAGATCGTGAGTTACCATAAGAATGGTGCAGGTATGGTTTAACTTTTTGAGAATATTTAAAATTCTTTGTTGATTATCAGGATCGATGTTTGTCGTCGGCTCATCAAGAATTAAAATTTCAGGATAGGAGGCTAAGGCTCGTGCTAGGAGTACCCGCTGAATTTGTCCTCCCGAGAGGTGGGCGAAGCAGTGGCAATGGTATTCAGAAAGTCCTACAAGATCCAAAGCTTCGTCGACAGCTTCAAAATCTTTCTTTTTATACTTCCCGTGCCAGGAGAGCTGAAACAATCTTCCTGAGAGAACTACGTCTTTTACCGAAATAGGGAAACAAGGATCATAAGAGAAGTGTTGGGGAACCCAACCTATCATCGCATGGGCTCGCTTACTCTTTAACTCAGAAGGGAAGATCTTCAAGGATCCGAATGTAGGGGTTAGCAAACCTAAAACTAACATGGTTAAGGTGCTTTTTCCTCCTCCGTTAGGCCCTATGATTCCTATAAAGTCGCCATCATAGACAGAGAAAGAAACATCATGAATGATATTAGGTCCTTTGCTTCCATAGCGGAAAGCTAAGTCCTCAGCAAGAATTCGTATTTTCATAAACTGGAAAGAGTGGTCGCTATGGTTTTTAAGTTTACAAGGACATTTTCTGCATAGGGATCGAGATTCACAGTATGCATATGGAAACGATCTGCCAGCATAGCGCTGCTACGTCTTCCAGAATATTGGAGAAGAATTATAGAAGAAATTTTATATTGTTCGATCTCAAGGAATACGCGAGCAACGTCTTTAGGGGAGGGGTCTAAATGACTGCTTTTTTCTATGGTATGCTGAGAGAAATTGTAGTCGCGGCAAAAATATCCAAAGGCTCCGTGTGAAACTAAAATATGGCGTTGTTTTGCCTCCGAGGTAATAGCAACAATTTCTTCATGAAGTTTGTCTAAAGCTCTAAGGAGTTTCTCTCCATTGCTTTGATATAGAGACGCGTGTTGAGGATATTTTTTACTTAGAGTCGTAACGATAGTCTCTACCTGGACTTTGAGGTTTCTAGGACTTAACCAGGTATGGGTATCGTAGTTTGTGGTGTGCTTAGTACAGCAGGGTTTTTCTTGAATTAGGGCAACATTTTGGGAGAGATCTACTTGTTCGCACGTTAGGTTTCTTTCACAAATTTTTTCAAAAGCCTCTCCTATACGGAACCAAAGATCTCCTTGTCGTAACTCTTTGATTTGCCGAGGAGGGAGTTCATAGGTATGGGGATCATAGTGATTGGTAACTATGGCATAAACAAAGCAGGTCTCCTCCGCAATCTGTTCGACAAGGAACTTATAGGGAGCAACACTGACAAGAATATGAGGCTTATCTATCGAATCATTCCCGTAACTTTTTAACGAATATAGGGTAAAGAAAATGAAAACTATTACTTTATGCATGACAAAAGCAGTTGGATAAGATGGTCCATTATTCTATTGGGGCATAATTTTAATAAAGAACGAATATCTAAGAACGGAAGATCTTAGTAAAAAAATTTCATAGTAAGACGGGTATTGATAAAAATGGAGAGGTTACGATATGTTCTCAGCAAGTCTTTTTGCCTGGAAAATCTATAAATATGGAGAGATGTCCGAGTGGCTTAAGGAGCACGCTTGGAAAGCGTGTGTGCGTTAACGCGTACCGTGGGTTCGAATCCCACTCTCTCCGTATCCTCCCATTCCCTAGAATACGAACCGCATACCTCCATTAGCCATTTGGACTAAAGTACGCATCGAAGCATCGACAGTATAAGTGCCATAGATTGTCCAGTCCGAGTGGCTTAAGGAGCACGCTTGGAAAGCGTGTGTGCGTTAACGCGTACCGTGGGTTCGAATCCCACTCTCTCCGTATCCTCCCATTCCCTAGAATACGAACCGCATACCTCCATTAGCCATTTGGACTAAAGTACGCATCGAAGCATCGACAGTATAAGTGCCATAGATTGTCCAGTAACTTCCAAGATACATTTGAGAACTCACTTCCGCACGAGCTGCGTTTCTCGTAGGGAGGACATTGACTACCTTGTCTTTCTCTTTGGTAGAGAGAACCTCGTAGCTGGCCTTTGGATTGTTCCTAAGGATCACAGGGAGGTAAGCAGCTGATGCTTTGTTGTATATAATAATTCCGTGTGAGGATACCGCCCCGTCTATAGATAATCCAATAGGAATGACTAAGTTTCCATAAGAGCACGCAGAGAAAGATCTAGGATTGTAGTCTAGCTCTGTGAATTTCTCCTGGCGAATTTTTGTATACTCAGCCTCTGTATAGACCGTGAACCTTCCTGTGGAGTGGGGTTGAGGTTCTTTAAGGTCCACACTTAGACGCAGATCAAATAACCAGGCATTGCTATCCCAGTTTGCAGTATTTTGTTCTTCAATAGAAGGATAATAGGTTGTGGTGTCATGTTGCATATAGCCATAGGTCGCGACACCTTGGAATAAGATAGGTCTGGACCTTGTCCCTGGAAGGTAGAAAATGTTCCCAGCATAAAGAGACGCTTGCGTAGAGTGGCCTGAACCTTTATGTTTGTAGTTGTCCAGGTGGTATTCAGACTGCGCGTGACCAAAAACTTGACTGAAGGCAGCTCCTAAAATAAATTCTTGGCGAGGCTTTGCATCTACAGCGGCAGTGTACCCTCTGCCATGATAGGTAAATGGGTCAGAATTTCGAGACACTTCTTTTCTAAGGAAGGAAGCTACAGCCGAGGCCCAGAAGTTGTTGAAAGCAGGGTCTTCAAACCTTGCATTGTTCAACATATTTCCTAAAATACCCTGCTTTACTGTAACTAAAGAGTTTTGTGCTCCCCAAATAGAGTTAATGTAGAAATGGTTGTCTCTAGGGATGTAGGGCCAACGTAGATATTTATCAAAAGTCCATTTTAGAATAATTTTTGAACCAGAAGAACCTGGATCTAAATTCCAGGTTCCTAAATATCCTTTTTTAGCTCCTAAATTTCCCTCGAGAGTTACATTAGTGACCGTGACTGTCCCTCCTCCAGCATTATCTATATTGAAAAGAGTTACATCACGATCTTGGCCAAGGTAAGAATTTTGATACAAGTTGCCGTTGGGATCTAGAAGAGTAATTGTTCCCGTAATGTCAATCTTATCCTTGGCATCTGCAGTAGTCCTCGATACTAATTTCAAACTGGGTGGAGAAACTGTAGCTTTTTGATTGTCTTTAGGAGGAACGAGCTCACTAAAATCAATGATGACGTTGTTCAGAGAAATTCCGCCTGCTTCTTTAGAATGGTTGGAAAGAACTGTCCCTGGCCCCATAGTGATTGTAGTTCCTGGAGATTGAGTAAAGGAAACTACGCTAAGTTCTGCATTTTTACCTAGAATGAGCTTCCCGTTTCCGAAAGTCACTTTTTGTGGAATATAGGATTTATGTTCGTGAAATTCTCCAGAAAATAAAATTGTGCCCGTACTCGTAGCTTGTGAATTTAATGTTAGTCCCTGAGCACTTGCTTCTTTTGTTGAAACGTTAACTGCATCATAAAAAGCTATCGTTTTTCCTGCCGTAGCTTCCATTTTGGTAAATTTTACATTTCCTGCAATGCTGCAATATTTGTTAGTTGCTGTACATAGGTTGTTTTGGAAGAGAATATTTCCATTCAGAGCCGATAAAGAGATCGTGACATCTGTAGTATCATTGTTTCCATAAATTGCAGCTCCTAAGTTAGTTACAGGAGTTGTCGCATTTGTTTGGGTTTCTGTTACCTTATTGTTTTCAAAGGTAATTTGCGATTCTGCGGAAAGAGTTAAGGCTGTGGAACAACAAATAGCACTTCCATCGTGTTTTGAAGAGTTATTAGTGAAAGAAGCATTCGTGTTGGTGATGTCGATAGTCGCTGCGCAGAGAGCTCCTCCGCGGTTTAACGCAGAATTATTTTTAAAAAAAACGGAGTTGTTACCTGTAATTGAAATTTTATTGGCTGGTGAGCCGCCAGTAGCATCAATACAGCCAATCGCCCCCCCACTTTCTGCATAATTGCCTGTAAATGTTAACGAAGGGTTATTTGTTAAACTAACAGAACTAGCTCCAATCGCTCCTCCAAAGCTATCTTTATTTCCTGTAGTTGCCGCTGCAGTTGCTTCCGACTTTGCTGAGTTATTTGAGAAAGTAATGGTTTGAAAGTTATTTTCGATTGTCACTGTAGGAGCGTAGACAGCACCTCCAGCAACTTGTTGAGTTGTTGTAGTTTTCT
The DNA here is from genome assembly GCF_002817655.1 of Candidatus Chlamydia corallus. Taxonomy (NCBI): domain Bacteria; kingdom Pseudomonadati; phylum Chlamydiota; class Chlamydiia; order Chlamydiales; family Chlamydiaceae; genus Chlamydia; species Candidatus Chlamydia corallus. The sequence goes on from NZ_NWQK01000002.1 coordinate 287,946, forward strand.
TAGTAGTTGCGGAGTTATTGTCGAATATAATTGGCGTAGAACATTGATTTATAGTGAGAGAAGTCGTTGCATAGATACCCCCACCTTGTATATCTGCATCCTGGGCTGTGCCTGTATTAGAAACAGAGTTCCCTGTGATGCCAAACATACCAGATATGTTAGTTAGTGTAACAGCTCCAGTTGAATAGATGCCTCCTCCATATAAATTCCCAGCGGTAGTAAGATTAGTTTCGACTTTATTATCAGCAATCGTGAAGCTTCCAGATAGAGCTTGTAGTGCGATATTTTTTGCATAGATACCCCCACCACTTTCTGTAGCCGTATTCTGTATAATAGAACCACTCATAACTTTTTCAATGGTGAGAGCATCTGTAAGGTAGATACCTCCACCTTTTTTAGCTTGATTGCTTTGCATTGTAAAATTGTCAATGCGATCAAAATGTGCTTTTGCTCCAGCAATGCCCCCGCCATTATTCGTAGCCGTATTATTGGTAATATTGACGTTAGTAATATAACTGAAAAGGCAATCCGTTTTATCTGTATCTGTTTGAGTGAGTAAACCACCGCCGTTTTCTGAAGAAGTATTTTTATCAAAAGTTACAGCGGATAAATTTGAAAAGGATGCATTTTTAGTGTAAATGCCCCCACCACTTTTTCCTGTATTTCCAGTAATGACAGCTTCTCCATAAACTGGCTGTTGAACGGGGGCAGGTTCACTTGGAGAAGGAGTGTATGTGAAGGTGAGTACAAATTTCTCAGGGACATTCGCACCACCACCATTTTCCTTTGCTGTATTTCCATTTAAACAAAAACTCTCTAACGATGTCATAGTCAGAGATTTCCCTGAGGCAAGAGAGAGCCCCCCACCACTTTTATCGCTGGTGTTCCCTTGAAAGAGTGTTTTTCCTGTGAGGTTCGTGAATGTGATGTTATCCCCACAATAAAGGCCCCCGCCTTGATCAAGTGCTTTATTGTTAATAAACTGGATTCGATGAGAATCGGAACACTGGAATGTCGAGGTAATGTAAGCACCTCCTCCCATATTTTGGCATTCGTTGTTGTCAAACAATAACATGGATGTGATTCCAGATACAGTCAATCCCTTCGTACTATATAAGGCTCCTCCTTTTGCTATGTTTGTTGGAGGTGGTGTAGAGGTACCGACAGCAGCTGTAGTAGTTATAGGGCTAGAAACTACTGAAGTTATGGCTCCAGGCACTTTGGTAATAGGAGCGGAATAATTTCCAGTCTTATTTTTACTGAGGTGCACTTCTATGAGATTAGAGAGGGTGATATCGCCTACAGTAAAGATAGCTCCACCATTATCTGTCGAGGTGTTCCCAGAAAATGTAGCGAGCACAGAGCTATTGTTGATAACTAAATCCTTCTTAGTGTAGATAGCTCCGCCTTCGCCCCGAGAGATATTGTTGGTCATCTTCAGAGTAGCTATATCTTCTAGGGTGACGGCTCCTATAGCATAAATACCCCCACCCGACTTATTGGCCTTGTTGCCACTAAATAGGGTAGTTCCCGTGCATTTTTCGATTTGTACAGAATCTCCAGCAAAGATAGCACCCCCAGATTCTCCAGTAATACCAGTAGTGACTGTAAGAGTTGGATCTACTGACGCATAGTTAGACTTGAAAGTGAGATCCTTATATGCAGAGATTAGAACAGCCTGTTTAGCATAGATAGCGCCTCCGTTTCCTGCAATTTCTTGCGTGAAGGTTAGTGGAGTCGATGGGCTACTGCTACTACTACTACTTGTTGCTGTAGAGCTCGTTGGTTGAGGAGGGACAATAGCGTTGTTTGAAATAAATTCGATGGATTGTGTAATGTTCGAAATGGTTAGTGTAGACTCAGTATAGATTCCTCCACCAGCTTGTTCAGAAGTGTTTTTTTCAAATTTGAGACTGTCTAAAGCGTTAAATAAGGTAGCTCCTTTAACATAGAGCCCGCCGCCTTGCCCTGCCGAGGTGTTATTAGTAAAAGTTACTGCTTCAACAATCGCTTGTGTTGTGAACGCACCTTCAGTATAGACTGCGCCTCCACTTTTCTTCGCTGCGTTTCCTAAAAAGGTTAGGTTTTTTAAACCAGTAAATACTAAGGGCCCCTTAGAGTAAATAGCTGCTCCCTGTCCTGTCATCTTAAGGTCCTTAAGAGTAAGGGAGCCAGGATTTCCAGAGTCTGTGGTGAAGGTTAAAGTTCCGTTAGGCTGGTCACTATAAAAGGCAGCACCTCCTTTTGGGTCAGGAGTAGTGGTTGTTGCGGATGAGGATGAGCTACTGCTACTACCGCTGGAAGAAGCTAGTGAATGAGCAAGAATATCTGTAACTGAAGGAAAGAAAAGGTGATAGGAATCTAAAAAGCTATCTTTTGTAAAATCAAAATACGAATTTATGTAAGTTGATCCGACTACAGATGTACCTCCACTAGAACTTCCTCCTGCACCTCCACTAGAACTGCTATCAGCAGGTGGGGGTGGTGGTGGGGGTAAAGGAATATTTGTAAATGTAGAGAATGTGACATCACCAACAAAGGTATACGTAGTGCCTTCAGTGTCTGTTGAGGTTTGTGTAAATCCTGTTAAGGCAGCGTCGCTTGTAGGATCCCCAGTTCCTGTATGGCTGGTACTTATTTCAACAGAGGAGGGATCTCCGAAGACCGTTAATGCGGGGATTACGGCAGCAAAAACAGCTGTAGCTGGTAGCCACTTCATAGAGGAAAACCTATCAGATATATTCACAGACTCGATAAGTGATAGATAAATCAGATGAATAAATTAGGCAAGGGATAAAAAAGCGAGCGCTTTAAGTATAACAACTCGTTTTGAAAATCCCTTTTCGTTTCTATAGTTAACTTCTAGAAGCTGAGAGAGAGGCCTGCATGTGCATTTGCTGAGAGGTTGCTTCCTTCTCGTTGCGTGCTAGAAATCCCGAGATAGGTAGTCACAACTTTATACTTAATGGTGCTGTTTAATGTAATGTTTAGAGCTTCTTTCCCTAGAGGGACTCCTTGGATATCCCACTTGTAGTGATTTAACACTAAGGAAGCTGAAGATTGTGGGTTGACTCGATGTAGGTCTTTAATATACGAAGTGCTGACTTCGAGAAATAAGGAAGAACGAGAGCCTATAAAGCGCATTTCTAAAGCAATACCTAAAGGTAAGGATAGGTTGTGCATTTCTGAAGAAGAAAAATATCTAGGGTCATAACCCGTTTCTACAAAGGGATTTTGCACTAATTTTGTATACTGGAGGTCTAGAAAGGGAGTGATCTTTAGGTAGCGTATTCCTTTAGGATAGGCATACGATACGCCAACAGATCCTGTCCATCCGTAGTTTCTCCATGATCCCTGAGAGGTTCCTTTATGGGGGAACACATGCTTCATTACCTGAGAGTCTTCAGTATAACTAAACGAGGATTTAAGAGAGAGTGCTTGCCAGCTTTTGTTAAGAGAGACGGTTCCTATCAGCATTTGAGCATGACTCTTATCTGCAGCGGTTTGTTGTGATGAGGAAGAAAAGAGCTGAGTGAGTGCGGCACTAAGTATGGTGTTGAAAGAGAAAGGAATCCTAGCCCCAACGTTATGACCTGCGTGCTGTACTAAAAGAGAATTGGAAATTTGTTTAGGATCTTGCTCCATAATTTGGTAGATAGGACCTCCAAAAATACAGAGATGCTTGAGGGGGATGACCTCTGAGTTATTGAGGTAATTGTTATTTACCATAGACGCTATGTTCAGACCAGAAAATGTAGACCATAAGGTTGTTGGAACAAAAGATCCTTGTCGCTTTGGATCCAAAGAAAACTCTCCAGTCGGAGTCCAAGAGGCTATGATGGTTTTCTTTTCTTTGGTGTCGTTAGGAGACCAGGAGAATTTCCACGAGCCTTGATACCCATATCCCCTATATTCAGATTCAGTTATGACTAGATCTCCGACGTTTTTCCCTGGCCTAGAGGGGGCTTCAACAAGTTTTTTCGCAGATAGAATAATCGAGGTTGTATAAGATTTTGCTGCGTATTCATGATTTTCATAGAAAGATTCTGTGTGGCCATAGATCACAGGAATGCCTGAAATTTCAATAGAAGCCTTTGAGGTGGCTCGGATTTCTGCAGGAGCTGAAGAATCTGGATTTTCTAGGTTGAATCCTAAATTTGTAATTACAATTTTATCTTTTTCAGAATTTTCCCCTTGGGTGATCAATTTGGAACCTGGCCCGAGAGCAAGAAGGCCCCCCTCTTGATAAAAAGAACGAACAGCAAGAATCGCTTCCCCTTCTATAGAAAGGACTCCAGAACAAAGACGTACAGGTTGGTTTATAATTGAAGTTTTGTTCTTATTTTCTTTTTTATGCTCTGGAGATAGGCGAGCTCCTGAAAAAATAACCGCCCCTCCAGATTTTATAAATCTTGGGTGGTTGATATAGACAGAGTTATAACTTTCTGTTGCAGAAATTACAGGATCATAGAAACAAATCCTAAACCCTCCGTTAGCGCTGAGAGAAAATTCCCTAGGAGCTCCTCGGATAGTAATGGCATTATTTGTGAAGTTTGAGGTTGAACCTATAGGTTTACTGGAATTCGATCGTACTTTATTTCCAAAGAATTCAATATCTCCTTGATTTGCATATAGGCGTACTATAGATCCAGTACTATGCATATAGATAGCGCCACCCTCTAATCCAGATGCAGAGTTATTTATAAAGTAAACAGGACCTTGAGCATCGATGTCGCAAAGAGAAGATGCTGCTATGGCCCCTCCACCAGCTGCTGAGTTCGCTTCAAAGACGATACTACCTTTGCAATCCTTGATGTTAACATAATCTGCGTGGATCGCCCCGCCAAATTTTTCTGCGGTGTTTTTAGTAAATAGGGTGTCGCCCCATTGTGAATAGAGATTACAGTGGCGGCTATAGACAGCACCTCCTAAAAGAGCATTGTTAGAGAGAAAACTTGTCGTTTGAAAGTTATTCTCAAGAGTTACTACTCCTTGATCATTATAAATGGCTCCACCAAGTTCGGCTTCGTTCTCTTGAAAGATGATCTCTTGATTCCCAGCAAAGGTAATAGGCGAGCCAGGACTTACGCTACTTATGGCTCCTCCGTATGCTCGATGAGAGGGATCTCTATTCATAGCTTTGTTTTTTAGAAATAGGACGGTTCCTCGATTGTCTTTAAAGAGGAGGGCTTTACTTTTTCTCCCCTCTAAGAGCAACGCTCCCCCAGGTCCATAGCTGATGTTATTTTGGCAAAGCACGCTAGTATTATTTACGAAGGAGAGATCGCCAGAGGTGGTAAGGACACCTCCACAACTTTCATTGTTTTCAAGAACAAGAGAGCGAAGACCTTTGAAGGTAACATTGGATTCAGAAAACAGTCCAGCACCGCGGGCCCCTAAATGGATGTTTTTAAAGGTAAGAGCCGCTAGTGGAGTGCTGTTTATAAAAAAGAGGTCGCCTTTTAAGTTAAGGAATGCAGCTCCAGGTTTATGGATAGAATTTCCTAAAAAATCACAGACAATAAAATCTTTGCGTAGAGAATATGTAGTTTTTGTTAAAGATGAACTGCGTAGAGTAAAAAGTTCAGGATCTTCTCCAGAGTGAATCCCCGATAGAGGGAGGAGGATATCGTTCCCTGTTAGATAAGAAAGGGGACAAAGGGAAGAGATAAATAAAAATCCCCAAAGACGGATCTGCTTCATATGTCGGAGTCCTAATAAGTTATAGTCTCATACAGATCTAAACTTACATAGAAAAGAAAAATAAATATACGGAAATAAAAACTTAACCAAGGAATCTTATAGCGATGAGTTTTGTTAATTTTCTTTCTAGATAAAGCTCTGAGAAGATATTCTGACCTCGCAGAGCTTATCAGAAACTTTAATCTTTGTCGTCCAGGATTCCCTTCTTAAAATCCTGAAGTTCATGAGAGATATTTTTAACAAGCAACTTAGCCTGTTTTGCGAATGACTTAGTATGCTGCTTAGAATTTTTAAATAACACTCTACTTTTTTTAGCCCCAGAGTTTTTCACTTTGAGGATTTTCTTCCGCAGTTGAACTCCACTTTTAGGAGTAAATAAGCATGTTAATAACGTAGCTATGAATCCGCCGAATAAAACACCTCGTAGCCAGCGAAATCGTTTGCATTTGGTTTTCTTAAATTTGTGTTTGTTCCCGAACATAACGATATCCCTCAACGTTTTAATCTTTATTACGAAACACTTTCCAAATGAGGAGTAGTGCTGCGCACCATTTAATTCCTTGGCATAAATTTTTTTTCCAACCTCTCTGCTTTTTTTCATCTAAGAGTTCTTCAATATCCTCAGAGAGAGAGTCGCGATTTTTTCTTTTTTTTAGCCATCCACAGAGAAGCTTTTTTCCTAACATCAAAGGAGCTAGGATTTTAGCTTCGAAATTTAAAATTGTAGTCATCCGATGGATGTTTTTAAGGATTCTATTGATGTGGCGTAGGAAGAAGATCGTCATCACGAAAATGGTGCACATCCCTATCGAGAGGAGCACGCAACAGAAAATTAAGATTCCGAGAAGATAGTTATCCATAAAAAATAAAAAATTAATTACAACTTTTTATTCTTTATTTTACTTTCTATGAAGTGTTTTTTTCTAAAACTAATCTTTAATTTATTAATAAAAAATTAAAAATACCTGTCCTGTTTACTATGAATAAGATAGGTTTTTATTCTGTGGAAAGTGGGGTTTCCTTGAAAGAAGAGACCTTTTCAGGGAACTGAACTTCTTTTCTTAATAGGAAGACTCCTAAGAGGTTAAAGCAAAGGAGTAGAGCTCCAGATACGGACATGATCAGTAAAGCTGTATTCTGGCTGAGGAAACAAAATAGGGGAAGAATAAGAAGACCGTAGAGAGTGTAGATCTTTGTACCCAGGTTTCCGTAAAGAAACTTTGCACACTTCTTGCCAACCAGGAAGTAGGAGATGATCGTCGTATAGCCTGTAACAAAGAAGAAGGTGGGGAGGAAGAACCTTACCATAGGGAAATAGCTTGTTAGGGTATGTTCTACTGCTTGAGAAGCGTTTTCGAATCCCAGAGACCATGAGCCTGAAGCCAGCACCATGAGAAGACTAAGAGTACAGATCAGGTTGTCTATGGCAATGCCAACAATACTGAGCTGGGCCTGAGTCCTGGGATCTTTGGCAGAACTTTCACTTTGGATGATGGAATCAAAACCTATACCAATATCCCCAGAATAGGCTGCTCGTGAAATTCCTTGATGAATGGTAGTTGCTACAGTACAGCCTGCAAATCCTCCCAAGGCGCTTTGTCCTTTAAATGCCGAAGAGAATACTGTGGTGATTAGCTGAGGAAGGGTAGAAAACTCTTTGATTAGGATATAGAGGGCTAGGGCACAATAAAGAAGCATAAAAAAAGGAAGAACTAGAGAACAAATTTTTCCTATACGCTGTAAACCTCCTTGAATTGCATAGAAAACAAGAAAGAGAAGAGCTAGCATCGGGTAGATTTTAGGAATGTTCCAGCAGTGGGCAAGACTGTCAGTAATGACTGAAAACTGGTATATTTCAACTCCATAAATGCAGAGAAGAATCGCAACAATAACAGAAACTACAGGGGTTTTAAATGCCTTGGTAAGAAAATACATCGGCCCGCCCTGATAGACACCATCACTATCTAACTTACGGAACTTGATGCCGAGGTATACCTCAGAATATTTAACAATAGACCCAAAAATACCAGCAATCCAAACCCAAAAAAGAGCCCCAGGTCCACCGATACACGCGGCTGTGACAATTCCTACAACATTCCCTATACCGATATTTCCTCCTGCGGAGGCAAAAAATACTTTTATAGGATGGACACCTTGTTTTGTTTCTTTTTCTTGAGCATTCTGAGAATAGTAACGAAAAAGCTTACAAAATTGAGCGAACTTCGTAAATTGAGAAAACCGTGACTTCCAGGAAAAACCAACGCCTAGAACAATGATTAGAAGAAAGGCGACGTAAGACCAAAAAAAATCATCAAAGACAGATAAAAGTGATAGGAGACAGTTCATCACAACGGAAAAAGTTTTTTAAAAAATTATTTTACTTCCTCTTAAAGGGATCTATATTATCTCTTTTTTCAGTTTGTTTTGTAGGAAAATAAAATTTGTAAACGAGTAACAATGTTCCTAAAGAAATAAATACATCCGCGACATTAAAAGTAGGGAATGCCCATTGTTTATAATTAAAAGAAATAAAATCAACTACGTGTCCGTAAAAGATAATATCCCCAACATTGCCTATAGCTCCTGAACAGAGAAGGATCAGCGCGGCTCGGATTGTTGATGATATAGATTTTTTTTTAAATATAAGGTAAGCCAGAATGCCGAAAATAATAAATATACGCAGAAGGAATAAGAAATATTTATAATCTGAAAAGAGACCAAAAGCAGCTCCTTCATTAAATATAGGAGCAAGTGAAAATGAAAACTGCCCCCAACTATGAGTATATAAGGTGGGGTGCGTTAAAATTTGGAGATCTTTGTATTGTAATAAGACAACTAGCTTAGTGACCCAGTCGATTAAAACAAGCAGGGCAACGACTAGCAGTGTACTACGAAAACGTTTGGCCATAGAACTTAATTCCCAGATAGCAGCCCTTTTTCAAACTGTTCTTGAGCTTTCACTGTCATGGTAGCGTAGGGAATAGCTATCAACCTAGCCAGGGGAATTTCTTCTCCACTGACATCACAAATTCCGTAGGAAGACTCATCAATCTTTTTTAGAGCTCTATTAATTTGTCTTAGAAGCTCGTATTCTTTTGTGGTGACTTCTAGGCTAATAGTTCGATCGAAGGTATCGGTACCCTGGTCTGCTTGATGCTGGGAATACCCTGTAGCTTCGTTAGGTTTTTTCACTTCTTGAGCGTTTCCTTCTAGAGTATGCGACAATTTGGCCTTCATTTCCAAAAGTCTTTTCTTAAACTGTTCTATTTCCTCATCTGATAATGGCACAACCCTGCTCCTTTAAAATTCAACTATTTTTCCATATCTGGAGTTGCTGACAATAAGACTTCCATTAATTCACCAACGTCTTTGAATCGACGATAGACGCAGGCAAATCGGATATAGGCAATCATATCAGACTTTTTAAGATACTTCATTACTAGTTCGCCAATTTCTTTCGTAGAGATTTCCCTATTTTGTTTCCCTAAGAGCTCGGATTTAACATTAGAAGCTATGGCATGAACCTGGTCTTGGCCAATTCGTGTGTGGCTAGAGGCTGCGTTCAGACCATGAATTAATTTAGATTCTTGAAAATTTTCGTAGCGACCATCACGTTTTAATACTTGTAAGGTGAGCTCAACCGTTTCAAATGTCGTAAAACGTTGAGAACACTTTAAACATTCCCGACGGCGTTTTATTGCGTTAGCTTCTGGAGCGTTTCTTGAATCTATAACTTTCAACTCCCCATGATTGCAAAAAGGACACTGCATGGGAGCTACCTCCTAGGTTAAGGTAGTCTAAGAAAAACTGGATTTTTAGGTTAGGATAAATATAAGTGACTATAGTTGCAAAGTTTTTTTCCACGAAATCAAGGGAAGACAAAATACTTCCTTAGAGTAGCAGCCTTGGAAGTTGCTGTTATCTTGAGCCAGTGTGTGAAATTATTTTGCTTATTGAGAAGAAAAAATCGTATTCTACTCTAGAAAAGCTTTTGTTGTAAAGCTTCTGTTATTAAACGAGGTGGGATGTTTTCAGGAATTATTCAAGAATTAGGTGAAATTTGTTTTTTAGAATTTCAAGGAAAAGGCCTAGGTCTAGGAATCAAAAGTACGCCAGCGTTTGCTCGTCTTCTAGTCCCAGGATCTAGTGTGGGAGTGGATGGAATCTGTTTGACTGTAGTATCTCGAGATCAAAATAAAATCTTTTTTGATGTTATTCCAGAAACCTTAGCTTGTACGACTTTAGGAGAAAGGAACTGTGGTGATCTAGTCAACCTGGAGGGAGCATTACACATGGGAGACGCGATTGGAGGCCATTTGCTTTCTGGCCATGTTTTGGGAACAACAGAGATAGTCGTGATAAAAGAAAATCGTTATTATTTTCGTACTTCCGAAGAACTTTCTCCTTACCTTTTTGGAAAGGGATTTATTGCGATTGATGGTATTAGCTTAACGATAGTTTCGGTCGATTTTGATACTTTTTCTGTAGGATTGATTCCAGAGACTCTTCAAAGAACGACTCTAGGAAAGAAGAAAGAGGGAGAGAGAGTCAATATCGAGATAGATATGTCAACAAAGGTACAGGTAGATGCAATACAACGTAGTTTGGCCTTAGCAGAGAAAGAGTAGTTATGGATTATAAATTACTTGATAGTGGGGACGGCAACAAATTAGAGTGTTTTGGTCCTGTGACTTTGATTCGTCCTTCAAGTGTTGCTGTTTGGCCAAAAAGTAAACCGAATCTCTGGTCTCAAGCGCAGCTGCAGTATATTCGTGAAGGAGAGAAAGGAGTTTGGAAAAGTTTTAAACGTCTTCCTGAAGAGTGGGAGATCTCATGTTTTGATGTGCGTTGCCTATTAAAGAGAACACCGTTTGGGCATCTAGGCATATTCCCCGAACATATGGGATTCTGGCCTGCTTTGCAAAAAGCTATCCAGAAGCACGAAGGTTGTCAGGTACTGAACCTCTTTGCTTATACAGGGGTGGGTTCCATTTTTGCTGCTAAGTGTGGAGCACGTGTGACCCATGTGGACGGTTCCCAAGCGGCAGTACGTTGGGCACAAAGAAATGTAGAGAAGAACACTTTTCCTGATAAGCGTATTTTTTGGGTTGTTGAAGATGTGATTTCTTTTTTAAAAAAAGAAATCCGTAGAAATAAAAAATATCGCGTGATTCTTTTAGACCCTCCAACCTACGGTCGTGGACCTGATGGAGAGGTCTTTAAAATAGATAGAGACCTGTTTTCTTTACTTTCTTTATGTTCGCAGCTCATTGCGAACGACGCCTCATATTTTCTCTTGACTTCTCATACTCCTGGCCACACGCCAGAATTTTTAAAAGCCATAGCCAAGCGCAGTTTGTCAAATCTTTCTTCTGAAGCATGGTCTTGCGGGGAAAGTTTTTGTGGAGAAGGGGTCACAGCATTGCCTTCTGGGAGTTTTGTTCAATGGAGTGCATAGGAAAACACAATCCCCGAGTTAAGGAGGCTCTGGCTTTAAAACGTTCTCGCTGTAGAAAGAGTTTATGGTTTTTAGTTGAAGGCGCCCGTGAAATTAAGAAGGCATTGCGTGCGGGATATGCATGTCAGCACATTTTTTGTGGAACACATCTCTCAGAAAAAGAAGTGGAATTTTTAAATGAATTCAAAAGAGATTCTATAGAGATTTTATATTGTTTAGACTCTACTTTGGCCCAACTTTCTTTTAAGGAACATCACGACAATTTCGTTGCGGTTATACAAAAGAGAGTATGGAATAAAGAAGATTTTTTGAATCGACGTAGAAATACCCAGCCTTTCTATCTTATTATTGAGCAGGTAGAAAAACCTGGGAATGTGGGGGCTATCTTAAGAATAGCTGATGGTGCTGGTGTTGACGGTGTCATTTTATGCAATCCTGTTGTGGATGTGTATAACCCCAATACTGTGCGCTCTTCTTTAGGCGCTCTCTTTTCTCTTCCGATTCTTTCTCTTGCAGGTGATGAGGTAAGAGAGTTATTAAAGCAGGAGGGTTGGGCAGTTTTTGTAACATCTCCTCGAGCTGAAAAAATGTATTTTTCTGAAAACTATCTTGGACCCACTGCTTTAGTGTTTGGTTCAGAAAAAGATGGTTTGACTGAGGAGTGGTTTTCGGAAGATTTTTCTCCAATTGCTCTTCCTATGTTGGGGGAATCAGATTCTTTGAATCTTTCTACTTCTGTAGCTGCTGTAGCTTACGAAATTGTTCGTCAACGTTGGATTAATAGTATGACACTTTTCTTTTTGAGATAGAATTAATTATATTGATTTTTTTGTTTAAAATAATTTTTTTAATTAAGCTTTGTAAACTTGATTTTTAATCTTTTTTCTGGAATAC